>QHZE01000543.1 GCA_003225335.1 Acidobacteriota bacterium
GCCTGGTTCCAGAGCTTGCTCTATTGGCCGGTGGCAAATCCTTTGGCGGCCGGATGACATCTCAAGCGCAAGCCGCATCGCCGTTCCCCGGCGTGCGCGGCCTGGTGTTTCTCGGATTCCCCCTTCATCCCGCCGCGCGCCCATCCGACGAGCGCGGGAAGCACCTCTTCGAGGTAAAAATTCCGATGCTGTTCCTGCAAGGAACTCGTGATGATCTCGCGAACCAGCAGCTACTGAAGGCGCTCTGTGAACGGATCGGCGGCTGCGCCGCACTCAAACTGTTTCGGGATGCGGATTATTCGTTTCACGTGCCCGCCCGCACGGGACGTAAGGATGCCGAAGTTCGAGTCGAATTGTTGGATGCGTTGGCGGATTGGATCCACGTGGCGATCTCGGGCAACCGGGTCCAGACTGCTAGAGAGTTGGCTTGGTGCACGCAGCCAAACGGCGTCTTAAGATCAGTGACCGGAAGGGGTTTGGACAGCCGAGATGGCGCGTACGATGCGCCGCGCGATCTCGCGGTCCCGCCGTGTTCCCAGCACTTTGATATCCGCGTAATTACACGGCCGCTGAAGTTGTGCTTCGAGCGTGCCAGCATATGATTTCAAAGTTTTGTCCGGCGTGGCCACACCGGGATTGATTTTGCCCGAGGCATGACCAATGACTTCATGCATGTCCACGTGCAAGTCGGACGCGAGGGCACCGTGCTTCTTGATGCGCGCCGCGACTTCAGGAGTCGCAGCAAACTCTTCGGTTGCCGGACTGCGGGCCTTCACATAATTGTAGGCCGCCATGATATTGCCAGCCATGACGGATTTGGACCCGTACTTCTCCCGGATCCAATCCGCATTCGGGAGATTGATTCCAACTGGTGTCACCGGCGCTGAATCGCCGACCTCGCCCAAAACCGCGATGACCTTGGCCGAGATGCCCACGACATCCTTCTTCTTATGCGCGTCCGCGATGGGTGAATGATCTTCAAACCACTGAGCCTCTCTGGAAATCGTGCCCGCGCCCGGATGGACATTTCTGCAATGGCTGGGCGACGTCAGCGGCACGAATGCGACGAACAGTCTTCGCATGTCACGCGACCAATACGTGGAAGCTGTCTTTGGCACGACGCTAAGGACGACAACGAGTGGCAACGGCTCCGTGATCATTGATCCAGCTGCGGGAGTTTATCCGTACGGGTATACCGTCACATTGACTGCCCTGCCACAAACAGGTAGCGGCTTCTCGCTTTGGGGCAACGCTGCCAGCGGCACGAACAACCCGCTGCGTATCTCGATTACGAACGCAAATCCGGCGGTGTCGTGCCTGTTTGCTCCGTTGAATGCGGCTGAAGTGACGCTCACGTTGATCGAAAACGGACATGGCCAAGTGATGGTGAAGCCGAGCGCGGCCCGCTACGTTACCGTCGTGACACTCGACCGAAGCAACGTCATCACGGCAATTTTCACGCGGAGTGTGCGACTCGTAGCTTGGCCATGGGTTGTGCATGCGAGCGAAGATGAATTTCGATTTCGGTTCTCCGGCGATTTGGGCCGGGCGTACGAACTGCAACAATCAACCGATCTTATATCATGGCAAAGTGTGGGTTTCCTGACGAATGTGTTCGGCGCCGTGCAGTATGGCGATCCATTCCAGGACACGGCACCGCAACGTTTTTATCGCTTGGTGATCCTGCCGTAGAGAAGCCGGGCGATGGTTCTATGTTCCCCGCCCAATACGGCTGAACCCTTAATTTCCCTGAAGCAGATGCCCCCGTTGCCGTCAACCGCTACTTGTCCTTCTTCTCCCGCTTCCCTTCAATGTCGAACTCCCGCTTTTCGCCCCCAGTCTCCACTGCACCTTTCCCTTTGAGCTTGTCCCCGGTGATCGTGAACTTGTACTCGACGTTGAATTTGTTATCCCCAAGCACCCGCTCGGCGGAGAAGGTCAGATCTGCATCCTTCAGTTTCACGTCCTTGAGATTCGTCTCCTTCTGGTCAGGCCAGCTCATCGTCCCGGCGAGCTTGTCCCCGTCCATCTTGATCGTCAGTGTGGACGTCCGCTTCTGCTCGCCAATCTGGTACTCGCACTTCCACGTCCCGACTGGGTCTGCCTTCTCCTGCGCACCCGCAAGGCCGCAGAGCCCGAGTACCAGTAACAACGCCGCTGAGAGGATCGTCTTCATATTTGCCTCCAAAATGTGGCAGGCGGGGAGTTGTCCGACGCGGACCACCTCCAGCCGCTGACTGTGATTCTAAGGATGCCGCGACCACCGGTCGGGATGGCGTGGCCAAGTGCCTCCTCCCGGGCCGAACGATCCACGCTCGGCGCATTGTTAGACCAACCTTTCATAGCGGTGAGAATAGATTTGCGTTGGGGGTTTTGTCGAGACCGAACGAGTTCCCTTTTGCAGGCCGCCTTGCGGCTGGCGGCGGCCTGCAAAATGGAGGAGATTTTATTTGGGGCTGGTTACCCCGGGTGGCGCTCGCGGACTCGCTCCGAGCTGGGCTATCTTATTTCGGCCCGATGGGCCTCTGGGTATACGACTGCTGATTCGTTTATTGAAGGTCCAAAATCCCGGTTTGCGGGTCGCACTCGATTGGCTCGACTTCAGTCCCGGTCTGAAAAGTATTGCCGTAACGTTTCTCGTCCTCCGCCATGTTCAAGGCGATCTTTGTGTAGGTCTTGCCGTAGAAGATGAATCTGGTTCCGAAGGGGAGATCTCCAAAAAGTTTCTTATCCATGATTCCAGTTTCTAAGGGTGGGGATCTGTGTCAAGCCGCTGTGTCCAGCAGCGAAAGTTCTAACCCTTCACAGTTAAGATCGGCCTGCCACGAAAGCTGCGAGCCAACCACCTCACACGGCGATGAGCGCAAAGGCGAACAACGCTGCCACCGCCACGCATCCCATGACGGCCACCCACCAAGGCTCGTTTAGCACATAATCTGGTTCGCGAAAGTTCATGCGTTTTGAGTTTCATCCCAGAATACGACGCCAGGTCGGACAAAGGCCGTCCTGCCCTTGGTGATAGCGGAACACAACGGATCGAGTGTCTTTGCAAAGCGGTTGCAGGACGCCACCCTGTCCGCCTGCATATGAATGAATCTAAGGAATCAGGAAAAAAGATCACCCCCATTTCGAAACTCGCATCGTCTTGGAACGTTGGCTTACCGAGATCGTCCAAGCGTGCGAGGAGCTAAACGTGCCCAAACCGGACTCCGGGAATTGGACGCTCGTGCACCGGGGTTTTCAGTTCGAACCGCGTCCACTATGGAGGAACTCTAGCCGTGCTGTGTGCTCGCACCCAAGCGAAGTCAGGGTTGTCTCCGGCATATCGGGCGCGATCCAGAGTGCGACGTGTGTCCAAGGCGGAGGCCCCGAAACGCATTCGGACGTCCGATCCTCGGCAGCGTCGAAATGGTCGGCGCGAACAAGGGGAGTCCTCGTTTCTGCTGTCCGCCTGAAGGGGAGAGCACAGCACAGCCACGAGAGCTGCGACACCGACTAGGGAAGAAGCTCTCAGAAAAGTTCTCATCGTGATTACTTGAGGGCCTTCCGGAGGAACGCTTCCAACCCGAGGGCGTTGTAGAAGAAGCCGAGCGAGTTACAATGCACTCCATCCACCAGCCCGGCGGTTTGTTCCCGGTTCAGCATCTTGAGCCCATCAACGTACCAAATCCGGTGATCCCCGCCTTTGCGGCGCTGCTCAACGAACCCTCTTGCTGTAAGCCGCTTGGCCGTCTGCTCGCGGGCCACACCGCCATCGGTTTCCTCGGCTGGAAAATAGAATGGGCTGGTCACGAGGATCGGCAGCCGAGGCCATTTCTGCCGCAGGATCTTCACAAAGACCGGCAGCGCGGCGGCGTATTGGTCTGCTGACGGGTTGCCCCAAAAGTCCAGCACGATGCAAGACGGGTCCAATCCGCAAATAGCTTCTGCCAGAGCTGGTTCACCCAGACCGTTGCCGCTGAACCCCAAATTGACAAAATCGGCATTGAGGTTTCGCTCGAGGATCGCCTGGCAGGAGCCGCCAGGATTGGAAGCACATCCGCCTTGAGTAATACTCGAACCGTAGTAGACGATGGGTTTGGGGACGGCATAGGGCTTCGGCCGCTCAAGCTGGGCATCGGCGTCCAGGCTCAATTCCTGTATTGCCACCGCTTTGTAGAGAGGCAGGTACAAGGTAATGTCCCGCATCCGACGCTCTCGGCCAACCCGCCATTCTTTGCTGATTTTGCCGGAGGCGTCGGGCCAGGCGCTGCCCACATAATCGCGGCCGACGTACAGATCAAAACCGTTCTCCCCCACACTGGCCATGTGATGCATGTTGGAGAAGCCGGGATTCTCCGCCATGAGGCCAATCGTGGTGGAATCCGTTCGGAAGCGAATCCTGCCGCCGCTGGGGTCCTGGGCCAAGTCCCAGACCGGTGAACGGAATCGGTCTTTCAAACGCAACGGCAAGCGACGTAGTGCGGGCTTGTCTTCGCTGAACCAGGGCAATCCGAAGACTTCCAGGCGCACATCCGGGAAGGCGATGCGCTGGCGCACGGGCATTTGCTCGGCGTTGGCAGGCAGGAAGGTTGTAGCGCTTAGCACCACAGGAAGCATTCGGAGCCAGGGAGAAGACAGAACACGCATAAGCTGTAAGGCGTTTTCCCCTGAACGATGTGTCCTGGTCCGGGACGACGTCAAGATGAAACAGGTCTGGCATCTCTGTTCGCCTTCATCGGCCCTTCACCTCAATTGCTTTAGCCGTGAGTGGCTGGACCGTCGCTTCGGAGCGCGCCATCGGGCTGAAGTTGCAGAAGGCAGCCACTACCAAAAACATGAACTTCCGATCCCCTTCACTTCGGGGTGAGCACCACCGCCTGTCGGGCACTGAGCGTAAGCGCAAGCTCGACCAACCGAGCAGAATCTGAAGTGATCTACTGTTGCGTATTATTGCTGATTGCATCGACCTGTGTCTGGTGCGCCATCCAACTTTTATTATACGACCGGCGGTTCGTTTATTGAAGGCCCAAACTCACACTCGATGCCAGAATTGTTCCACGGCCTACCAAGACAATTTGACCGGGCGCCGAAAACGCCCTGCGCTCTTGGTTTGCCTCACCTGGGCCTGATGATGCAGCCGCCGCTCGTTCGGCTCAGGTCAGCGCTGCTCACTCCGACTCCGCCAGCATGGCAGCGATCGTGTCCAGTGCGTTTCCTTCCAAGCGGTTGTTGACGTAGATGAACGTCTTTCGCTTCGCTCCAGTGGAAACGCCGTCTTTGATTAG
>QHZE01000544.1 GCA_003225335.1 Acidobacteriota bacterium
TGATTCGTCACCTGGTAAATGACGCTGACGGTGCGAGAGGCGGGATCGAGGACTCGGCCAACCGATAGGGGGCGGCCCAGGGCTTTTCTCCGGTCGCTCCCTGGGATTTCGAGCTCTGCACCGGTGAGCTGTTGGAGCTTGGATAGGTCAGTTTCAGGCACATTGGCCTCGGCGTAGACCGTGTCAACATCGACGACCTTGAATAAGGTTTCGCCAGCGTCCACATTGGCTCCCGCGGCGGCGTGTGTCTCGGCAATCACCCCCGAGATAGGCGCTCTGAGTCTGAACAGCCGATCATCTTGCTCGTCGCCTTCTGCGTTGCGTGTCGCCTGGTACTGCGCCAAGCGAGCCTCGGCCGCCTTGAGCCGCGCTTCCTGCGTGAGCTCGGCAGTTTGTGCCTCGTCCAGGCGCCGGGCTGGGACAGCGCCGAGCTCCAAGAGACGCTGTGCCCGTCGGAGGTCCCTTCGCGCGAGCTGAAGGGCCGCCTCGGCTTTAGCCCGTGCCATCTCCAATGCGGGAAGGTCGGCGGGACTGTTTGTGGGCGGCAGCACTCCCGCCAGCACCTGCCCCCTTCTGACCGAGGTTCCTAGCGCAATGAGATTCGACGCGACCA
The DNA here is from genome assembly GCA_003225335.1 of Acidobacteriota bacterium. Classification (GTDB taxonomy): domain Bacteria; phylum Acidobacteriota; class UBA6911; order UBA6911; family UBA6911; genus Gp18-AA60. The sequence continues at coordinate 614 of QHZE01000544.1, forward strand.
TGCGCCCGTCGAACGGCACGGTAACCTCGGCCTCGCCTCCAGTGCGCGGGCGGACCTCGCCGGGTACGCGCAAACTGGAGCGTTCACGCCGCTCACTCACCACCTCGGTGGCGAAGTCCAATGACCACTGCTGCTCTTTCAGGAATGCAATAGTCTCTTCCTTCCTGACTTCACTCGGCTGCCCGGATGCCGCCGCTGCGTCCGGATAGACTGGCACAGATCCGAGGTCATGAACATCAACAAGATTGATCGAAGCCAATTTCAGGTTCATCCGTTGCACCCCAGGCTGCGTCGGTCGGACATCGACGCCGAAAATGCCGGCTTTTGAAGGGGCGTCGGTCACAAACGTCTCAGGTGCGCCGTTCTGATTTCCCAGGCGTATCTCAACACGACCCGAGTCCACAGGCTTGAAATCGTCAAGACGGGTAAGGTGCACGGCAAACCGACTCGTTTGGCCTATGATCAGACGAGGGTATTCAAGATAGAGCTCCGTCTTCGCGGTCCAGTGAGTCATAGTCTCGGTATGAGGGACGCCCGACGCCGCTTTCGGGAAGGGACCGTTGCTCCTGCAGGCGGTCAGCATCAGCGCGGCGGCAACAAGACACAGCACTTTCATGGCACCACCTCTTCTCCTACAACGCGATCCAGTCCGATTGCAGCTTCCTTGGTGCTCTCCTGCAATTCCAGGAGGTGCAACTGAGACTGACGATTCACCCGGTAAGCATCGAGCAGCTCAAGAATTCCGATCTCTCCCTCTTGATACGCCAGCTGCGCAATCCGGCTGAGCTCCGCCCCCGTTTCTCCACTTTCGCGCCCGTATTCCTGCACATCTCTTTGGCGTACGAGCAATGTCTGGTAAGCCCCTTCAACCTGTGCTCGGATCTGCTGCGCAACTGCTTCGCGGCGCGCGTCCGCCTGTCGTTGTTGCGCCTCAAAACGCATGACTTCCTTGCGACCGGTATTGAACAGAGGAATCGGCAACGAAAGGCTGACAACCGCACCAGCCTGGTGCGGGCTCATCGGAGTTTCAGCTCGCTTCAGTCCGGCGCTGATGGTCGGCTCCGGTATCAGGAGCCGCTCAGCAGCCCGCTTCTCCAACTGGTAGCGTTCGAACTCTTGCTGGTCGGCACGATAATCGGCTCGGGCGATCAAGGCCCGGCTCACGAGTTCCGCCATCGTGGCCGTCGCTGAACCGAGCGAGAACCGACCGGTGACACGTGTGATCTGAGTTCCGGCAGGCAGGAATGAGAGCAATTCGCGGTGCGCTTGAGCGACCCGAACCTGGGCCGCGCTCCGCTCCGTCCGAGTTTCGATTATCTCGCGCTCGCCCCGCAACCGGTCGTAACGCGATCCTTCTCCTTCTCTCTCACGATCGCGCAGGATTCGGACGACCTCGCGCAGTCTTTCGATACTCGCGTCGACAAGAGCCTCTTCTTGCTGAGCGGCCAGTAGGCGGTAGAAGGCAATCCTTAGGTCGCTTCGCAGTTCCCACAGGAGGGCTGTGCTCTGGGACTCGGTGGCGCTGGCCGCAGCAGTCCCGGCTTGTCGCAAGTATCCCAAGCGACCTGATATCGGAAGGGTCTGTCCGACTTCGAAAAACTCGTTGAATCCGGCACCCTCGCGACTGTAACTGAAGCTGGGGTTGGGGTAGAGCGCGCGGCCACGCGCCTCCGCCTGGGCGATCGCGACGCGTGCACGTAGTTCACGAGGCTGCGGGCTTTGCTGCAGGAACCGTTCGATAACCTGGACTTCGTTCCATTCTTGCGCGGGCGCTCGCAGGCTTGACACGAGCATAAGTAGAGAGAAGGTAGCGATCTGCGACCGCAGGAGCATGCCAGCACCTCGTTGGTTGAACTTGAAGATAAAGACACGCGGAGGAGTACGCGGCAGATCGGGCCGCGAGCGGAGTTATTGGAGGGGGGGACCGCGAGGTACGCGAGGCGACGATAGGGGCGGGTCATGCCCTCGCGGCGTTAGCGTCAGCACAACCCACGCGAAAGTTGCGGTGGGCGCCGGGATGGACGCCTGTACTGGAATGGGATGGAACGCGCTAACTCTGCCCCTGGCCTGGTTGAACCAGTCCAGCCTGCCGTCATGAGAGGGACTCGGCTCTTCGAGCCTTACTCCGTGTGAAGGTGCGGCCTGGAAGTGGGTGTGCCAGAGGCCTCCCGCACGCGCGAAGGAAGAATCGTGATTATGGACGTGTAGGAGCGGTGCCCGCAGGAAGGCCCACGAGAACACGAAGGATAGAAAGACGAGGAGAAGCCTACGCATCCCTTGTACTCTAAGACCGAACGCTACCGGGCGTCAACCTCTCGTATGGCCCGCGTATGGCGGTAGAGTCGCGCTATGTACAGATGCAACCGAGAATCAATCGTGGCGCCTCTGCTCTCGAAACGAATCCCATGATCCTTTCAGGAACAGCCTTGAGCGGGAGAGGTGCTTTTGCTCGTCACGGCGACTGCTGCTGGCAAAAGAATGTTGGCCACGTAATCGGCACCGAGGGGCTTGGGTGGTGTGACGTTTCTCGATTGCGGTGGCGACGGCTTCGCGGCTGAATACCGCAAGAGAATCGAGCAGACGGCGGATCCGGCCGGGCGCCGGTCGGAGTCAAGGAGGCCGCGCCGGTGTGCTGCTGCTCGAATCCTTTCCCGACTGCGCCTCCAATCTTGCGCCTCAATAATAATTTGGCTGCAATAATTGGTTGCGCTTTCAGCTTTTCTTCAGGTTGTGTCGTTAAGCTGCTTGGGTGTGCAAACCCGCGCGTCATTTCTGCGGCGAGTTGACCGGGTGCGACTCGAAGGCTGGCTTAAGAGAAACTATCGAGAACTATCCAGTGAGCGTGATACATCGGTGTTCCAGGCAGCCCTCTCTTGCCGAACGCTTTCGACCGGAGCGAAAGCCATGAGGCGGCCAATCCTTCCGAAGCATCGGAAAAGCCATGGGTTCCACCACTTGGTCATTCTGTGCATTATCACCGTGACCATCACGTTGTGTGCGAGCTCACCGGCCCACGGACGCACTAACCAGAGCCGCGGTGTCATCGGGACCGGGCCTAAGGTTGCTCAGGCGGTCAGAGTCGAGCGCGCCCCTCGCCTGGATGGAACGCTCAACGACCCACTGTGGCAAGCTGCCGAACCGGCGAGGGGTTTCCGCCAGCGTGAGCCGCACGAGGGCCAGACCCCGACCGAGGTGACTGAGGTACGAATCCTTTACACGCGGCACGAAGTCTATTTCGGAATCCTCTGTCGCGATTCTGCCCCAAAGGCCATCGTCGCTACCGAGCTACGGCGGGATTTACCGCAGGACCTGGATGACAA
>QHZE01000545.1 GCA_003225335.1 Acidobacteriota bacterium
AGGGCCTCGCGAGTGTTTCTCCACCAGCGGCTCGGGGAATACGGATCCTTTGCCGCATAGCGAACGATCGCGGAAGGCGAGTTTCCAACGAGAGCCCGCCACGTGGCCCGGACCCTGCGAGTGTGGGCCTTGGACGTGACAATGATCACCCGATCTCTGCCCCTTTGTGCCAGCTCATGAGCGATGAGCCTTACCTCGTCGGCGGTGTTTTTCACTTTTCCATTCAGCATGCAAATCGCGTCAGGGGGCACCTGCGAGCGCGTCAGCACCTCACGGTTAATGGATTCCTCTCT
>QHZE01000546.1 GCA_003225335.1 Acidobacteriota bacterium
AGCCTGAAGGCTGAACTCCATACCTGGGTTCGGAGTTCAGGCTTTAGCCTGCACGGACTCAGTGCAGCCTGAAGCCTGAACTCCGAACGCCAGGTCGCGGAAAAGCTCGTAATAGGCGCGCACCTGAACGGGCCGGTCAAACGTGAGCGCCGCCCGGCGCGCATTGATGCCGAGATGCCGGGCCAGCGCGCGGTCGTTGTGGAGCAACAGAATCTTTCCGGCGAGATCGGCGGGATTCCCTGGTTCCGCCAATAAACCGCACCCGCGCTTTCTCGCGATGTCGGCAACTTCGCACTCCGTTTCGACCATCGCCACGTACGGCCTTCCCGCGGCGAGAATGCCGTACAGCTTGCTCGGCACGATGTATCCCGCCAGGCCGGGCTTCAACGAAACAAGGAAAACATCTGCCGTGGCGAAAGACTCGGTCAGACGCTCTTGCGGTTGGTAGGGCAGAAATCGAACATTACCCAGTCCCGAAGCCCGAGCCTGGTCCGCAAGAGCTGCTTTTTTCACGCCCTCTCCGACAAGAACGAATTCGATATCCTGGAAGCCCTTGAGCAACGCGGCAGCGCCGATGACGGTGTCGAGACCCTGGGACAGACCGATGTTTCCGGAGTGCATCACCACAAACTTGTCCGCCAGTCCATGCGCGATCGAAAAGGAATTCCGTTTTGGCCCCGGCACGATCTGGGAGCAGTCCGCCCAGTCCGGAATCACCAGGGTCCTGGCTGCGTCGGCCCCTTTACCTTCGATGAGCTTCCGGCGCATCGTTTCGCCCAGCGTCACGATCCGGTCGGCCCTGCGGACCAGGAAACGGTTGGTCCGGTAAAGCGCGCGGTTTACGATCTCGCTTTGAAAATCCTCCAGCAGCCGCGCTACCTCGGGGAACACATCTCGAAAGGACATGACAAAACGAGCGCCGTAACGGCGCGAAGCGAGGTATGCGGCCAGACCGATGATCGGGGGATCCGTGAGCGCTACGACGATGTCCGGCGGATCCAGATGAATACCGCCATAACAGGCGCAGAGGAAATAACTCACATAGTTGCTGAATCGTCCCGGGAACCTCCGCTTCGAAAACCTGGTCCCACGAGCGCGGATGACTTCAATTTCCTTATGTTGCTCTCGCTGGAAGAGACGTCCTCTTTTGAATCCGTTCCCGTCGGCCCGCGCAGGGATGAGGGGAAGGCCCGCCACCACGGAAACCTTGCACCCGTGGTCCCGTACAAGACCTTCGCAAAGTTCGGTGAGAAGCTGGCCGGTGGCCGCCGTGTCCGGGTAAAACGACCGGTTAAAGAAGGCTATATGCAGGGGGTTCATCTCTCAACTCTGCCCCGTTAGAGGGACCCTTGGGAAAGGTTCAATCTCAAAAAAGCCTGCCACGAATTACACGAATTGTTCCCCTTGCTCACGGTCTACGCGGTAGCGAGCCTCACGGCAAAAGAGGCTGTAAGAGAGGAGCTTTTCAAGCGCATCATGCGCGCGCATGTTTCGTGTAATTCGTGGCCAGCTTTTGCTTCGTGGAATCCGTGGTGGGAGAGGTCCCAGCTGAGCGTTCTGTCAGTCTTTGGTCCAGGACTGCGCGCACCTCCTCTCGGTCTTTCGTGGAGAAGTACCAGTCGATGGTACCGTGCAGGCCTTCATAGAACTTCACCTCGGGCTCCCAGTTCAGGAGCTTCTTCGCCAGGGAGTTGTCCGCCACGCGGTTCATGGGCCCGGTGGGCATATCCGGTCGAAGCTCGATTTCGGCCTGCCGGCCGGTATACTCGAGCACCTCTTTTACCGCGTCCATGACGCGAGTCCGCTCCATGGTGCCCAGATTCACGGCTGTGCCGTCTTCAATCTTTTCCGCGGCCAGCACAGTCCCTCGTACGATATCGCTCACGTGGGTCCAGTTGCGAATCTGCTCGCCGCTGCCCCAGACGACAAACGGGTCCTGTCCAACGAAGGCGCGCGCGATCATGGCGATGACCGCGTGGTTTTCGTGCCCGCGCTCTCCGTAGACGGTGAAATACCGGCATGAGGCGGACTTCATCCCCCAATCCCTGTAATAGGACTGGAGGGTCATCTCGCCCATGAGTTTCGCCCAACCGTACATGTTGTCGGCATCGTAGGGTGGCCCGACCATGTCCTCGGTAAGGTACACGACCTCTTCAGGGTTTGCCTGCAGGTGGTTCGGGTAGACACAACCGGAGGAAGCGTAGACGATCTTGTCAACCTTTGCCCTGTAACAGGCTCGAAAGACATTTCCGTCCAAAACCAGATTCGTGGCGCACGCGGCCTGGTGAAGGTCCACATAGCCACGGCCGCCGTGATCGGCCGCAAGATGAAACACGACGCTCATCCCTTCGACCGCTCTTTCAGCCGTCCCCGGCTCCTTGAGGTCGGCCTGAACAAATTCCACTTTGCCGTTACTGAGATGACGGCGGATATTCTCCAGCTTTCCGCTGCTGAGATCGTCGATCACCCGAACCTGGGCGCCGCGTTGGACCAAGACATCGAGCAGATGCGAGCCGATGAAGGAGGCTCCTCCTGTCAAGAGAACTTTTCGCCTGTGCCAATCCACTGTTGATTCCTCCGCTATTTGTTTTCAAACGCCG
>QHZE01000547.1 GCA_003225335.1 Acidobacteriota bacterium
CTTCCGCGCCCGCGCGTGGGCGCGAACGTTGGGCGACTTCGAGGCTGCCGTGATTAGACACACTGGTGGTTGTCATTGCGGGCGCGTGCGGTTTGAAGTCATGGCACCTGCCAAGCTGGAAGTTTCAGACTGCAACTGCTCCATCTGTACGAAGTCCGGTTATTTGCATCTAACCGTTCCAAAGTCGCGGTTCAAGCTGCTGTCTGGCTCGGATGCATTGACCACTTATCAGTTCAACACCGGCACGGCCAGGCACCTGTTCTGTTCGACCTGTGGTATCAAGTCGTTCTATGTTCCGCGCTCACACCCTGACGGCTTCAGTGTCAACGCTAGGTGCCTTGACGCTGGGACCGTTCAGGAACTGGTGGTCACCAAGTTCAATGGCCAAGAGTGGGAGACCCAATACCCCACAGGTCGCGGGCCCGAGTTCCAAGAATGAATAGAAAGTCGCCCAACCACGCGTTGCACCGGACGCGCCGCAAGCGGCGCTCCGCTGAACGCGAACGTTAGGCGTCAAAAGAATATGCGCTACGGCATCACCACGGAAGCAACCGATTTTTCAGCGGAGGTCCTCAACGATTGGCGGGTGCGGTTACTCAAAGCCGTTCTCTTCTTCATTCCACGCGCGAACCCCGATATCGAGAGGCTATACCCCCAGGTAAAGCAATGGGTGTTGGAACTGTCCGACGATGGTTGGCCGCAAAGGGAAATCGCTCTTGCCGAATCAGGGAACGTTTTGTTCCGTACGCCGAATCACCGCAATACGGGCTTCTGGACTGATATGGCGCACAAGCAGTTCAAGCAGGAAGAATTGCGGGCCATATCCGCGGAGGAGTTCCAATCTCTTTGGCGAGCGGCTAGTGAAGTTGGCGCCTAACCCTTCGCTCCACCCGACGTGGAACCTCATCCGATAATGTGGACACCTCGACCTAACGTTTTAGGCCTCTTAAGAGAGACTGAGAGTCGTAAGGCGCTCGAGGGCGTGTATCCACTCCGAACTGGTTGTCTCCTCTGGAAAGCAGGTGTTCTTTGCGCGGGCCGATCTGTATTATTAATTAGAGAGCGTACCGAGGCATAGCTGCTAAGTCGTTCAGAAAATGTGTCCACCAAATCGGATGAAGATCAGCCCTCTGAAGCAGCGCTCCTTGTGGCATCCTTCATCTCGTCGGCCCGGTGGCCGCGAACGTTAGCCGCCCAGGATTACTCCGCGAAGTGGAGGCAAGAATGAAAATGTGGCAGGTGTTCTCGAAGGTATCCGCGCGCAGCCTGTTGATGGCCTGTGCGGTCCTTGCCGGTTGTGCGACTTACACAACACCAGGACCCGGAGTTTCAATTGCGAATCTCTCAAGGGCGGACGCGGACATCGGAGAGTTACTGAAGGCTGAACCGGCTTCGCCCTTCCCTGCTCGTATGGCAGTGGCGCGAATCCAAGCCTCGGGGTATTCGTCTCCTACAAATCGCTGTTACGGTACCGGGCAGTATTGCGTGGTTACAACTCGCGACATCGAGCCGGAAGAAACCTTCGACCGAATGGCCAGGTTACCTCAGCTGGAAGGCCTTGCCTTGATGAATCGGCTCCTCCTGCCGCCCAATTTCAAATCAATGAAGGATCTTCGTCTTGCGGCGGCCTCGCTCAAGACTGACTTACTCCTTGTCTACTCGCTCGATACCGGCTTCAACGTCGACAGCGTCGATGTCGGCCCGCTGGGCCTCATCACGCTAGGCTTCCTGCCCAACAAGAAAGCGAAGGTCACCGCCACGGCTTCCGCTGCAATCTTTGATGTGCGCACGGGGTTCATTTATGGCGTTGCGGAAGCCACCTCCGTGGAAGAGCAGCGCGCGACCTTCTGGTCCACGAAAGAAGCGATCGACGCCGCCCGGCAAGAAGCGGAGAAAAGTGCATTTCAGAGGTTGGTAGGGGAGATTGAAAAGTTGTGGGGTGGGGTTATCGCCGCTCACGCTCGTACTGGCAAAAGGGGCGGCTAACCGTACTAAGGGTCGTTACACCGCGCCGTGCTTAGAGCCTACGCCATCTATACCGTCGCCGCAGGAGCGGGGATTTTCGCGCCCATCTTCGTGCTCTGGGCTGCACGAACAACGCCCGTCGGCGCGAGTCCGGTGGTTGTAGCGGTTTCTGTCGTTCTATCGCTGGCACTCACTTCTGCATTGCTTGCTTCATTTCTTCCGCGGCACTGGATATCCACCACTTCCCTAGTCTCCTTGCCAATTGCCGTTCTCGGCTCGGTCATGTTCCTCGCGTTCGCCAGCAGCGGTGCCACTTATTACATATGGCTCCTCGTGGGAATCGGCAGCCTTGTATCCTCGGCAATCGCGGGGTTTGTCAGTGCCACAGTGGTTCTCAGACTGGCACAGTCCAGCCGCGCGCCCGAGAGCGGACCTTAGGCGTCAGGATCGAAGTCACCCTACTTGGGAGTTCGAACGTGAGCAAAGAGAAGCCATTTCGTACCTTCGCCGATTTTTATCCGTTTTATCTCAGCGAACATGCCAACCGGATCTCCCGCCGACTGCACTTCGTTGGTACGAGTATTGCCGCCGCATTGCTCATCACTGCCTTGGTCACGCAACTGTGGTGGCTGGTGCCAGTAGCTCTGATCCAAGGCTACGCATTCGCCTGGGTCGGCCACTTCTTCTTTGAGCACAACAAGCCAGCGACGTTCAAGTATCCCGGGTTCAGCTTCATGGGCGACTGGCGTCTGTGGTGGGAAATCCTGACCGGCAAGGTTCGGCTTTGAGCGTCGAGTTGTTAGCAATGAAGAGCCAAGGACTCAAGGGAAAAGTCGCATTGGTCGCCGGAGCGACCCGGGGAGCGGGACGAGGGATAGCCGTGCAATTGGGCGCGGCCGGAGCGACCGTCTACGTCACCGGGCGAACGACCCGGTCGCAGCGATCGGAGATGAACCGGCCGGAGACGATCGAAGAGACCGCGGGTCTCGTCGATGAAGCCGGCGGCCGCGGAATCGCGGTCCGGGTGGACCATCTCGTTCCCGCCGAGGTGCGCGCGCTGGTGGCCCGCATCGAAGCCGAACAGGGCCGCCTGCACGTTCTCGTGAACGATATCTTCGGTGCCACCCGGATCGAGTGGGGCAAATCAGTCTGGGATTCGGACCTGGACTACGGCTTGCGCAGCCTGCGATTGGCGGTGGACACGCACGCCATCACCAGCCACTTCGCGATACCCTTGCTCATCAAGACGCCGGGCGGCCTGGTCGTCGAGGTCAACGATGGAACTGCCGAGTACAACGGGAGCAACTACCGGAACTCCTTCTTCTACGACCTCGCCAAGGCGGCCGTGCTGCGGATGGGGTTCTCGCTCGGGCACGAGTTGAAGCCGCACGGCGCCACGGCCGTGTCGCTCACTCCGGGCTGGCTCCGATCGGAGGCGATGCTCGAGGCCTTCGGCGTGACGGAATCGAACTGGCGTGACGCGACGAAGCGCGTGCCCGGCTTCGCCATTTCCGAGAGTCCCGCTTTCGTCGGCCGGGCCGTTGCGGCGCTCGCGCAGGATCCCGACGTGTCGCGCTGGAACGGGCAGTCGCTGTCCAGCGGGCAGTTGGCGAAGATCTATGGTTTCACCGATCTCGACGGCAGCCGGCCCGATGCCTGGAGATATATGACCGAGGTTCAGGACGCAGGCAAGCCCGCCGACGTCACCGGCTACAGGTAAAAATAGCCCGCCTGATCTCCACAATGACCGTCCGAATCGTTCGACTCGGCTCCGATCGATTCCCTGACGA
>QHZE01000090.1 GCA_003225335.1 Acidobacteriota bacterium
CATGACCTGGGCCATCTCCCAAACCCCTTTCTTCCAGGAGCTCACTGACGGCTGTCGCAGATCGCGCTGAACATTGGCAACGTGTTCTTCCCGATGCGACGCGATATACTCACCGACCTTGCGGAGTTCGGGGGAAGATATGATATCGGCCGCCTGGAGGGCTGGGGCCCTTGGCAGGAAATCAAAGATCGAACTGGCATACGCGCCCAGCGCTCCCTTCGAGGCCAGATCGAGAAACTGCTTCCGGGTAAACCCCATCGCGCATCCCTCCTCGCAAGGTCAGAATCTAGAATGACTTTTTCTTGCCACCATTCTTTCGGTTCTCTTTGCGCACTTCCCGTCTTCGCGGTGAAAGCTTGGCTTGATTTTCACCACAAAAACACGAAGGCACAAAGAAATGCGCGAGCTTGGTGTCCGTTTGTCTCTTTGTGTCTTTGTGGTGGATTTTTTTCGTCAACTCGAGAGACCGTCGCTCTCGTGAAAGATCATGCTTTCAAGGTCTGCCCCCTCTTCGGTTCGGTTTCGCCCTTCACCCTTTGCGCGATACAAGGCCCGGTCCGCGGCTATCAGAAGATGGAGCGGTGAAGCATCCTCGGGGGACGGAATACACGTTGCAACTCCGACGCTGGCCGTCAAGAATCTACCTGACGGCGCCTGAGCATTGGCGATGTGCAAATCTTCGATCTTCTTTCGCAGCGATTCCGCCATCAGTACAGCCCCCTGCCTGTTGGTCTCCGGCAAGACAACCACGAACTCTTCCCCGCCGTAGCGGGCTACCAGATCCCCGGGGCGGTTCAGCACGCTTGCAAGCGTGGCAGCCACCCGTTTCAAGCAATCGTCGCCAGATTGATGGCCGTAGGTGTCGTTGTATAGCTTGAAGTGATCAATGTCTACCATAGCCACGGAAATAGGATACGCTCCGCGCCTGGCGCGCCCCCATTCCAGTTCGAGAACATCTTGAAAACGGCGGCGGTTGGCAATCCCCGTGAGCCCGTCGACCGAAGAAAGATGCTCCAATCTCTGGTTCGCCTGTTCCAACTGCCTGGTACGCTCTTCGACGACGCGCATCAATTCTCTTTCCCGATTTGTCATCTGTCTCACGCGCAGCTTGTAGGCGCCAGCGCCCAAAACAACCGCCGCCATCCCACATAGCCCAAAAAACCAGTAGGTCTGATAAAAATGCGGCTGGAGGCGGAACTTGAAAGAGGCCGGTGTCTGGTTCCAGACTCCGTCGTTGTTGCATCCCATGACCCTGAAGGCATATCCTCCTGGGCCGATGTTCGTGTAATGCGCTTCCCGAAGCCCCGTCGCCACCCTCCAATCGGGATCAAAACCCTCGAGCTTGTATTTGAACCGGACTTTCTCCGGGGCCAGGAAACTGAGCGCCGTAAACTCAAAGGTTAGCTCCCCCCGTCCGGGTGGCACATCCGCATACTTCTGCGCGTTGATGCTTTTGTCGTCGATCTTCACGGCCTCGATTATCACTGTGGGAGGCAGCGGGTTTATCTTGATCGCTTCCGGATCGATCATCACCACTCCCTTACCGGTCGGGAACCAGAGCTTTCCGTCTCTGGTCTTCCAGCCCGCTGGCGAGCCGCCATTGCATTCGTTCGTCGGCATGCCATCGGCAGTGCCATAAGCCTGACACGAGATGGAATGGGTCACACGTTTATCGAAGTCATCGACGTCCTTTCTCGTGATTCGGAAGATCCCGTTGCTGGAACTCAGCCAGAGGCCTCCGCTGTTGTCTTCCAGTATTTGATAGAGCCTGTCGTCCCACAGACCTTCCCTCGACGTATACGCCGTAATTTTCCCGTTCTTCAACCGGCTAAGACCGTCGCCGGTAGCAACCCAGAGCTCTCCTCTCGCATCGAGATAGACTCCCCAGACTACGTCATCCGCGAGCCCTTGCCGCTTCGTGTACCGGGTCAACTGCCCGTCCTTGAGATGGTAGAGCCCGGCGCCGTATGTCCCCACCCATAGCCCGCCAGCCCCGTCTTGATGAAGCGAAGAAATGATATTACCCGCAAGGCCATGCTGCCCATCATAGGCCGTGAACTTTCCTTGATACAGGCGGTTCAACCCGCCACCGTTCGTGCCGACCCAGAGGCTGCCGTCACTGGTTCCGCAGATCGAGATCACGTTGTCGTCGGAGAGTCCGTCCTTTGTCCCGTAGTGCGTGAGCCTGCCGTTTTTTAGTCGATTTAACCCCCCGCCATAGGTGCCGATCCAAAGAGCGCCGTCGCTGTCTTCGTAGAGCGCCGCGACGACATCGCTGGACAGGCCTGAGCTGGCAGTAATATGGCTGAATCGGCCGTTCTTGAAAAGGTTGAGTCCTCCTCCGCCCGTGCCTATCCACAAGTTCCCGGGGCCATCTTGAAGGAGAGAAAAGACGACGTCGTTGGAGAGTCCCTCCTTCGTCGTAAATGGAGTAACCCTGCCGTCCTTCAGCCTGTTAAGTCCACCGCCGTTGGTTCCGATCCAGAGGCTCCCCTCTCGACCCTGATACAGACACCTCACCGCGTTGTCGGAAAGGCCGTCTTTGGCCGTGTAGGCTGAGAATCTGCCGTCATAGAAGCGATTGACTCCTCCGAAGGATGTTCCGATCCAGAGCGCACCCTGATCATCCTGCGCTATGGCTCTCACGAGCGCGTTGGAGACACCCAATTCCGCCCTGTAGTTGGTAAATCTTCCGTCCTTGAACCGGCTTATGCCGCCATTGGTGCCAATCCAGAGGCTGCCATCCCTCGTGTCTTCGATTATGGACCGGACGATCTCGTTCGAAAGCCCCTCTCCCGAACCGTAGGTCGCGAACTCTCCTTCGACAAGACGATTCAGCCCAGCATTAGTTCCAATCCAGAGACTCCCCTTACGGTCCTCGAGTATGGACCATACAAAATCGTTGGACAGGCCGTCATTTGTAGTGAAAGCACGGATCTTTCCATCCTTCCAGACATTCAGTCCCCCGCCACCGGTTCCCAGCCAAACATTTCCATGCCTGTCCTCGCAAATGGCCCAAACGACCGTATGGGTCAGTCCCTGATCGGTTGAATACGTTTCGAAGTTTCCATCCTTCAGCCTGCTCACGCCGCCCCCGAAAGTACCGATCCACAGACTTCCGTCTCTGGCCTCATAGAGTGCCAGTATGTTGTTGTTCTTAAGAGCTTGCGTGTTGCGAGTGTTGAAGATCGAAAAACGAACGCCGTCGAAACGAGCCAGTCCGTCCTTCGTTCCCAACCACAGATAACCATCCCTGGTCTGCAGGATCGCACCCACGGAATTGTGGGGCAGTCCGTCCTCGGTCTGCCAGACATCATGACCGTACTGAGTTATGGCCTTCGCGGGGTTGAGGGCAAAGGCGGCGGACCTCCACGGCCCCCAGGAGATGATGCAAAGACCCAGGAGGCAGCGGGACAGGACTCTGCCAAAACGATACTTGATCAAATGACGGTCTCCTAGCTGCAAGGCAACTTCTGTGCCCCAAATACATTATCGACATCTAAGGGACACGTTCCCGGAACAATGTACTTCCCCGGCCCTCGCCGTCCAAGCGCGAGAAAGACATAGGTGCTATTGTGGAGGAGTGCCCTGAACAATGTACTTTATTCGGCCCTTGCCCTCCAAGGGCTTTGCTTATCCGATCATACCCTGCCTCCGGGGAAAGTTTTTGCATTGCAGCTTTGAGAGCTGCCCCGAGCTCTCCTGCAAGCAGGCTAAAGCTAAAGACTGAACTCCGAACTTAACGCCAAACGCGCACCGGGAATCGCAGAAGGAAAACTACAGGCGAGGTTTGGAGTGCAGTTTTCAGGCTGATGACCAGAGTTCGGACTCTCTGCAGGCTAAAGTCCGAACTGCTTCGGAAGGGCTAAAGGTCGTAGGGGTTCCACACCAGCGTCAGGTTTCAGCTACGATCCAGCCGTCTGCCAGGCGGATGATGCGGTTGCCACAAGCGGCGTTGGTTTCGGAATGGGTTACCTGCACAATCGTCGTTCCGTTCTGATTCAGTTTCTTGAACAATTCCATGATTTCCCGGCCCTGGTCCGAATGGAGGTTTCCTGTAGGCTCGTCTGCCAGGATCAGCTTGGGGCTGGCAATGACGGCCCGCGCCACTCCGACGAGTTGTTGCTGGCCTCCGGACAATTGAGTCGGAAAGAGATCTTTCTTACCCACCAGGCGAAACCGGTCGAGACTGTCGGCGACGATCGCCTCGCGCTCCTTGCGCGAAACATTGCGATAGGAGAGCGGGATGTCGAGATTCTCGTACACAGTAAGCCCGTCAATCAGGTGGTATTGCTGAAAAACAAATCCGATGTAGCGCTTGTTAAGCTCCACCCGGTCCTTCGGACTCATCTTGTGCACCGCATGTTCGAAAAAGTAGAATTCCCCACTCCAGGCACTGTCCAGCATTCCAAAGATACTCAAGAGAGTGGACTTGCCGGCACCTGACGGTCCCATAATTGTGACAAACTCGCCTTCGCGCACCTCCATCGTGATGCGGCGGAGAACGTAGGTCCGAGTCGCTCCCATTTGATAAAACTTCTCGACGCCCTTGAGCTGAATCATCTCCTCCCTGCACCACAAAAGCACGAAGACACAAGGATCACGTTCTTTGTGCACAAAATGGACCACAGATAAACAGAGAACTCAGATCCGTGTCTATCCGTGTTCATCTGTAGTTTCATTCATACTTTGGTGAAACTCTAGTTGAGTCGGATGCGGTTAAATGCATCCTGCGCGGACATATCCGACAGAACCACCTGATCTCCCGGCTTGAGACCTTCCATGATTTCGATAGTGTTGACGGAGCTACGGCCGAGCTTCACCTGCACGCGGATCGCTTCTCTTCCGTCAGCCTCCAGTTTGAAGAGGGTCACCAGGCTGTTCGGCTGGCCTTGAACCGGCCGACCCACATAAATTATGTCCTGGAGCCGCTCCAGCTCGATGGTGCCATCTACGCTCAAGTCCGGCACGGCTCCCTTGGGGAGCTCGCTATCGAGCGCCACGTCCACGGTCACGGTGCCGTTCTGCACCGCGGGGTCCTTCCGGATGACATGACCGGGGATCACGCCGTTGCGCGTATCGATCTCGGCAGTCTGCCCGATTTGCACGTCTTTGGCCTGGGTTTCGGCAATCTTCAGCTCGGCTTTTAGGTGCGTGGGGTCCGCGACGCGAGCAAGATTCGACCCGGGGATCACGCTTTGCCCCACATCCACCGCCACTAACTGAAGAACCCCCTGCATGCCCGCGCGGACTCTGAGTTGGTCCAGTTGGCTCTTTCGCAGTTCATAGACTGCCCGCAACTGCTCGACTCGAGCCTTCTGGACAGCCAGCTGGGCGTCTGTAGACTCCTTGTTGATCTCCAACCGCTTTCTCTCAATCTGAAGACGATTTCCCAGCTCTTCGACCGTGACTTTATCCAGCTTCACCGTAAGTTCCGGGACCAGTCCCTGCTTGGCGAGCTCCGAATTGGCCTCCAGACGCAATTTGGCCTGGTTGTAGTCTGCCTGAACTCTGGCCGCATCGGCTTCCTGGTTGAGCTGCTGGCTTTCAAGTCTGACTTTGAGGTCCATGTATGATTTTTCGGAAGCCTTCCAATCCCATTCGGCGTTCAGTGTTTCCTGCTGCAGCTGAGGATTGCTGAGCTCGAGCAGCGCCGTATCGGCCTTCACGAAAGCCCCGGGCTGGGCCAGCTTGCGGTCCACGCGCCCGCTGGTTACCGCCGGGATCCAGCGAATGTCTACCGGAACCAATGTTCCCAGGCCGCGCACCTGACGAAGCATCGGGCCGCGTTTTACCGTGTCCACCCAGACGGTGGCGCGCTCCACTGTGGGAGCCGCCGGTTTCAGTTTGCTCAGCCCCAGGCTGATACCTGCGATTGCGGCCAACCCAAGAACCGCATAGATGATGTTTCGGATCCGCCTCCTACGGGCTGCCGACTTGCGAGGTATGTCCATTCCTGTTGTTCCTCCGGAGAGGCAGTGGCAAGTATCATGCCACGGTGATGTCAGAATCTAAACCTTTAAAGAGAAAATAGATCAAGGCAGTTCATGCCCCTTCTGTCCGAAGCGAAAGTGTCCGATTGTGGGATCTGCCTGTCGCGTATCCAGACATCAAAAGGCGGCAGAGGAGCGTGGGGGCTGAGGAGCAGAGGGGAAGGAGTGTCTCTTGTCCCTCCGCTCCTCAGCCCCCCGGCCCCTCGGCGGAAGTAGAGGTCTGATTCAGTCGTGATGCTGCTGAAGAAACGCCAGCAGGTCTGCCAGATCCTGACGCTTGAGGCCCTGTTCCAGGCCTTCCGGCATCAGCGACAACCCGTCGGTACGCACCTCTTTTATCTCGTTCCGCAGAACGCTGTCGCTTTCCCCGTTGGCCCGCATGAGCGTGATGCTGGCGGGGGTTTCACCCTTGATGATTCCTGTGATGAGATCGCCTTTCTTTGTTGTCACGAGATAATTCGTGTATTCGGGTTCGATAGCGGCATTGGGATCCAGGATCGAGGTCAACAGATCCTCCTGCCCTTTGCTGAACGCCATGTTCAAGTTGGGGCCCACGGCGGTGCCTATGTTACCGAGAACGTGGCATTTTGCGCACAGAGTGCGAAACTGCATCTCCCCGTGGGCCGGATCGCCCTGCAGGTGCGCGACCTCCGGCAAATACTGATCGACGACTTTCTTCCGGTTGCTGAATTCCTGGTCGCCGAAAAGAGCGGCGGCCCGTCTCTTGATGTCCTCTGTTGAATGCCAGAGAAGACGGCGCCGTTGCTCGAGATTAAGATTGAGCTCGCCAAAAGCCAGCTGCTTTTTCTCCAGGGCCGAAACCAGGAGCTCATGGAATGCGGTGCGCCCGAGCAGAAGATTGAGAACGGCGGATCTGACCTGAGGGCTGTATCTTCTCCAGCCGGATAGCGCGGCTCGTCCCGTTCTATCGTCTCGCAATTGGCCGATGGCTCGCGCCGCGGCTACTTGCAAATCGAGTGACTGGCGCGGCTCCATCAAGGCAAGCAAGGTATTCGCGGCTTCGTCATAACTCCCGAGGGCCAGAAGCTCGACCTCTTCCAGACGCCGCTCGAGAGAAAGATTCTCGTCCAGGGCCCTTTTCGTGGCGCGCGACAGAGCCGCGGCCTGGGCGGCGGAGTCGCTAATCCCCACGGCCGCTGCAACGCGCAGAGCAGCCCGAACAAGAGGCGTTCGTTCCGAGCGCAGCATTCCTTCAATCGCCGCGCGCATTGCAGGGTCGTGACCCTGACTGTACTGGACCCTGGACAGCCCATCTGCGAGTCCGTCCAGAATCGAAATCCTCCAGCCTTCCTGCAAGTTGCTTTCTCCAGCCAGACGCAGCGCAGCGGAAATCCGGCTCTTCTCGTTGTAGGATCCCGTCAAAGCGGCCAGTTGCCTGACAAATTCCCGCCGTCCAGCGGTCACCTGGGTGCGGAAGGGATCGTGAGTGGAGAACAATAGGGCGAGAGCCTGCTCAGACCCTTCCGTAAGGGAGCTCAACACGGCGATCCTCGAAGGCTCGTGCTCAACATCCTGGCGGATGATCTCCAGCAGGGCATTCGGAACCCTCGGATCCTTGTCGAAACCGAGACTCAGGCTGAGCTGGAAACGCACCCGCGCATCCGGGTCCCGGGTCATTCCGAGCAGCGCCTGGCGGACTGGCTCCGATTGTTGCTGAATCCGCTCGGCAATCCTGAGCGCGCTCTCGCGTACTCCCGGGTGCGCGTCGCCAAGCGCCGCAATGACGTGATCGGGAGTGATACCGCCTAATCCCTCCAGTGTCCAAAGCGCATGAACCCGCGCCTGGGGAGAGCCGCTTTCGCTTAGAAGGCGGGCCAGCAGTGGAACCGCCGTACGGTCCTGCCTCTCCACGAGGAGCCTCTGCGCCGTGTCCCTCCGCCACTTGTTGGGGCTTGCGAGAGAATCGACCAGGACCTGCGCCGCGGCCGAGGAAAATTGCGGCCGGGAAGGCTTGAGACCGGATCGGGGGACAATCCGGTAAACGCGCCCCTTGTCGTTTCCGGCCCAGATATTGAGCTGCTTCGCTACCGGATCGGGTATCCATTCCGGATGTTCGATCACGGCGCGGTGCATATCGACCAGATACAGCGCTCCCTCCGGTCCGACGGCCATGTTCACGGGACGAAACCAGTTGTCCTTGCCCGCCAGAAACTCGACCCGGTCCCTTTGTCTGCGCGCCCTGAAACTCGCGCCGTCCGGGGAAACGACATCCTGATGGACTACGTTCACGACGACGTCCGTGACAAAAAAACTGCCGTCGTACTCGGCGCCCAAAGCGCCACCCTCATAAAAAGTGAGCCCGCAACCACCCGAGAAGTGGCCTGACTGCTCCGGATGGTTGAAACGCGTTTCGGGAACCGAAATCTGGTAGAGCTGCGCGGAGCTTTCATGGTCCGAGATCTGTTGCCTCGTCGAGGGCACAACCAGTCTGGGGTTGCGCGCAAGGTATTCGGTTCGAAAGGCCATATGCTGGATATGGTTCGTGTTGTGTGTCCCGAACATGTGGCCCCAGGAATCGGTGGCAATGCCGAAGCCGCCCGTGGATTCGTAGGAGGTTTGGATTTCTCCCGTGTCCGGACGGAAGCGGAAATCCATGCCCCGGATCGAAACCTTTCTGTCCGGAGATTTGACCGAGTAGCCCGCGCCGTTGTTGCCGCCATTGGCGGCGTACACCCAGTTGTCAAGCCCCCAGAAAAGACCGTTGACATTGTGTTGCGTGTTGGCGACCGGGAATCCGGAAAAGAGCACTTCTTTGATGTCCGCCTTGCCGTCCCCGTTCGTGTCTTTGAAGAAGACGATGTCCGGCGGGCTCGTCACCAGGACCCCGTCGCGCCACGGCAAAACCGACGTAGGATATTGCAGACCATCGGCAAACACCGTGGCCTTTTCGTAATACCCGTCCAGGTCCGTGTCCTCGAGCAGCGTTACGCGCCCGAGCGGCTTCGAGACTCCGTGCGGCTCGCTGGGATAGTCTCTCATTTCGACGGCGTACATTCGGCCCGCGGCGTCGAAGGCAATAGCGACAGGATCCACAACGTTCGGCTCGCGCGCCGCGAGCTCGATTCGGAGGTTTTCGTCAATCCTGGCGGTGGCAATGAAGCGCTCGGGATCCATTGAGACTTCAGTCCCTTTTCGTGCGCAGGAAACAACTAATGGAAGCAGGATGAAGGCGCAGCGGAAGGTCAGAGAATTAGCAATTGACAGGATCCGACCCGCGCATTTAGCGTGGAGCACAAGGGGATGCATTGAGAGCCTCCGGGAAGTTTCAATGGTCAGTTGTCAGTCGCAAATTGTCAATCGAATTGGGGTGCAATTACAAGTGGGAGTCAATATCTTGCGGCCTTTAACTCTCTCGGAAGCTGTCGAGAGTTTTAATTCGTGCTAATTCGTGTAATTCGTGGCCAGTAATCAGTAAAAACCGCCACGAATTTCACGAAAGGATCACCTCACGGTGCCGCCGAAAAAACTTGACACCCACTTCTAACTGCACACATCGAGTTGAGTTGGTGTTGGTCGGTAATGTCTCAGTTACGCTTGGCGCGGGCCGGTAACAGGAGTGGAAACTCCCCTCTTTTTTCATTTGTCATTGGTCATTTGTCATCTCTGGCGGATCTACTAACTTAACCGGGGAGGCTTTTCAAATCCAATCGGGGTTGCTCCGGTAGCGATCGATCAAGTACAAATGAAAAATGCCAAATGGGAGGTGGGTCTCTGGAGGCCGCGTGTAACTAAGGAATTATATGGTGCCGAAGGGGGGACTCGAACCCCCACGGGTTTCCCCACCACCCCCTCAAGATGGCGTGTCTGCCAGTTCCACCACTTCGGCACTTGTCAGGTGTGGCTTCATGAGTGAAAAATTAACCGGCATTGCCGCTGAGGAGACGGCGATGTGTCAAAAAAAATCTGTCAGGGCTTCTTCGCTGTTTCCGGCTTGTTTTCCTGTGCAGGAGAGGGCGCCCGTGTTGTGTTACCGGAGCCGGTAGAGGCACCACCTGGAGCGGCACCCTGACCTGTCGGGGCGGCCTGTTTCTGTTTTTGCTCCACCTCCTGTTGAATCTTCTTGATCTCCTCAGGTGAAGGAGCCGGGGTCTGAGGAGCCGGCTGCGCCGCGGGCTTCTGTGAAACCGGCTGCTTGGTCGTATCCAAGATTGACCTGCTCTGTTGCCTGCCCCCCATAAGAGACAGAGCGAGACAGGTGACCATGAAAATTACGGCCGACACCGTCGTCATTTTGGACAGAAACGAGGCGGGTCCGCGACTGCCAAATGCAGTCTGCGTAGAGGAGCCGCCAAAAGCACCCGCAAGGTCCGCGCCCTTCGAAGACTGCAACAGGACCACCAGGATCAAAATGAGGCACACCAAAACATGAAGCGCGGTTACCAGATAGTAGACCAGCATAGAAGTCTAACACTCACCCTTCTGGGTCGCCCTAGGATTGGTAACGGATGATGCGCAGGAAGCTTTCGGCCTCCAGGCAAGCGCCCCCTACCAGGGCCCCGTCAATGTCAGGTTGGCGCATCAAGTCCCGGATGTTTTCCGGCTTGACACTTCCACCGTACAAAATGCGAACCGAACCTGCTGCCTCCTTTCCGAAGTCTTGAGTGAGCCAATGGCGGATTGCGGCATGGACTTCCTGGGCAACTTCGGGCGACGCCGTACGTCCGGTTCCAATCGCCCAGACCGGTTCGTAGGCGAGAATGATACGCAAAAGGTAGGGGGGTGTCAAGCCAGCGAGACCGCCTGCAAGTTGTTGACAGATTACCTCCTGAACTCTTCCCGCTTCCCTCTCAGCCAGCGTCTCCCCCACACAGACGATCGGTTGAAGGGAGGAGGTGACGACCGCGCGGACACGCATGTTCACGGTCTCGTCGGTTTCACAAAAAAGCTGTCGTCTTTCCGAGTGTCCCAGGATGACCATATGGCAGCCCACGTCTTCGAGCATGGGCACGCTTACTTCTCCAGTGAACGCCCCGTTGCTTTGCCAATGTACATTCTGCGCGGCGAGCATCAATGCGGAGCCTCGAATCTCAGCCGCTACCGCCGCAAGGACCGTATAAGGAGGAGCCAACACCACCTGGCAGTGTGTGGCATTCCCGGCGCCCGCTTTGATCGCCCGCGCCAGGGCGCGAGCTTCCTCCGTGGTCTTGTGCATTTTCCAATTACCTGCAATGACCGGTAATCTCATATCCAATGGAAGACCGAAATCGCCCTGTGATGCTGGAATTCAGGAATCCAAGGAATCCAGGGAATGAAAGACTGAGCACGTCGTTTCTTCCTTGGATTCCTGAACTTGGCGACGCCTCAATTCCGATCAGAAAGCGCGGCGACGCCTGGAAGGGTGCGCCCGGCAAGAAATTCCAAAGTGGCGCCCCCTCCCGTGGAAACATGCGAGACCCGGTCTGCGACACCTGCCTTGGCCACGGCCGCCGCTGAATCTCCACCGCCGACGATCGAGACCGCGCCGGAGTCTGCAACGGCACGGGCAATGCTCAGTGTGCCCGCGGCAAAGGCCTCCTTTTCGAAGACTCCCATCGGCCCATTCCAAACGATAGTTCTCGATGAGCGTATGATCCGGCTGTAGTCAGAGATCGTCTGAGGTCCGATGTCCAGCCCCATCTCGCCGTCCGCAATCGCGCCCGCGGGGACAACATGGGCCGATTTCTCATCCTCAATGCTCCTGCTAGCAACTGCGTCCAGCGGCAGAACGATATGACAGCCTCGCGACAGAAGGTCGCCGGCCAGAGCCAGCTTATCATCCTCGCAGAGAGACCTTCCCACTCTCCCTCCCTGGCTCTTTAAGAAGGTAAACATCATGGCGCCGCCGATCAGCAGGTGGTCCACTTTTCCCAAGAGATTCTCGATCACTTCGATCTTGTCGGAGATCTTCGCGCCGCCGAGAATCGCCGTGAAGGGCCGCTCCGGACGTTCCAAAGCGTCACCCAGATAACGGAGCTCCTTCTCCATCAGGAGGCCTGCAGCGGCACGCTCGACGTAATGCATGATCCCTTCCGTCGAAGCGTGAGCCCGGTGCGCGCTGCCGAACGCGTCATTCACATACAGGGGAGCAAGGAGTCCTAGCTTCTTCGCAAAACGCGCGTCGTTGGCTTCTTCTTCGGGGTGGAAGCGGAGATTTTCGAGCAGCAGGACGTCACCGGCGCGAGCTGCAGCGACTGCGTTCTCCACGTCGGGACCCACGCAGTCAGGAACAAACTTCACTTTCCTCCCCGCCAGTTCGGAAAGCCGCGCCGCGACCGGAGCCAGGCTGTATTCGGGGTCGCGTTTTCCTTTGGGCCGCCCCAGATGTGAAGCGAGAATCACGACCGCGCCCCGGTGGAGAGCGTACTGAATCGTTGGCAGAGATTCCAGGATTCGCAAGTCGTCCTGGACCTTTCCGTTCTTGATGGGAACGTTGAAGTCTACCCGGATAAAGACTCTGTTGCCCTTCAGGTCCAAGTCTCTTACTATCAGCTTAGTCATAATCCGTCGCGAGGGAATTCAAAGAATCCAAGGAAACCAAAGAATTCAAGGAATCCTGGGAATATCGAGTGAATCATTTATTCGGCTCCTTCCTCATCAATTCAGTGCCGTTCACCCCCTTTTATTCCTCGGATTCCTTGGATTCCTCTCTTTTCCGGCTCCTTCCTCATTAATTCATTCGCTCGGCCATGAACAGAATCAGGTCTCGCAGACGGTTGGAGTATCCCCACTCGTTGTCATACCAGGAAAGGACCTTGACGAGACTCCCCTGCGCTTTGGTCTCGAGCCCGTCCACAGAAGAAGACAGAGGGCAGCGCAGGTAGTCTGACGAAACCAGAGGCTCCTCCGAATACCCGAGGATTCCTTTCATCGGCCCCGCAGACGCGTCTTTCAGCGCCTGATTCACTTCCTGTTTGCTGGTCTTCTTGCGGACGGTCGCCACAAGGTCGACCAGTGAAACATTCGGCGTGGGCACTCGAATCGCGATACCGTCCAGCCGTCCGGAAAGGTTGGGGAGCACTTCGCCGATAGCTTTCGCCGCGCCGGTCGTGCTCGGAACCATGTTGATACAGGCGGCGCGGGCGCGCCGAAGGTCTTTGTGCTGCAGATCCAGCAGATTCTGATCGTTTGTGTAGCTGTGGATTGTGGTCATGAAACCCGATTCGATCCCGAAGCTGTCATCCAGCACTTTGGCCAGAGGGGCGAGACAATTGGTGGTGCAGGAAGCGTTCGAGACTATGTTGTGCCTTTTCGAGTCGTACCGCTCCATATTGACTCCCATGCAGAAGGTGCCGTCCACGTTTTTGCCGGGCGCGGAAATGATAACCTTTTTGACAGGGCCGCGGAGATGGGCTCTGGCCTTTTCGCCCTCCGTAAAGAGTCCGGTGGATTCGACTACGATTTGCGCGCCGACAGCCTCCCACTTTATGCCGCCCGGATCGCGCTCGGCGAAGATCTTGATCGGTTTTCCGTTAACGACGATGGCATCATCCTTCACGTCAATTTTCCCGTCAAACCGGCCCAGGACCGAGTCGTATTTTAGAAGGTGACCAAGCACTTCGGGCCTGGTCAGGTCATTCGCCGCGACGAATTCCAGTTCCGGGTTATGAACGGAACAGCGCAACAGGTTTCTTCCAATACGACCGAATCCATTGATTGCCACTTTTATGGACATCTGAAACATTCCTCCTGAAAATGATCCATCATGGCCAGCAAACGAAAAACGCTATATGGAACCGCAACCGATAAACCTTCGCGTTTCCTTTGCGACTTGGCGCCTTTGCGGTGAAACTGAGTACCGATTTCACCGCGAAGACGCGAAGAGCGCAAAGGGCTCGCCAAAATGGCATGTCTTTTCCGTCGTCAGCTTTCTATGACTTTCACCTCGACTCCGCGAGGCGCGATTTTATAGTCGATCACGTGTACCCCGGCTTCGCGAAGCTTCTCCTCGACACTCTGCCTCCGGCCTTCGGGAACCGTGATGACCATACAGCCGCCACCTCCGGCACCGCAGATTTTCGCACCGCCCGCTCCGAGTTTCCTGGCGCGGGTAATGATCTCTTCGATCTCCGGGGTGGTAATCCCGTCGCTAAGGAGCCGCCGGTGGGACCATTCTTCCTCCAGAGCTGCATCAATAGCATCAAAGTTTCCGCTGCGCAGTGCGACGACGATCTTGCGGGCGGCGTGGATGATTCCTTCGAAGGACTCGAAGACTTTGCTATCTCCATCAATGTGGCGCTTCATGACGTCCCAGTTGTTGATGCCTGAATTGCGCTGCTGGCCGGAGTAGATAAGGATGAAACGCCGGGCGAGTCGATCGAGATCGACCGGGATTTCCTCCCGAAAGACCCCTTTGGGCGTCAGGTAAATGGCCGAAACGCCGCCGTAGGTTGCCGGATAGAAATCCTGATCGCCGGTAGGCACGGAGATCACCTGAGCCTCAACATTCTTCGCAATCTGGATCAGTTTCTCCGGATCATATCCTGCGCCCGTGAACAGGTTGAGAGCCCCACAAATGGCAATGTTAAGAGCCGAGGACCCTGCCAGGCCGGATCCTGCAGGCGCCGTGCCGCCCGTGGATATCTCGAAACCGGGGTTCGGCTTGAAGAAGTACGCCAGCCTGGCAAGCATTCTGAGCCGATCCGTGGACCATAGTGACTCGAGGCCGTCGAATTCAGCAGACTCCTTGGTGTCCAGCGATCGCAGGAGGATCTTGTTGTCCGGACGGCTTGACAGCCTGCAGCGGGCCGGCAGGCTGATCGCAAAGTTTACGGTGATAGAGTCTTGATGGAAGAGATAGAGGGGCCAGATATCAACAGTGCCTCCGGCCAGATCCACTCGCGTAGGGGCGGAAGATTCGACGATCATGCCTGGACTCCTGCGGGGGCAGGAAACGCCTCACTGCCCATTGCGGATTGCGGATTTCGAATTGCGGATCGATTCGGTGCATCGCAGGGAATCGCCTTTTCCGCAGCGATTCCCCAATCCGCAATCCGCAATCGAAGCCCAAGGTGTTCTACTCGTAGTCCTCGGGGCTCGGTGGCGCTGCCGCTCTCTTCTTTTCCGGCAGGTCGGTCACGAGGGCCTCGGTCGTGATCAGCAGGCCCGCGATGGAGGAAGCGTTCTGAAGCGCCACCCGTACGACCTTCGTAGGATCGATGATCCCTTGTCCTACCAGGTCGCCAAATTCCAGGGTCTCGGCGTTAAAGCCGAAGGTTCCCTTTCCGTCTCGCGCCTTGGACACCACGATCGATCCCTCGGCCCCCGCGTTCGAGGCGATCATCCGCAAAGGTTCTTCGAGGGCAGCCCGGACGATGGTAGCACCGGTTTTGAGGTCGCCTTCCAGCTTCAGCGCATCGATCGCCTTTTGGGCGCGCAGCAACGCTATGCCGCCGCCCGGAACGATGCCTTCCTCGATGGCTGCCTGCGTCGCATGATGAGCATCCTCGACGCGAGCCTTCAACTCCTTCATTTCAGACTCTGTCGCCGCGCCGACTCGAATAATGGCGACGCCGCCGGCCAGCTTGGCAAGGCGCTCCTGAAGTTTCTCGCGGTCGTAATCCGACGTTGTCTCTTCGATCTGTTTCCTGATCGTGGCGATGCGCCCGGTGATCTCGCTCTTCTTGCCGCCCCCTTCCACGATCGTCGTGTTGTCTTTGTCGATGATGATCCGCTTAGCCCGGCCGAGATCGCTTAGTTGGACCTTGTCGAGTTTAATCCCCAGGTCTTCCGAGAGGAACTTCCCGCCGGCGAGGATAGCAATATCTTCCATCATCGCCTTCCGGCGATCCCCGAAGCCGGGAGCCTTCACCGCAGCGCACTTCAAAATGCCGCGCAGCTTGTTCACGACCAGCGTAGCCAGGGCCTCACCTTCCACATCCTCAGCAATGATCAGCAGCGACTTTCCCGTCCGGGCCACTTTCTCGAGCAGCGGGAGGAGATCGTTCAGCGCGGAAATCTTTTTCTCATGAATCAGGATCAGCGCATCTTCCAGGACACACTCCATACGGTCCTGGTTGGTGATGAAATAGGCGGAGAGGTACCCGCGGTCGAACTGCATTCCCTCTACCACCTCGAGCTCGGTGCTCATGGACTTGGCCTCCTCGACTGTCACAACCCCGTCGTGGCCCACCTTTTCGATGGCCTCGGCCAGAAGCTTCCCGATCCGGCGGTCGCCATTGGCCGAGATCGTGGCGACATTTTCTATGTCTTCCCTTCCCTTGATCTTCTTGCTCAAGCGCTTGATTTCTTCCACGGCCGCGTCAACGGCCAGGTCTATT
>QHZE01000548.1 GCA_003225335.1 Acidobacteriota bacterium
CTCCGCCGACCTTTAATACCGTGTCGACCACGGCATCTTGCTGAAGCCGCACCCTCAGCTTACCTTCGAACTTCTGCATGCCCGGCGACGTGACCGTGAGGATGTACTCGCCCGGGATGACGCCAGGAAAGACATAGGCGCCGGCTTCATTGGTCTCGGTCTCGCGAGCCGTCTTGGTGGCAGTGTTGGTGAGAGTCACCGCCGCCCGGGGAATGACTAGTTGGGCCGGGTCAAAAACGGTGCCCCGCACCGTGCTGCTGCTCGCCTGCGGCCTGGCCACGGCGGGCAAAAGCAACATGGCGGAAAGAAAGAGAGTGACGCGGTTCATGGACGCCCTCCTTCAGATGGGCCTAGCATAACATGACCGCGGAAGATGAAGCTAGCAGGCTGCTGAACAATCGATGATCATGCGTGTTTTCACTCTGAGCGGGACTCCTGACTCTGCTTCTCAACCGCGAAGACTCGAAAACAGCAAGGCCCAAGAACGTGAATGATCACTTTGCGGCGGATCCCTGGGCGGTTGATGTTTCCGGCGGAGCGCCGGGAGTCGCAATCCCGAGCGCCCAGCAGATGCCGTTGAGCAGGAGCTTTCTGAACGCGGCGTTGCCGAAATCATCGGGATGTCCAAAAGAAGTATAGAAGACACGCGACTGGCCGCGGCGCGGCGAATTCGTCCATGCCACCGGCTCCGGTTCCTGGCCGGAGATTGAGCCGATGATAAGCGGCGTGGTGGAACCTGTCAGCGGCGTGACCCGGTAAAGAGACCCGTTGCCCGCGAGCTGCCTCAAGTCGATCCCGTGCAGGATCGGGTGCTTGTCTGCCCCGGGGGCAGCAGTCGCTACAACTTTTGGCCCGCTGCCGTGATGACCGATGTAATGCCCGCCCAGCACTTCAGGATCGAAGCCCGGCCAGGTGGCCGCGCTGCTCGGGAGTGGTGCGCTCCCGTCCCGCAAGGCAAAGGCGTGACTCGCGGTGCGGACACCGACGAGCGGTTTGCCCGCGGCCAGATGCGCGCGGATTGCATCGAGCTGTTCCTTTGGCGGCGTGCGACGCCGGATGCTAATGAGCACGAGATCGGCGCGGACAACCGCCTGGGCCAGACCGGGAAAGTTGTTTTTGTCGGCCGGATCGGCCTGCACGATACGAACCTGGAAGCCGTGTGGCTCCAGCTGTTGCCGGGCAAAAACAGGCAATGTGAGGTCAGTGTTGTACTCGTCTTCACCGATCACCATCAGGATCGAACGCAGGTCGTTCTTGAATTGAAAGGGGTTGCCGCCGAGAAAATCGACGCTGGTAATGGTCGGGCAGACGAACTTCTCGACGTGCTCGACAATCAGGTCAGTGCCGACGAAGTGGGTCACGTACGGCCATCGTTCGGGATTGTACATGGTATCGGTCATATCGCGCATGAGTACTACGTTCTTGCCGTTTTTGGCCATCTGCCGCAGGCCGAATGGGCGGCCGAGCACGCACATGTTGGTATGCACGCCCATGAGGATCACGTTCTTGATCCGCCGGTGTTCGAGCAGGTTCCAGATCTCGACGCCCGAGTCGCTGATTGCGTCCTTATCGTGAATCTTCAAAAGATCGATCTGGGCCTTCCATGGTGATTTCGGATTGCGTCCCATGCCGGCCAGTCGCTGATGCCACTGCTCGTGCTCGACCGGATCGTCATCCTCTCCGCCGTCCGACTGGTCGATCGGATATTTTCCTTTTTCCTCCGATGGAATCTGCCGGCACCACTCCCCGATGTCCTTGGGCAAGTTCGCGGCGCGCGGGGCCTCCTGTGCCCTCTTGCGCCCCGGGTGCTCCTTGTATGGTTCCATGCAGCTCGACGGTGCGTGTATGATGAACACACCACGGCTACGCGCGTTCTCGAGGACCTGGTTCATGCGCGGGCCCATTTCTTCGGCCCGGCGCACGGCATTCAAGCAGTGATGAGCGTCCCACATGTCACATACGATGATGGCCGATTCAGTCGGGTTCCACTGCTCGGTCTTCTCCCGGGTCGTGAAGGTGCCCTGGGGCGTCTCCTCGCGGAAGCGCTTGTGAATCGTGACCGGAGCGCCACTGCTCGATTGGGCACCAACGAAGTCACACACGATTGATGTTAATATGGCAGAACACCCTGCGGCGCAAAGTATTCGCCGTAACAGAAGCCCTGACAGGAATTGCGGAGAGGTGAAGATCATGTCGGTCGCTCCTAGACGTTGGTTTGAAAGGCACGCCGCCAGGTGAATCGCCTGGAAACCCAAAATCTGAATACCGGGATACTGATGACTCAGCAAAAACGGGAGTTTCCACCCTTCGATGCCCAAGGGCAACTATTTTCTCTTCGGACGATCAGGTTCTGGCGTTCTCCGAATCTTAGAGGTTGGTTTTGTCCGGGCATCTTAACGGAGACGTTGCTTGCACTAATTGCGAAATGGTGTAGCTCTCCCTTAGAATGCCCCTTCCGTCTGGAGGAGACAGTCATGCGGAAAGCGATTCTGTCAGTTGGTCTGCTGCTGGCGGTTGCCGGTTGGGCGCGAGCGGCCGTGGTCAGGGTCGACGCGAAAGAGGAGCCGGCCGGGCCTTACACAAAGATCACCGGCAAGGTTTACTTCGCTGTCGATGCCAGGCTCGCGGCGAACCGCATCATTACCGACATCGATTACGGCCCGCGGAACGAGAAGGGACTGGTCGAATTCTCGGCGGATCTCTACATGCTCAAGCCGGCCAGACACAACGGCACGATTTTCTTCGAGGTGTCGAACCGCGGGCGAAAGGGAATGTTGTCGACCTTCAACCTGCGAGAAGCCGGAGCCTCTTCCGATCCGCGCACGGCGGCTGAGTTCGGAGACAACTTTCTCCTGGAACAGGGATTCACGCTGCTGTGGCTCGGATGGCAGTGGGACGTCCCGCCGGATCCGCCCGGGCTGATGCGGTTCTATGCTCCCGCCGCCAAGGGCATCAAAGGCGTGGTGCGATCCGATTACGTCCCTGACGAAAGGATCAACCGGTTCTACGTGGCGGACCGGACGCATATTGCCTACCCGGTCGCCGACCCGTCGAGCGTCCGGATGACCATGCGGGACCGCGTCGACGGCCAGCGCCGCGAGATTCCGCGCAGCCAGTGGCGGCTCGAAGAAGATCGTACTCATATCTATATGGAGAGCGGGTTTGAGCCGGGCCGGATCTACGAAGTAACCTACACCGGACAAGACCCGGCACTGGCCGGTCTCGGTCCCGCGGGCATTCGCGACTACATCTCTTACCTGAAGGACAAAGGAGGGTACCAGTACGCGATTGCGATAGGCTCCTCGCAGAGCGGGCGCTTCCTGCGAAAGTTCCTCTACGACGGATTCAACGCCAGCGAGCAGGGGAAGAAGGTGTTTGATGGAGTATGGGCTCACGTCTCGGGCGGCGGACGCGGCAGCTTCAATCACCGGTTCGCGCAGCCCTCGCGTGACGCGCGTCCTTTCTTCAATTTTCTCTATCCTACCGACATCTTTCCTTTCACCCTCCAGACCCAGTCCGACCCGGAGAGCGGAC
>QHZE01000091.1 GCA_003225335.1 Acidobacteriota bacterium
CAATGTCTCAGCGAGGACCTTTGGTTTCGCAGCATCCTCGGTATAGATCCTGGTGCGCCGCCTCTCCCGGACAAAGAGACGAGGATCGCCTTCATTCTAAGGTATGCGACGGATTCCGCCCAGCGGCTTCAGAAGCTGTCGGCTCAAGATCAAGGCTGGTGGCAGGAGGAGGTCCCGTTTTTTGACACTCGGCGGAGTCGCGCCTGGATCATGGTGCGACGCATTGCCCATACGGCTCATCACCGGGGGCAACAGACTGCGCTGCTCCGAATGCTGAACCGCGAGATTCACTCCACGTATGGCCCAACAGCCGACACCGGGGGGCTTCCCAGGAATGA
>QHZE01000092.1 GCA_003225335.1 Acidobacteriota bacterium
TGTCTTCGTGGTGAGATTTTTTTGGTTGCGACTCCGGTAAGTTTTTACTCGAAGGAGAGCTGCATGCGAACCTTGAAAACCCTGCTCGACGGCCTGTCCTTCCCCGAGGGACCCCGCTGGAGGGACGGCCGTCTCTTATTTTCGGACATGCACCGACAGCGTGTCATTGCCGTGGATCCGGCAGGCCGCTCGGAGACCGTGCTCGAGCTGAACTCCAGCTGTCCTTCGGGACTCGGCTGGCTGCCCGACGGGCGTCTGCTGGTTGTGTCCATGGAAGATCGGCGGCTCCTCCGGGCAGATCCGGAAGGTCCGGTCGTTGTCGCCGATTGCACTCCTTTCGCAGGCTTCCACTGCAATGACATGGTGGTGGACGCGGAGGGACGCGCTTACATCGGCAACTTCGGGTTCGACCTCCACGGCGGCGGCACGCCCTGTCCGGCAAATCTCGTGCTTGTGCGCCCGGCTGAGGATGCTTGCGTCGCCGCGAGCGACCTCTGGTTCCCCAACGGCGCGGTGATCACTTCCGATGGCAAAACACTGGTCGTCGCGGAGACGTTCGCGGCGCGGCTCACTGCCTTCGACATCCTGCCTGACGGCAGCCTGAGCCACCGGCGAGTCTGGGCCAGCCTGGGGAAGGCCGATAACCCACTCGGAGAAACGCCCCAGCCCCCCGTGCCCGACGGCATTGCGCTCGATGCCGAGGGTGGCATCTGGGTTGCCTCCCCTACCACGCGCGAAGTGCTGCGAGTCCTTGAAGGCGGTGCGATCACTGAGCGCATTCCCGTCTCCACCAGCGCGTTCGCCTGCATGCTGGGCGGCGCCGACGGCCGAACGTTGTTTGTCTGCACGTCGCTCCATTCCCACCCGGTCCATTGCCGGGAGACGCGGACCGGGCGCATCGAGTATTGCGAAGTAGACGTCCCACACGCCGGCCTGCCTTAAGTAGTTCGGGATTCTTCGCGTCTTCGTGTCTTCGTGGTGGATTGGTACTCAGCCTTTACCACGAAGACGCGAAGACGCAAAGAATCCCACTGGGGGTGGGTGTGTCTTAAATACCACACACTCGGACTTGCATGACGGACGAGCGAAGCTCTCGCTCTCCCTACAACCACCATTGTTTCAATAGATTGACTCAGTACCGCCTATGCATACTCTGAGCTGGAATGGATTTTGCTGCCATTTACACTTACACTTGGGTTGCTGCTCTCGTCTTCCATGATTACTTCGTGGGCTTTGGTGGGGGCTCATGCTTAAGTATCAACGCACTCTGCGAGACAGGATCCGTCTGGAGGGAATCGGGCTCCACACGGGGTATCCCGTGCACATGACTTTGGTCCCTGCTCCACAGGATACCGGCATCAGGTTTCGTCGCACGGACCTCAGGAACTTCGAGATCGAGGCGACACGCGCCCACGTGGCGAAGGTAAGTTATGCCACGACCCTCATGAAGAAGGGGGTCATGATCTCTACGGTGGAGCACCTCCTTTCCACACTTTACGGCCTCGGAATTGACAATCTTTTCATCGACCTCGATTCAATGGAAGTTCCTATTCTCGACGGGAGCGGCCTCCGGTTCATTGAGAAGATTGAAGACGTCGGGATCAGGGAACAGGGAGCTCTGCGCAGGTACATCGTGATCCTTGAGCCCATCGAGGTTCGCCAGGGCGACAAGGTTGCAGGCGTCTATCCTGCGCCCGTTCCCACGGCGACGTACATCATTGACTTCAAACATAACGCCATCGGACGGCAAGAAATTCAAGTAGAGCTTACGCCGGGGTCCTACCGTCAAGAGATCGGGCCCGCGCGGACGTTCGGATTTATCTCGGACGTCGAATATCTGAAGCGGTGCGGCCTGATCCGCGGAGGGTCGCTGGATAATGCCGTAGTGCTCGATGATTCCGGGATAGTAAATGCCGATCTCCGGTTCCCGGACGAGTTTGTCCGGCATAAACTTTTGGATCTTTTGGGCGATATTTCTCTTGTGGGGTATCCTATCGTAGGGCATTTGTATGCAGAGAAGGCGGGACACGCGATTCACGCCGCCCTGGCAGATCACGTGGTAAGACAGCAGGAGAAATACCGCATTTCAACGATTGCTGATATGCGTCCGGTCATGGCAACGCGGAGCGCCGGTTAATTCTCACCGGGGTTTCGCGCTCGAGGTAATGGATATGTCGATCGTTACACGAGTACAGGACAGTGAAATAAATCCGTTTGAGGCCGTGATGTCGCGTTTCGACATCGCGGCTCAGAAGCTGAACCTGGATGATGGCCTCTACCAGTTCCTCCGCTATCCGCGGCGGGAAATCACTGTTTACATCCCGGTTTTCATGGACACAGGGCGGCTTCAAGTTTTCACGGGCTACCGTGTCCAGCACAACATCTCGCGCGGGCCGAGTAAGGGGGGGCTGCGATTCGCGCCTGACGTCACACTCGACGAAATCAAAGCGCTTGCCGCCTGGATGACCTGGAAATGCGCCGTCGTGAACATCCCGTTTGGAGGAGCCAAGGGTGGCGTCGTTTGCGATCCTCCCCAGATGTCTTCCGGAGAGCTGGAGCGGCTGACCCGTCGTTATACGGCTGAGCTGTTCGAGTTTCTCGGTCCCGAAAAAGACGTCCCCGCCCCGGATATCAACACCAATGAACAGATCATGGCCTGGGTCATGGATACCTACAGCATGCATGCCCGCCAGACCGTTACCGGCGTTATCACGGGAAAGCCGCTGGAATTGGGCGGGTCGGCCGGGAGGAAGGAGGCCACAGGACGCGGGCTCATGATCGTGGCTGTCGAAGCCTGCAAGAAATTCAATCTCGCCCCGCAGGATACCAGAGTGGTTATTCAAGGCTTCGGCAACGTAGGCAGCGTAACCGCGCAGCTCCTTTACGAGCAGGGCTTCAAGGTGGTAGCCGTATCGGACATTCGTTGCGGAATCTACAATCCGGAAGGTCTGGACATCCCGCGGGTAACAGAATACCAGCGCCGGAATCGGATCCTGGACGGATATCCGGAGGCAGATCGCATCACGAACGCGGAGCTTCTCGAGCTTCCATGCGACATCCTCGTGCCAGCCGCGACTGAGAACCAGATTACTTCCAGAAACGCACCGCGCATCAAGGCAAGAATCATCGCGGAAGGAGCCAACGGACCCACGACGGCCAAGGCGGACCTCATCCTCGAAAGCAACCACGTCTTCATCATTCCCGACATTCTCGCCAACGCGGGTGGAGTCACCGTTTCTTATTTCGAATGGGTCCAGGACCGGCAGGGCTACTTCTGGAAGGAATCGGTCGTCAACGAGCGGCTAGGCGACTACATGACGGCCAGCTTTCACGAGGTGGTCAAGTATTCCGAAACTCACAATGTGAACATGCGCATCGCGTCTTATATGCTGGCCATCGACCGCGTCGCGCGCGGCACCCGCCTGCGCGGCATCTACGCCTGACAGGCAATAACGAATGTCGAATGTAACGAATAGGATTGCGACCGTGACTCATCACTCCAAAATCGTCACTCGTCATTCGTCATTCCACAGTGACGCTTTTGGCCAGGTTGCGAGGTTTATCGACGTCGCACCCGCGCATCACGGCAATGTGATACGCCAGGAGCTGGAGCGGTATCGCAGTCAGGAGGGGTTGCAGGCACTCCAGAGTGTCCGGAATGTAAATCACGTTGTTCGCCTTCTTCAGGATTTCAG
Source organism: Acidobacteriota bacterium (assembly GCA_003225335.1). Lineage (GTDB taxonomy): Bacteria > Acidobacteriota > UBA6911 > UBA6911 > UBA6911 > Gp18-AA60. The sequence continues at coordinate 3,696 of QHZE01000092.1, forward strand.
TGTCTCCTTCGGTGGCGACAGCAATCACGGGTCCGCTGCGCGCCCGCACCTCTTCGATGTTGGATACGGTCTTTTCGTAAACCGAATTCTGAGGGGCCAGAAAGACAGAGGGCGTTCGGGGGTCGATCAGCGCTATCGGGCCGTGCTTCATCTCCGCGGCCGGATACCCCTCGGCATGGATATAAGAGATCTCTTTTAACTTCAGCGCCCCTTCGAGGGCAATGGGAAACTGATACTGCCGGCCCAGGAACAGAAAGCTGCGCGCTTCGCAGTACTTTTTCCCGATGGAGGCAATGGCTTCTGTTTGCTCGATTATCTGCCGCATTTTCTGGGGTATTTTTTCCAGCTCCTTGAGAATCTCGGCTCCCCTGGTTGCCGACAAATGGCGCATTCTGCCCATCAGCACGGCCAGGAGCGTTAGAATCGTCAACTGAGCCGTGAAGCTCTTTGTGGCCGCCACTCCTATTTCCGGTCCTGCATGCATATAGGTCCCGCCGTCAACCTCACGCGCGACCGTTGAGCCCACCACATTCACTATACCCAGCGTCTTGTGCCCTTTCCGCCGCGATTCACGCACGGCGGCCAGAGTGTCGATGGTCTCTCCAGACTGGCTGATGGCAAAGACCAGCGTATTCTTTTCCACCGGCGCATTGCGGTAGCGGAATTCGCTCGCATACTCGCATTCGGCCGGAATGCGCGCCAGATCTTCCATCAGGTATTCCCCGACCAGAGCCGAGTGCAGGGCGGTGCCGCACGCGATGAAGATGATCCGGTCTACGGCGCGTAGCTCGGCCGGGGCCAGGTTCAGACCGCCCAGATGCGCCGTGGCCTCCGAGAGATGGATGCGGCCGCGCATGGCGTTCTGCACGGTCTGCGGCTGCTCGAAAATCTCCTTGAGCATGAAATGCGGGAACTCACCGCGCTCGACTTCTTCTGCCCCAAACTCGACCTCATGAATCTTCGGGCTGACTTCCGCGGCATCTATGGTGGAAATCTGGAAGTCTTCTTCCATCAGAGTCACGATTTCGAAATCGTTGAGGTACACGACCCGCCGCGTGTGAACGACGACCGCGCTTGCATCGCTGGCAAGGAAATTCTCGCTGCGGCCGATACCGACCAGCAAGGGGCTGCCGCGCCGCGCCCCGACAAGAGTTCTTGGATGTTCCGAGTGAACGACTGCGATGCCGTAAGTTCCTACCACATCCTTGAGCGCGCGCCGCACGGCATGAGTCAAGAGATCTCCATTACTGACACTCCCCGCATCCCGGTCTTCGAGGTAGTACTCGCCGATCAGATGCGCCAGGACCTCGGTGTCGGTCTGAGACAGAAAACTGTGCCCCCTGGCAAGAAGTTTCTCCTTGAGTTGCTGGTGATTCTCGATCACGCCGTTGTGGACGAGCGCGATGGTTCCGGACTGGTCGAGGTGAGGGTGCGCATTCTCGTCGCTTGGCGGGCCGTGGGTGGCCCAACGCGTGTGCCCGATCCCGGTAGTGCCTTGCGCCGGCTGCTGGCGTATCAAGGCAGACAGTTCTTGGATCCGGCCCATCTTCTTTCGCACCTGAAATCGCCGCCCGTCGTCCACAATGCAGACACCCGCGGAGTCGTATCCTCGATATTCCAGTCTCCTTAAGCCATCGACAAGGATGTTCTGAGCAGGTTTCTGGCCGACGTAACCAATGATTCCGCACATAGTCTTTCCGCTACCGCGAGGGAATCCGAGGCGGCCCTCCGGGTATATACGGCTTGTACACGTGACCCCGCGTCACCTCTCTGAATTCCGCCTGGATGGCCTCGCGGGTTTTTGAATCCTCGAAGAGATCCACGGTGGTCGCAGCCAGCGTTTTGGCCGCATAGATCAGTCCCTTATGTCCTATGGACATCCCCGAGCACGCCACCACGGGCCAGGCATGCCAGGGGACTCCCTCGGCGGCGGTCGTCACCGAGACGTGAAGCGTGGGCACAAGCCAACTGACATCCCCGACATCGGTGGAGCCTCCTTCTCTTTCCTGACCTTCCAAAGGCTGGATCTCGCCACTCAGACCTCTGGCTTCGACGCCGGCCGCGCGCTGGACGGCGCGCGCGAACTCCTGTTCTTCCGGAGTGAAACGAATCGGCCCCAGCCAGTTCATATTCGAATGCAGGAGGCGGGCTCCCGTTCTGTTGATCAACAGTTCGTAATCGCCTCCCTGAACCGTCAACTTGCCTTCGACTTCCGCCATCAATGCCGCGCCGTCCACCATCTTGCGCACCCTCTGGAACACCTCATCGACACCTTCTCTTGTCCAGTCGCGCACCCAGCACCAGAGCTTGGCGTACTCGGGGACGACGTTAGGCACGTCGCCCCCTTTCACGATGGTGTAGTGAATGCGAACCGACGGCTTCACATGCTCGCGCATCATGTTGAGCCCGTGTGTGAGCAATTCGAGGGCATGGACCGCGCTGCGGCCGTTCCAGGGATCCGCGGCGGCATGAGCGGCTCTCCCCTTGAACTCGGCGATGAAGTCAATGATCGCCTGCCCGCCTTGCATATCGGCACGCGTCTCGTCCGAGGGATGCCATGCGAGACATACGTCGAGATCGTTGAACAAACCCTCGCGCGCCATGTAGGCCTTGCCTCCGACCGCCTCCTCCGCCGGAGTTCCATAGAAGCGAACGGTTCCCGAAAGTTTTCCCGCGGCAATCAATTCTTTCACCGCCAGCGCGGCGCCCAGACTCGCTGCCCCGAACAGATTATGACCGCAGCCGTGCCCCGCCGCCCCGGGCTCCAGAGCTTCCTTTGTGGGCGACGCTTTCTGCGAAAGACCAGGCAAGGCATCGTACTCACCAAGAATCCCGATAAGCGGCCGCCCTTGCCCGAATTCCGCTACAAAAGCGGTGGGCATGCCTGCCACTCCGCGCCGGACCCTGAGACCCTGCCTCTCTGCATAATCTGCGAGCAACCTGGAGGACCGGGTTTCAAGCAAGGCGGTCTCGGCAAAAGCCCAGACCTGATCGCTCAAACCGATCAGATCGGCTGCGCGTTTTTCGATGGCGGCGACAGCTTCTTCTTTCTTACGGACGTCGCTGCCAGGGGCTGGGCACGGATAACTCACCATTGCAAGTAAGAAAACGCTAATATCGTAAAACGAAAATCTCACGGACCTCCTTACCTGGTTCCGCCGGGCGACAGAACCGCTACCGTGAGTCGCTGCACGTGATTCTCTCACATCATGACGAAGAACAGCGCAACCAAAAACTTCGATTCTTTGCGCTCGCGAAAAAAGAGCCTTCCGTCAGTGCATGCCAGCTCAGGCTTTAGGCTGCCATCAAAGTTCGCTCTCTGGGCAGGCTAAAGCCTGAACTCGAACAGAGCTGTCGTTCTAATTCCAGCTCCAAAACGTGAGCTTTTCCGCATCCTTGATCACAATCCCGCGATTCAGAATCACAGGATGCGCCCAGGTCGGACTGTTGGCAACCGTGTAGCGCTGAATCGGCTCGAACCCTTTGCCGCTCATCCTGGCCACGATCAGCTCGGAATCTGTCGTCAGCAGAAAGAAGCAGTCTCCTCCCTTTACTACTGCGGCGTTTTCTCCCTGGCGGCCCTCGCTGGCCCACTGCCTCTTTCCCGTGCGCGCGTCCAGGCAGACGAACTGCCCCTTGTTTTTGTGAGACAGCCCCAAGAGCAAGTCCCCGTCAACCACGGGCGTGTTCATGTAGAAGGAAACTTCCGGGGTTTCCCAAACCTTTTCCGGTGTCCACTTGTTGCCGTTTCCAACAACTTTGATCGCAAGAACCCCTTTGTTGACTCCGGAGAATACCAGCATTTCTTTGTAGAGCACGGGAGTGACGATGTTCTGAACGTATTCGGTGGTGAAAGGAATGCTCCAGAGAAGCTCGCCGTTCGCGGCAGAGACGCCCACCAGGAATTTCTGGGACTGCGTCACTATCTGCCTGACGCCGCCGAGATCGGCGACGATGGGGGATGCGTAGGCGGGACCATCCCCTTTCCAGGCCCACTTCACTTCTCCCGTATCCATGTCGAAGGCGGTCAAGGCCCCGTTGTCAGGGCCTCCCACGTGGGCAATCACGAGACGCCCCTCGGCGACAGGAGACATCGCAGTGCCGAAATGCGGAGATGTATGAGGATACTCTGAGGCAAACTCCTTGCGCCAGCGCAGCCTGCCCGTTTCTCCCTCGTAGCAGGACAAGACTCCGGCGATTCCCAGAGTGTAGAGCCTGGCGGCGTGAAACAGAGGTGTGGATTTGGGGCCCTTCCCGTGCCAGGCCGCGGCCGGGTGTACGGTGTAGGCAACCGGATACCGGTCCCGCCACAGGGTCTTGCCGCTATCCAGATCGAAACACGAAACAACCTCTTCCTCTCCCTGGCGCGTGAGCAGGTAGATCCTGCGATTCACGACGACTGGCGAGGAATGTCCTTCACCGACACTCACCTGCCATCTTTGAGTGAGTCTCTCAGGCCACGTTTTGGGCGGGGAATACTCCGCCAGCATCCCGTCACGTCTGGACCCGCGCCATTGGGGCCAGTCCTGAGACCAGCCCGCGATAACGGCTGCGGCAATGAAGACCGCCATGATTCGCATGTGTAAAGCGCGGGGCATCTGTTCGATCGGCTCTCGGAGAACTTTGTTCCACTGTAGAAGCGCAGCGAACGCAGAGTTTATTCCTTTTTGGCCCCGCAGGGAAGATCCTTAGTTGCGGGAGACCAGGCTCCAGAAGAATTCAAACATTTTCTTCACCGCCGCTTCGACCATCCGCAACCAAAAAATCTTTTCTCAAATCCGATCTTTAGCCACAGAGCCACGGAGGCACAGAGATAAGAATTCTCGGTGTCTCCGTGTCTCTGTGGCCAAATCGGAGCGGGGCGAAGCCCTTAGTTGCCGGCGGAAAATGTGGTAGATTTTCGAGCGCTATGCAACCCGTCAAGCGTCTGATTCTTGCAACCGGACTGATACTGACTTGTCTGGCGAGCTTTGGGGCTTCACCTCCATTCTTGCCGGACTCCTATCTCCGCCACGTCAAATACCTCGCAAGCGATGATCTCAAAGGAAGAGGCAACGGCACACCCGAACTGGACAAGGCCGCGGAATACATTGCCGCGCAGTTCAGCGCGAGCGGCGTGGCGCCTGCGGGCGACGAAGGGACGTATTACCAGAAGTTCATGCTCACCACGGGCAGCGAAGTCGGTCCCGGAAACAAACTGACTCTGACCATAGGAGACAACAGTTACGACGCCGTTCTGAAAGAGGACTTCGTTCCGGTTGGCGTCGGGGACCAGACATCCGTCAGCGGGGATCTGGTCTTTGCGGGATATGGAATCTCCGCGCTCGAATATGGGTACGACGACTATCAGAATCTCAAGGTAGCCGATAAAATCGTACTGGTGCTCGCGGATGCGCCGCGAGAAAAGGATCCGAAGAGTCCTTTCAAGGACACAGGCATATCTCAGCTCGACAGCGACCTCACAAAGGCAATCAATGCCAAGTATCGCGGGGCGCGGGCCATTTTGATCGTCCAGGATCCGCTCAACCACCCCAACGAGACTGAGGATTTACCGCGTCTGGCCGAGGGGAGTCAGATCGACGAACTGGGAATCTGCACTCTCCGGATCACAAGGAGTCTGGCGCGGCGGATGCTGGATTCCCAGAAGAAGGACCTCGTGGAATTGCAGCGGCAGATTGACGAAAAGCTCGCGCCTCTGAGTTTCGAGTTCTCCGGGGTCCAGGCCGCCGTGAATATGGATGTTTCACGCGTCCGCAAGGAAGTTCGGAACGTGGTGGGGATTCTAACCGGCCTGGACCAGAAGCTGCGCGAGGAGGCTGTGGTCCTCGGAGCGCATTATGACCACCTCGGGCGCGGCGGCAAGGGCTCCCTTCTGACCCAGCTCATCGGCCAGATCCACAACGGAGCGGACGACAATGCCAGCGGTACGGCGGGTCTGATCGAGCTCGCGGCGGCGCTGGCACGCGACCATGGCGAGCGAAAGCGTACCTACATCTTCATCGCGTTTGCCGGTGAGGAGCTGGGACTCCACGGGTCGAGCCACTGGACGCAAGAACCTGCCTGTCCTCTCGAGAAGGTTGTGGCCATGATCAACATGGACATGATCGGCCGGAGCCGCGGGAACCAGGTCTACGTAAACTGGACCGGAACGTCTCCCGTGTTTCCCAAGCTGGTCACCGAGGCCGCGGCCGAAGCCGGCATAGAAGCCAAAACCTCAGCTGCAGGACCGAGCGGCAGCGATCACATTTCGTTCTACATAAAAAATATCCCCGTACTGTTCTTCTTCTCCGGCTTGCATTCGGATTACCACCGGCCGAGTGATGATTGGGACAAGATCAACGCAGCCGGCGCGGTCAAGATCCTGGATCTGGTCTACCGCGTTGCGACGCGGTTGAATCGGGCGGAGGCCCGCCCGCTTTTCACTAAAGTCGATACCCCGGCGGCGTCCGGGCAATCCAGAACAGGCAGCTCCGGCTACGGGGCCTACTTCGGCTCCATCCCCGACATGGGCGAGGAGATAAGGGGCGTCCGCTTCGCCGACATCCGGCCCAACAGCCCGGCGGCCAAGGCCGGTCTCAGGCCGCGCGACGTGTTGATCCGGTTTGCCGGAAAGGAGATTCAGAACCTCGAGGATTTCACCTACATGCTTCGCACCCACAAACCAGGGGAGACGGTGGAGGTCACGGTGCTGCGGGATAACCAGCCGCTCAGCGTTAGCGTCACCCTGGAAGTCCGGCGTTAGAGACCAGGGCTCCATTCACCGCTAAGACGCAAAGACGCGAAGGATCGCAGGGATTCTGGTTGCGGCTCTGCTGCGCCAAGAGGCTGAACATGCCCTCTTTCTTGCGCGAAATTCTAGAGTTCAGTCATGCCGGTCAAGGAGGGTCTCAGGTAGGGCTTTAGCCCCTGAGGCTTTCCTCGGAACATTGTTTAAAGGCGAGAGCTAGCCCTCAGAGGCTAAAGCCTTTCGAAGGTGCGTCTTCTCGCGGCACGACTGAAGTCGTGCCCTCCCGGTTTTCATTCGCAGTCAGCCAGCTTTTGTGCCACAGTGGCGCCAAAATCGCCGGCGCCAAGAATCGATATCTTCATGACGAACGGTTATGGTAACATGCATGCAGTCACGGGCTCCCCCCCAAACCCGTTTTGCGATTGGACGAGGAAGGCATGGATGTGAAAGAGTACCTCGCGCTGGCGTACGATCTCTTTCAAGAGGCCTACCAATGCCAGATGGATGGGGAACTGGAGGCGGCTATTGAATTGTACCAGCGTTCCATCGAAGCTTATCCCACCGCCGAGGCCCACACATTTCTCGGTTGGACCTATAGCTTTCAGGGAAAGCTCGACGACGCGATCGCGGAATGCAAGAAGGCTATCGACATCGACCCCGATTTTGGGAATCCCTACAACGACATCGGCGCCTACCTCATCGAGAAGTCCCAGCATGACGAGGCCATCCCCTGGCTGATGAAGGCCACCAAGGCCAGGCGATATGAAAATTACCATTTCGCGCATTACAATCTCGGCCGCGTCTATGTTGCGAAAGAGTTGTTCACCAGGGCGAGGGAAGCGTTCGAGCAGGCACTCAACCTCCGGCCGGATTATGAGACTGCGCGTGAGGCCCTTCAAACCCTGAAGAGACACATCCAATGACGAGGAAGGTTCCCCTTCCTTCAAACCTTCTAAAAAAATGTAGAAATGACAGAACCGCGCACGCGTGTCGCTGTCGCCATCATTGAAAAAGAGGGAAAACTGCTGATCGCCCAGCGCAATGCCGGCAGTTCCTTTCCTCTTTTCTGGGAGCTTCCCGGAGGGAGGTGCTCCGAAGGCGAAGATGCCGCAACGTGCGTCGCGCGCGAGGTGAAAGAAGAAACCGGGCTCACAGTTCAACCCGAAGCCTCCGCCGGAGTTTTCCAACATTCCTATCCCGGCCTCACCGTGGAGATCCACGTGTTCTTTTGCCGCATTCTCGCGGGAGAGGCCCGCCCGTGCCAGTCCCGCAAGATCGCATGGATCCGTTGGGACGAGATCCCGAAGTACACATTTCCCCCTGCCAACGACAGAATATTCTCCGAAGCGCAACGCCAGAGGAAGTCCGGCTAATGACGATTTACGATTAACGATTGACGATTGACAAATACTCAGATATGTCGCCTTAATCGTCAATCGTAAATCGTCATTCGGACGGTTAGGCCCCGAGAAGGGCGCAAAGCTCGGAGAGACTGCGGACGCGCCAGCCGCCGGGCACATCCGGCTGCTTGCCCTGCGGATCCATAAGCACTGCGGCCAGTCCCGCGCCCTGCGCGCCGCGCACATCTGCCCGCAGAGAATCCCCGACATGTAGCGCCTCCGCAGCCTTGACTTTTGCGGATGCGAGGGCGGCTTGGAAAATCGCGGGGTCGGGCTTGGCGGCGCCGGCGCGACTCGAAACGACTACGTAATCCAACAAAGAATCTATCTTCAGACTCGCCAGCACATCGTATAACCGGGAATCAAAATTGGAAATGACGCCCAGCCGGCAGCCGTGCGCTCGCAGCCTTTCCAGGCTGCCGTGAGTATCCGGAAACAGCTGCCAACATTCGGACCCGCGGAACGCTTCGAAGAGATCCCCGAAGAAGCGCTCGAATACTTCTCCCGTCATTTCCCTGCCGAACACCTGCCGCACGAGCGCTCTCCACCAATCTCGCTCCGCGGCCAGGAGAACGGGTCCTTGCAACCCCGGGAAAACCAGGGGGGGCATCTGGCTGAAGGCTTCAACGAATTTGCTCTGAAGCGCGCCGGGGTCGGCCGCCGCTCCGTGCCGGCGGGCAAAGCGGGGGCAATTATATTCGAATGACGAGTGATAAGTGATGCCGGGTGCAATTAGAAGAAGTGGGAGTCGTTTCTGCCGGGGGATGCGCGCAAAAAAGACGGACAAATGACGAGTCCGATATGGAGTGCGGCGACTTGTCGCCGCTTTCCTGCTGACACCCGGGCCATAGCGGCGACAAGGCGCCGCACTCCAAAAGAGTTGTGATTGTTCATCTTCACGTGACCAAAGCGGAAACCGAGGTGACTCCCACTTCTAATTGCACCCAGTGATGCCTTGCGATGGCGGATCATTTGTGATTTGTGATTCATCACTCGTCATTCGTCGCTTGGGGGAGCCGTTTACTTTGCATGCGGTCTGCTGTTAACATACGCCGCCATGGAAAAAATGCGGTTGCGCCGTTCCCGCCACGAACCGGTTCAGGATCGGGGCCATCGCACGCGCCGCAAGGTGCTCCTCGCAGCACGCAAGATTCTGGTGCGGCGCGGTCTGCAGGCAGCGCGGGTGGAAGAAATTACCAACCTCGCCCGGGTGGGGTACGGAACATTCTATAAATATTTCCGCAACAAACAGGATGTCCTCGAAGCCGTCATGGAAGAAGTCTTTCACCAGCTCAACGATGCGGGCTTTCCCGCGCAAGTGGAAGTTTCCAGGTTGGAAGACCAGATACGTGAGGGAATCACGAATTACCTGAAGGCATATTACAGGAACCGCGAGGTCCTTCTCGCTCTCCAGCCCGCGAGCCTGATGAGCCCGCGAATGCGCCGGTTCATCTCCGATATGCGTGAGAAGGATGTTCAGTGGATGGTCGACGGGTTGACAAAACTGAGCGAACAAGGATGGAGGATTCGGGGAAATCCGGAAGTTTTTTCCGTGGCCATGCTCCACACCGCAGAGGCCGCAGCTCAGGACTGGATCACGCGGCGGCAACACCTCAAGCTGGAAGAAGTAGCCGAGACTTTGTGCGAGATCTGGTCCTGCACCATTCTCGCTTCGCGCCCTGGTCAGCGCCCCGTAGCCGCGCTCGCTGTGGAAGCGCGCGCAGACAACCTCAGGAAGAGGTAGTCTCCATTGAAGCTTTTGAATCTGTGGTTCGCTGTCGCAGTCCCTCAGTGTTTGGAGTTCAGCCTTCAGGCTGCTAAAGCCTGAACTCCGAGCGACCTGTGGATGATTTTTTCACCGCTCCTCGGTCTCGGGAGGAAGCTAAACACCTTGCCACGAATTTCACGAATTCGACGAATTTTCTTCGATCACAGAGGGCGGATGTCGTTTGGTGAGCATGATGCAAAAGCTGCGCGAACCGTCCGCCTGTTTTCGTGTAATTCGTGGAATTCGTGGCCAGTTTTTCTGCGTGGCTCTGTGGCCAATGACGCGTTTTTCTTAATCCGTCGGAACGTGTGAAAAATCCACGTGCCGTAGGGGCTGCCCGCGGGTCCGTGCGTTTACTCGCCGGGCGGGCGACCCAGCACGACATGCCCATCGCGGACTTCCAGCTGAAGCGCTTCCAGGGACTCGGCATAGCAGGGCCCTGCGAAGCAGAAGCCGGTGTCGGGCTGATACATTGCCCCGTGGGTCTTGCAAATCAGCGCTCGATAATCAATGGTGAAGAAATCGTTGTCCTCCAGATCCAGAGTCAGCGCCATGTGGGCGCAACGATTCTTGTATGCGTAGTACTGTCCTGCATGACGGATCAGAAAGGCTTCGATGAGACGCTCGTTTTCGAGAACCCTGAATTTCAGCGACGCCCCATCCTCCAGGGCAGACTCAGGACAGATCCTTTCTCCTGGTTGAACCAAGGGCAACTCCATAGCAAATTTATATCACCGAATCGGCGCCAAGTCGCAAGGAACGCAGAGAGGAGGGACATCAATGATTCTCGCACCACGACTGACTTTGAATGATGCGCGCATCGTACTGGAAGGGGCGGAAGCCAAAGCCCGCCAGATCGCCGTGGATATGGACATTGCCGTTGTGGATGACGGCGGGCATCTGATAGCTTTTGTCCGAATGGATAACGCCCGTGTGACGAGTATTGACGTAGCCATTAACAAAGCCTTTACAGCGGCCTGCGCGCGCAGGGCCACCCACGAATACGCAGCGGTCGCCGGACCCGGAGGACCAGCCTTCGGCATTCACACATCGAATCAGGGCCGCTTTATGATCGTAGGCGGCGGACTTCCGATCTTCATTAAGGGCGTGATCGCCGGAGGCGTGGGGTGCAGTTCGGGAACGCCGGAACAGGATCGCGAGGTCGCCCAGGCAGGCATCGACAAACTCCTGGCCGCGCTTCGTGAGGTCTGACGCTCGGGGCGCAGATTTACACGGCAGTCCACGAGCGGTGATTTCTTTGTGTCTTCGCGTCTTCGTGGTGCAGGCTGCGCCCAATCCGCCACGAAGACGAAGAATCACGAGGCGTTTTCCGTCAGTGGAGAGAATCCTTCCAGCTGGCGAGCCATTTTCCACTGTCTCCAGCCGCATGATGCGCCGGTCTCCGCTGGTCATCATTTTCTTTACGGTCTTTATCGACCTTGTGGGCTTCGGCATACTGCTCCCTCTTCTCCCGTACTACGCCGAGAGCCTGGGAGCCTCCTCGCTTCAGGTAGGACTGCTTTCCACGAGTTACTCACTCATGCAATTTCTCTTCACACCGGTGTGGGGAAGGCTTTCCGACCGGTACGGGCGCCGGCCTCTCATCCTTCTCAGCCTTGCCGGCTCGTGTCTGGGCTTTCTGGTTTTCGGCCTGGCCCACGACCTTCTGCTCCTCTTTGCCGCACGCATGGTAGCGGGGGTCGCCGGGGCCATCATTCCCACGACGTACGCCTATATCGCCGATGTCACGGGGCCCGAGGATCGAGCCCGAAGAATGGGCTTGGTCGGCGCCGCCTTTGGCCTCGGGTTCACTCTTGGTCCCGCCATAGGCGGCGTGCTTTCCCCGTATGGATACGGGAAGCCGGCGCTGCTGGCTTCGGCCATGGCCGGCGCGAATCTGGTTTTCGCCTACTTCAAGCTTCCGGAGTCGCTTAGTGAAGAGACTCGCAGGCAGGCCCGGAAACGACATTTGTCGTTCAGGACCTTCACCGAAGCCTTTATGGACCCACGTCTCGGTATTCTGCTGGTACTGCTCTTCGTCGTGACCTTTGCCTTCTCCAACATGGAAGCCACCTTCGGCCTGCTGAATGCGCATCTGTACGGCTTGAGCGCGCGGCAGACCGGCTATCTGTTCACCTACATTGGCATCCTGCTGGGGCTGGTTCAGGGACTGCTCGTGGGCCGTCTGGTGAAGCGCATAGGGGAAAGCCTGTGCATGACCCTGGGAACGCTCAGTATGGTCTTCGGCCTTTCTCT
>QHZE01000549.1 GCA_003225335.1 Acidobacteriota bacterium
GAGGTCTTGCTGCATCCGCGGCCCCGCAACCGAAATGCACACGCGATCGACGTATGTGATGATCGAGAGTAAGAAGAGCAGTACGAGCACGATGTGCCGGGATTTCATGGGCGCCATTATGTCCGAGTTGAGTCCCAAAGAGGGAGCGCAAAAGGAGTGGAGTACGGAGTGGATTTCTCTACGGAAGCTCTGCGTCACGTGCCGTGCCGGAAGGCGCAGACGAGAATTATTCTGAGCAGGCGGCAAATCCAGGCGTGCCGTACGGGAAAGTTGTGCCTAAAACATTCCACGCCGATAGCGTCAATGAGCATAAAATGGCGAGATCGTTTACGAGAATGCTTTCGTGGCTGCTACGGTCGGAAAGCACGTTTCCTGCGAAAAACCTCTGGGGATTACTGTCGAAGAGGTGGACCGTATTTTGAAAGACGCGCGAAGATCCGACGCCATTCTTCCGATCGTTGTCAGCAAATGCGATATTATCTGGCTGCAAGGCGCCGTCCCGCTTCCATTCGTGAAAACCCGCCGGCCGTTTGCAGACATTCGTGTGGCGGCTAGCGCGGCGCTCACGACGATCATGGGAAGCACCGCGATCTACGAAAGGCGCATGGTTACCTGGAACGAGCTAGGGGTTTCCGTGTGATTTTTGCGACAGGAGAGTACTGATGACCGATATCTCCGCTCCCGCGCCACGCCCGAGGGCGATTGCGGCACTCGCACTTGTCTTGTTTGCTCCTCTTGCGGTCGGGGCCGCCGATGAGCGCCAGACACTCCCTTATCGCTTCTTGCTTGTCATTTCTAATCAGTGGAAAGATCCGGCGAGCTACGTGATCGAGGGTGGAGGAGAGTTTCAAGTGATCGCAACCCTTTTGAAGACCTGGGGCCTGCCGTTTGATGTTCTTCGACTCGATCAGCAAAGGCTCGACCGTTACCACATGATCGACCGGGAAGGCCGTCCCCTCTATGGGACCATCATCTGGGACGCCGATCCATCCGGGTTAGAAGGAAAGGACCTAAGTTTCCTGCCATCGCTGGTGAAAGACTTCGGAGTGAATCTCGTAATTCTCGGCGACACGGTCTCCGCGCCTGAAGCCGCGAATCTTGCGGGCCTGGATTACATCAGCGAGTACCGGTTGGGTGACGGCTTCACCATCGCGGGAGAGCATTTCATCACGCGCGGGCTCGCGGGAAGAGAGAAGGAATTTCTGGCGGGCACGGGATGGGAGATCTCCGGCAGCAAGGTCGCCCCGAAGGAAGCGACCGTACTCGTGAAACGTGCGCATCTTCCGTTCCTCACTGTGCATGAGTTCCCCGGGACCGGCCGCGTGGTCTGGTTAGGGGCCCACCGGGGCAGCACTCAGATTTCCAAGCAGGTTGTGCGAGACCTGTTCAAGCGCTCGCTCGTCTGGGCGCAGGGCTATGCGCTTTACGCGGAGCATCCGAAAAGCATCATCCTCTTCATGGACGACTTCGGCACGTCGGACAGAACCTATCTGCCCTACTGGCATTACCGCACCCTCAACGAAGAGGACATCCGCAAGGGACTCATCGAGCCTTTGAAGCGGCACCATGCCGTGCTGAACCAGGATCTTCTCACCGGCTACGTGGACCGTAAAGCCCGGCGCATCGTGAATCCGTGGAAGCAGCAGGTGATCGACGAGATCGACGGGAAAACGCTCCACGACTATGTCTCCGCTAAACGCGGGCTGGACGCCGGTCTGCATGAAGGTGTGTTTGAAATCCAGTGCCACGGCTATACACACATGCTGCCGGATCTGGAATCTCCTCCCGGACCCTTCTGGACGGCCCCGATGGACGGCACTGGGACACTGGGCTTCGACGTAGAGTTTGGCGACGAACTGCGGAACAAGGAAGTTCCGGCGATTACCCAGAAATTTCTCCTTTCGCGAGGTATCGAGAACATCCGCAAAGACTTTGGCGTGACGCCTCTGTTTGTCATCAACGGAGGAGGAGCCTGGTCCAAGACATATCCGAACAACAGCCCGCGAATCGCCGCGGAGATGGGTTTCGGACTGTCGAACTTCGGATCACCTGGGTATCTTGGAATTGATCTTGTGATATCGCCCATGGAGCCGGTGGTTCAGCGCACTACCTGGGCGTACGACCGAAAGCTGAGTGGTGCTGACATCCCGTGGACCATGGACGCCCCCTACTTCATCATCTTTCACGACCGGGACATATCGTTGGACATCACCGCCGCCGAGCGCCTCCTGACAAGCCTTGGCAACGGAGTTCGCTACCTGTCGGCAAATGAGTACTGCGGATATCTTCATGCCTGGATCGAGCGGGCGGACGAAACCGTTCAGCCGCTCTCCCTGGCCGTTAACTACGACGACCACTATTGCCAGTATTTCGCTTCGCACGAGTCCGCCTGGATCCTGCACCTGTCCGATGAAACGCGCCGGGGATTGAAGAACGCAGTCCCCGAAAAGCAGACCATCATTCTCCCAAAGGGCCTCGGACGTCATGTTATCAACGTCGAACGGCCTGCAAAGTAGGAGGTTCCCCATGAAGACGACCTTAACAAGTCAGACATCCGCGTCACCGGCGGCGCCGTCGTCCGCTTCCGTGGAAGGTTCCAAGCCTGTCACAAAGCGGCTTATCTCCTTGGACGCTTTTCGTGGCTGGACGATGTTCTGGATCGTCGGCGGCGGAGCCATCATGACCGGCTTACAGGCTCTCGGGCACAACCCGGTGATCGATACCATCGTCTATCAACTGAACCACACGCCGTGGCAGGGTTTGCGTTATTACGACCTCATCTGGCCGTCTTTCATGTTGATGACCGGAATGTCTCTGCCGTTCTCCTACGCCAAGCGCTCTCTGACGCAGACACACAGAGAGATTTTCCTGCGGGTCGCACGGAGGGCGCTCGTGCTGTTTCTGCTGGGCTCGATCAGAGAATCCGTAAATCTGAAGCATCCGTACCTGGTGGAATTAAGCAGCGCGCTGCAGCCGATTGGAATCGCGTACTTTTGTGCATTCCTGCTGGTCCGCAAGTCGTGGCGCTTCCAGGCCGCTGTCGGCGCCTCAATCCTGGCCGGGTACGCGCTCTTGCTGGCATTTGTCCCCGTCCCGGGTGTTCCGGCCGGCAGCTATCAACAAGGTAAGAATCTGGTGGCCGCCGCCGATATTGCTGTGCTGGGACGGACTCACGAGGAGGGATGGGGGACGGTACTCAGTACAATCCCTACCATCGCCACCACAATCCTGGGTCTGCTGATCGGAGAGCTTCTGCGAAGCAATGGGCCGCAAAAGACGAAGGTCCGTATCATGGCTCTGGCCGGGGTCTCCTGCGTGGTGCTGGGTCTGGCGATGGACCCTATCGTACCCGTCATCATGAAGCTCTGGACCACTTCGTACGGCCTCGCATCCGCGGGTTGGGCTTGCCTGCTCTTTCTGGTTTTTTACGTGGTCGTTGACGTGTGCGGTTATCGCAAGTGGACGTTTCCGTTCGTTGTGATCGGCATGAACGCGGTCACTGTGTATATGGGCCGGACCCTCGTCCCCCTCGGAAGGATTGTGGGCATCTTCACCGAAGGACCGGCGGCGGTCATGGGCTCGTTCGGCCCGCTGTTCCAGGCAGCCGCGCTCCTGGTCGTAGAGTGGCTGATCCTTTACTGGATGTATAAGCGAAAGATCTTCCTGGCGGCGTGACTCGGTTGCCTTCCATTACGTGCACGCTCTGGAAGCGTTCCGACCCCAGCACTGAAGCAGTCAAGGAAAACATCGTGCAAACGCCCGGGACATTTCGAATCGATGGAATTATCCCGATCATTC
>QHZE01000093.1 GCA_003225335.1 Acidobacteriota bacterium
GGAACGGTTGTAATGACGGCAATTCAGGCAGCAATGCAGGTCCGCGTCGCATTCGGGACACGTGTCGCGGCGACCGATGCGCGCGCTGAGATCATAGGGTTTCCCGCACTTAAAACAGATCAGAACATCGGCCATCAAGGCTCCCCAGATCAGACGTCAGACCTCAGGGGTCAGACCTCAGACGACTCGCGAGTTGGAGCTAACGTAGTTGAGGTCTGAAGTCTGAGGTCTGAAGTCCGTGGCTCATTTTGTAGTCCGAGGCACTCTCTTCCTATTGAACGCCTGAAATTCGTACGTTATTCCCACCGTCAGACCCGAATCGGGATCGAACTTCTTTAATCCTGCGATGCCGGCAACGTCCCAGCGCAAGCCTCCCGCTTGCACTTGAGCTCCCAAACGCACCTGGGACTGGCTTTCGTTACCCAGTCTCTCGGGACCCTGGCGCCCATGGATCTCACCTACCAGATGGATCTTCCGGCGCACAGGGACAAGAATCGCCACCCCATAGGTTAGCAGATCCGCCTGGGAATTTGGCGCAACAGGCGAACCAAGAATAGCGAGGCCCAGATTGCCCAAGAAATGGGCGCGGCCCACATGTTTGGCCAGCAGAAGGCTGGCGAAAAAATTGGTCTCATCCGTGCCCAGTCCGGATTCATTGCTGGCATTGGGAAGCTGAACCGCAAACTTAAACGCGACTCCGGGGTGATTCTTCCTTTCAGGCATAAGCTTGAGCTTTGTAGCGAGCACCAGGTCGCCCACATCGCTAGTCGCGTCTCCCGCGAAGTTCGGCTCGATTGCAGCCGGAGTGCGGCGCGACACTGAAAGGAAATCCTGCACCACTCCCGAAATCTGAAATTCGGCATATTCACCCACGCCGACATGGACGTCTGCAACTCCCAGACGGGTCAAATCCCCTTCGAGCCCGGACAGTGAAAAGCGCTGTCCCTGGAGAAACTCCACACCAAACTCCAGCCGCACCCGGCCCGTCGGGACGATATCTGCGTCATCCGTCTTCAGTGGCCGCTGCTGGGCCAGAGAAGGAATCCCCGATCCCAGCAGGACAGCCACAAGCAGGAGGACCTTGAATTGACCATTGACGAGTGACGAGTGACGATTACGTGAGTTGCCTGGACCTGGTGTATTCCTCATTCGTCAATCGTCAGTAGACCGTGGGCCGAGATCGCCGAGAAGGTACTGAAAGATTGCAAGCACCGCAACAGCGGCGGTTTCGGCCCGCAAGATGCGCGGGCCGAGGCTGAAGGTCCGGAAACCTGCTCGTATTGCGGTTTCGACTTCACCTGCGTCCCAACCCCCTTCGGGGCCTATGCAGACCAGAAACCTGGACGAAAGCGCGGGGTTGCCGCTCCACGGAACTGACGCTTTCTCGTAGAAAAGACATCTGCACGCATCCTGGTACAATTCCGACTTCAGGAACTCTTCAAAGGCCAAAGGCGCACGCAGCTCCGGCACTGACGAGCGCGCGCACTGTTTGCACGCTTCGCGCAGGATCCGTTGCCAGCGCGCCATGCGGGCCTCAAGCTTGCTTTCGGTGATGCGTACTTCAGAGAAGCGCGTGACCAGGGGAATAATCTCCGCGGCGCCGAGCTCGGCCGCCTTCTGGATTATCCATTCAAACGTATCGGATCTGGTCAGCGCCAGAGCCAGCATGAGGCGAAGGGGAGCCTGAGGCCTGGGTTCTATTTCCTGGAGGTCCACAACGACGACATCGCTTCCCTCCCTGGCCACCTTGCCGCGGTAGCCGACCCCCTTTCCGTCGAAGATCTCTACGGGGTCCCCTGGACGGAGTCGCAGCACATCGCGAAGGTGGTGGATCTGGTCGGGTGGGAGTCTGGCGATCCCGTGCTTTATATTCTCGGGAGGAACGAAGAATCGCCTCCGGGGCATGGATGTGATTACCCGAAGATATCCTTTACCATTTCAAGTATGGTCCGCTCCTGCGAAACCTCTTCCTCTTTACTCAACTTCGCCAGAGCTTCGTACAGCTTGCGCTGCTCCTTCGTCAGCTTGGCCGGGACGACTACATTTACGGTGACGAATTGGTCCCCGCGCCCGCGCCCGTTCAGGCCGACGATCCCCTTATTGCGCAGCCGAAACGTGGTTCCCGTCTGCGTGGCTTCGGGGATCTTGAATCTTTCCTCTCCGTCGAGTGTAGGCACGGTAATCTCGCCCCCAAGGACCGCCTGCGTAATCCCAATAGGGACCTGGCAATGGATGTTGTTGCCCTCTCGCTGGAAGAAAGGATGCTCTTCCACGTAAATCACTACGTACAGATCTCCGGGGGGGGCTCCGTACAGTCCAGCCTCACCCTCTCCAGTAACCCGAAGCCTCGATCCGTTGTCCACGCCGGCTGGAATCTTGATCTCGAGAACCTTCTCCCTGTGCACGCGACCCCGTCCCTGGCACGTCTCGCAAGGGTCCCGGATAATTCTTCCGGCTCCCCGGCACTGTCCGCAGGTGCGGCTTATGGAAAAGAAGCCCTGCTGATAGCGTACCTGTCCCGTGCCATGACAGCTGCTGCAAGTGACCGGACTCTTACCTCGCGCAGTCCCCTTTCCTTCACAGCTGCCACAGGTCTCGTCTCTGGGGATCTTGATTTTCGTTTTGAGTCCGAAGGCGCCTTCCCTGAATGTGATCTTTAAGTCATAACGAAGATCGGCGCCCCGTTCGGGTCCCCCCCGGCGGCCGGTACCAAAAATGTCGCCGAAGCCGAAGAACTCTCCCAGGATATCGCCGAAGTCTCCGAAGGTGGAGGGATCGAAACCGCTGAACCCGCCCTGCACGCCGCTGTGGCCAAACCGATCGTACCGGGCGCGTTTCTCGGGGTCGCTCAGGACGCTATAGGCTTCGGCAGCTTCCTTGAAGTTTTCCTCCGCTTCCTTGCTCCCGGGGTTCTTGTCCGGGTGGTAGCGGACGGCCATTTTCCGGTAGGCGCTCTTGATGTCCTGGTCCGTCGCATCTTTCGAAACTCCGAGGACCTCGTAGTAATCTCTTCTGGCAGTCAATCAGGAACTCCGGTAACGGAAGGGATCAATGCTCCGGCTTCTTGTCACGCTGGGAATCGAGGGCTGCTCTCATCAGCCTTTGCATGTCAACCTCTTCTTCTGCTGCGGACCCAGCTCCTGCTCCTTGAAGATCGTCGCCAGCCTTCGGGTGGTGAACGCGGTTGCCAGACGATGCGTTAAGCATTGCAGTGGCCAGCTTTGCCGCCCCGTTTTCGAGCTGGGCCAGCAATTCCCTCATTAGTCCAGCATTTTCTTCGTCAGCCGGAAGGGTTCTGGCTTTCTGGACCGTATCTTTTATCATTTCCTGTTCGACCCTGTCAAGGAGCCAGCCCAGCTCGGAATAGCTTCTCGTTACGGAGGATAGGAGCCAGTTGATCTGATTGCGCATCTGGGTCTGCTCTTTGACCTTGCGGTCGGATTCGGTGAGCTGTCTGGCCTCCAGGATCATCTTGTCTATCTCTTCCTTCGTCAGACCGGTGGATGGGGTGATCTTGATGGCCTGTTCTTTGCCCGACAGTTTGTCGCGCGCGGAAACGCTGACAATTCCATTGGCATCGATGTCAAAGGTGACCTCAATCTGTGGGGCGCCCCGCGGCGCCGGGGCAATCCCGCCCAACTCAAATTTCGCAAGGGAGCGATTGAACTTTGACAGTTCCCGCTCTCCCTGAAGCACGTGCACTTCCACCACTGACTGGTTATCACTTACCGTAGTGAAAATGGCGGTCTTCCTGAGCGGTATGGTGGAATTATGCTCGATAAGCCGAACGTAGAGCCCGCCTTGAGTTTCCACGCCCAGAGAGAGAGGCAACACATCCAGAAGCACGATCTCCTTCAGCTCGCCTTGCAAGACTCCACCCTGGAGAGCGGCTCCGACCGCAACCACCTCATCGGGGTTTACCTCTGCCGAGGCCTTTTTGCCGAATATCTTTTCCACGTGACGCTGAACCGCCGGCGTTCTTGTTTGCCCTCCGACAAGAATTACTTTGTCGATGTTGTCGGGACTCAGCTTGGCGTCTTTTAGAGCTCTTTCGCAGTACGCCGTTGTACGTTCCACGAGACCCTGCACCAGCTCTTCAAACTTGGCGCGCGTGAGGATCTTGTCGAAATGCTTCGGACCCTTGGCATCCGAAGCAATGAAGGGAAGGTTCACGTGGGATTCGACGGCGAAGGAGAGCTCGCACTTGGCTTTTTCCGCCGTCTCCTTCAAACGCTGCCTCGCCAGCGCGTCTTGTTCGAGAAAAATCCCTGTCTCCGCCTGGAATTCCGTTACTATCCAGTCCATCACGCGCTGGTCGAAGTCCTCGCCGCCGAGAAAGCTGTCTCCGCAGGTGGAAAGCACCTCGAAAACGCCGTCGTTGATCTCAAGAATGGATACGTCGAAGGTCCCTCCGCCCAGATCGAAGACAACCACGCGCTCATGCTCGCTCTTGCCCACACCGTATGCCAGGGCTGCCGCCGTCGGCTCGTTGATGATACGGCGCACCTCCAGGCCGGCGATACGTCCCGCGTCTTTGGTGGCCTGGCGTTGGGAATCATCGAAATAGGCGGGGACCGTAATGATCGCTTCCCGTACCGGTTCGCCCAGGAACTCCTCCGCCATGCTCTTGAGATACTGCAAGACCATCGCCGAGACCTCAGGCGGACTAAATTGCCTGTCGTTCACCGAAATCCGCACATCTCCGTTAGCGGAAGCGGCGAGCGTGTAGGGGAGATAGGACTTCAGCTTCTGAACTTCTTCGGAGTCGTACCTTCGCCCCATCAATCGCTTCACCGCATAGACGGTCTGGCTGGCGTTGGTGACTGCCTGGCGCTTGGCAATTTGTCCCAGCAGCCGTTCTCCCTTCTCGGTGAAAGCCACAATTGAGGGAGTGGTGCGGCCGCCGATATGGTTCGGAACAATCTGAATCGAAGAGCCTTCAAGCACAGCAACGCACGAATTTGTGGTGCCGAGGTCAATGCCGATGATTTTGCTCATACATCCTTCTCCCCAACGGGCTGGCGCGGCGGAGCCTGGGGACGAATGGCCACTTTAACCTGTGCGGGCCGCAGCAACCGATCCCCGTACATATATCCTGTGCGCAACTCCTCCATCACGGTGTTTTCGTCGTACTCGATGGTTTCCTCCCGACACAGGGCTTCATGAAGATTGGGATCAAACGTCTCTCCCCGGGCGGCGATGGGAACCACCCCGAGACGCGCCAGAGTATCCGCAAGCTGCCTGTACATTAACAGAAAGCCTTCGCGATACTGCTCGAGGCATGCACCGGCGTCCTCGCCGGAAAAACTGCCCAGAGCGCGTTCATAGGCATCGACAATAGGGAGCAATTCGGCCAGGACAGAACTCTTGGCCAGCAGGATGGATTCACCCTTCTCCCTTTCGATGCGCTTGCGATAGTTCTCAAACTCGGCAGCTTTGCGAAGGAAGCGGTCGCGCCATTGCTCCGACTCGGTCTTTGCCGCGCTCAGACCGGCCTGAAGCTGGGCCAGAGGATCCGGTCCCTCCTGCTCAGGTTTGGCTTCAATGGCTTCCTCGGCAGTGGTGGTCTTGGTTTGCCCGTCCAATCCAGAAGATTCGGAGGGCCGCATGTACAGTCGAGTCATTCTTGATTCCCTTGTTTGCTGAGCACCTGGCCGAACAGGCGGGCCACGTACTCAACGACAGAAATGGCGCGCGCATACTCCATGCGAGTAGGACCCAGGATTCCAAGAGATCCCTGGGTCTTCTCATCCACTACATAGGGCGAGGTTATGAGCGTACAATCCTCGATCCCTGGCAGCGCATTCTCTGCGCCGATTGTAATTCGTACCTCTTGCGTGTCTCCCTCGATACACTTCGAAATCAGGGAGGCGAGCCTGTTTTTATGTTCCAGAGTGTCGAAAAACACCCTCATTCGGTTAATATCGGAAAATTCCGGGCGTTTGATTAGGTTGGAAGCACCTTCCACATAGATCTCCGATTCACGAGCCTCGGGGGGCCCGGAAAATGTCTGCGTGCTCAAAACGATGACACGCTGCATGAACTTGTCGTAAAGAGCCCGCTCCTGACGGACCATCTGAAGCAGCTGGGACTTGATCTCAAGGAGCGTCCTGTTCTTGAAATGTTCCATGATGTATCGGGCCGCCTGGTCCAGCTCAGTCTGAGAATAGTCTTCCTCCAGGTAAATAACCCGGTTCTGAACGATGCCAGCCTTCGAAATCAACACCACCAGAACCCGGTTCTCGGTCAGCTTGACAAACTGGATGTGCTTCAATGCCACGCGGCTTATGGGCGGGGACACCACGATCCCCAGGTTATTGGAGACCAGCGACAGGATGTGACTCGTACGAGCCATGAGATGCGCCGCGCCGTCCCCATGCGGCAAATCGCGATCGATGATCTCCCGGTCCCGAGGCGATATCTCGTGGCGTTCCAACATGTAATCGACATAGAAGCGGTACGCCTTGTCGGTGGGGATACGACCCGCGGACGCATGGGGCTGCAGGAGGTAGCCCATCTCCTCGAGCTCGGCCATAATACTACGGACGGTGGCCGGGCTAAGGCGCTCGCGGATCCGGCGAGCAATCATTCGGGAACCCACTGGCTTGCCGGTGGCCACAAAAGCGGAAATCGCCTTCCGCAAGATCTCTCGAGAGCGCTCATTCAGAATCAAACCACCGCTCGGCTGCATACGAACCTATCGGAAGAGACTGAAACGATACAAAAAATTCTATAGTACGCGCTAAGCCAAAGTCAAACAACCACATCAACCACATCAACCGCTCGCCACCTTCGGGGGTCGAGGGGCAAAGGGGTCAAGGGGCAAAGGGAAAGGCTCAAGCAGCGTATTCCACCTCAGCGGAGCGAAAGGAAATTTGGCCGGGGCGAGCGCAGCGAAATACTTCAGCGGTCGATGGGCAGAGGGTCGAGGCACAAAGGGAAAGGGTTTGCACCCCATTTGCCCCTCCGTCCCTTGGCCCCTTTGCCCCTCGGCCCCCTCACGTTCGAGACGTTAGAGGAGACTCTCGATGGGGGTGTAGGGGAGGTTGGCGGCCCTGGCAACCGGTTCACAGGTAACATGCCCCTGATAGGTGTTGACTCCAAGTCCTAACGCCGGATCCTGGAGGACCGCCTCTTTCAGGCCTTGTCCGGCCAGCTTGCGGGCATAGCGGAGCGTGACATTGGTAAGCGCAAACGTGGAAGTCCGGGGAACGGCTGCCGGCATATTGGCGACACAGTAGTGAATGACACCGTCAACCAGGAACGTGGGGTGGCTATGCGTGGTGGGGCGGGTCGTTTCAAAGCAGCCGCCCTGATCCACCGCAACGTCCACAGCTACTGTTCCTGTCTTCATCGCCGAAATCATCCTTCGGGTGACCACTTTGGGTGTTTCCGCACCGAATATCAAGACCGCGCCGATCAGGAGGTCGGCCTTCGCTACAGAGTCCTCGATGTTGAGGGGATTGGACATAAGCGTTTCGATCTGCCCGAAGAAGATATCATCGAGGTACCGGAGCCGGTCGGGATCGAGATCGATGATGGTCGCCCGAGCTCCCAGGCCCACCGCCATTTTGGCGGCATTGGTTCCGACGGTGCCGCCCCCGATAATGACCACGTTCGCCGGAGGCACGCCAGGAACGCCACCCAGCAGTTCGCCGAGGCCACCGTTGGGTTTCTGAAGGTAGTAGGCTCCTACCTGAATCGACATCCTGCCTGCCACCTCGCTCATCGGAGTAAGTAAGGGGAGTGAGCCGCCGGGCAGGCGTATCGTTTCGTAGGCGATCGCGGCGACCTTTCTTTCCAGGAGAGCCCGGGTCAGCTGGGGGGCGGGGGCCAGATGAAGATAGGTAAAAAGCATCTGGCCTTCACGGAGGGATTCGTACTCGGGTTCAACCGGTTCCTTTACTTTTACGATCATGTCGGCCCGCCCATAAACCTCGGCCGCCGAATTCGCGATCCTGGCGCCGGCAACCGCATATTCTTCGTCGGCTAGTCCGCTCCCTTCACCCGCGCGAGTTTCGACCAGGACTTCATGCCCATCCTGAACCAATGCGTGGACGCCCGAGGGAACGAGGCCGACGCGGAACTCGTTGTCTTTAATCTCCCTGGGCACCCCAACAATCACAGGCACACGCTCAGAGGGCCAAGCACATCCGTTCGGAAATTCAACGATGTCTGACCGAGATGGTGTCTTTCTTCGATCACAGCCTACCGCATCAACCCCGGAACTGCGGCCACGAATTACACGAATTTCCACGAATTTCTTTCGGGCAATTCGTGGAATTCGTGGCAAATCCTGCGAAGAGTTGCCTCAGGACCAGCGGGTTACTCAGGTGTCGATCTGCGCCCTTTGTAACTTGCCGCTGTAGTCTATGTAAATCGACTTCCACTCAGAAAAGGTGTCCAGGGCTGCCTGGCCTGCTTCGCGATGCCCATTGCCCGTTTGTTTGGTTCCGCCAAAAGGGAGGTGCACTTCCGCGCCGATGGTGGAAGCATTTACATAGAAAATCCCCGTGTTCATGTCGCGCATCGCGCGGAAGGCGCTGTTGACGTCCTGCGTATAGATCGCCGACGAGAGTCCATAGACGACACCGTTCCCTATTTCGATAGCGCTATCGAGATCATCGCAAGGGATGACGGAAACAACGGGGCCGAAGATCTCCTCCTGAGCAATCCGCATCCGGGGATCGACATCCGCAAAAACCGTTGGTTCGTGAAAGAATCCTCTGGCGTACTCTCCGTCCGAGAGCCGGCGTCCGCCGCAGACCAGCCTTGCTCCTTCGTCGAGTCCTATGCGGACATACTCCTCTACGGTGCGCAGCTGGTTTTCGTTAATGCTGGGGCCCATATCCACGGAAGCATCCAGGCCGTTTCCTATCCGCAAGGCCCTGGCCCGGCAAGCGAATCTGTCCAGAAACTCGTTGTAGACTTTTCCGTGCACGATCACGCGACTGGCTGCTGTGCAACGCTGACCGGTCGTGCCAAACCCTCCCCAGATCGCTCCATCCACAGCCAGGTCCAGCTTTGCGTCGTCCATGACAATGATGACGTTCTTTCCACCCATTTCCAGGTGGTGATGCTTGAAGCCGGGGACGCACTCGCGGGCCACTGTATTCCCCACGGCGGTGGATCCGGTAAAGGAGATGAGCCTTACATCCTTATGCCGGATAAGGGGCAGCCCTACTTCCGAGCCTGTACCAAACACCAGATTCACGACGCCCGGCGGCACGCCTCCCTTTTCGAGCGCCTTGACCAGATTCAGGGCGGAGTGCGGCGTGTCCGTGGCGGGCTTCAACACAACCGTATTGCCGCAAACCAGCGCTGGCATGACCTTCCAGGAAGGGATGGCCATGGGAAAATTCCACGGAGTGATCAGGCCGCACGCGCCAATCGGCATCCTTAGCGACATCGCGAACTTGTTGGGGAGCTCCGAAGGGACGGTCTGTCCAAACTGGCGGCGGCCTTCTCCTGCCATGTAATAGGTCATGTCTATGGCTTCCTGCACATCGCCTCTCGTTTCCGCGAGGACCTTCCCCATCTCCTGCGTCATCTGGCGGGCGAACTCCTCTTTCTGACGGATCAGGATTTCGCCCACACGAAAGAGGATCTCTGCGCGTTTGGGAGCCGGCGCGAGCCGCCAGGAATCCAGCGCCCGGACCGCCGCTGCGACTGCCCGATCCGCATCCTCGGGTCCCGAGCGCGGAAAGACGCCCAAGACCTGATCGTAGCAGGCAGGATTGCGATTCTCGCAGGTAGCGCCGGACGCCGCCGGCACCCATTCGCCTCCGATGTAGTTATTGAACAACGGTACGCTCTTCATAATCGAATCCCCGTTTCGAGTGACGAGTGACGAGCGTGCAAGCTTCTCAATTCGTCACTCGTCATCACAGCTGCTCCTTAAGGAGGTGAAGGAAGGTGCCGGCGTCGGTCACGATTCCAACTGTCTGAGAGGATCCCCGGTCGGAAAGCTTCGTCACCACAGCCGGATTGATGTCGATGCAAACAGTCCGCACCCACGAGGGGATCATGTTCGCGGCGCCGATTCCGTGCAGCATCGTTCCGAGTATCATGACCACTTCCGCGTCCTTGAGCAGCACGGCATAGCGTGCCTGGGCTTCGACCATGTCGCAGATCGTGTCCGGTAGGGGCCCGTCGTCCCGGATGCTACCCGCCAGGGCAAAAGGCACCTTGCTTTTTACGAGCTCGTACATGACTCCCGACTGCAGGGCGCCGGCTTCTACCGCCGCGGCGACGCTTCCGTACTGGTTGATGAAGTTGATGGCGCGCATGTGGTTGCGGTGCCCTTCGTGCGCGGGCATACCCGTTTCGAGTTGCACGCCAAGAGAAGTCTTGTAGAGTGCGTACTCGATATCATGGACGGCAATGGCGTTACCGCCCAGAAACGCCTGGACATATCCACCGCGAATCATTTTGCACATGCCTTCCACGCCGCCGGTATGGACTACTACGGGCCCCGCAACAACAACGATCTTTCCCCGAGCGGCGTGGGTCTGATGCAGCATCTCGGCCAACTGACGCACGGCAACCTCGACGCGGCGCTCGGACGAGATCTCGCTGGCCATGAAGGTGAAATCCTTGCGCTCCCGGTCCTTGAACTCGCGAACAACCTTGATCCCCGCATGGCCGCAGACTACGAGGTCGCCCTTTCGGATGTCGCGCAGTTTCCCGCATCGCGGGCCATCGGGATCCACGCGAATCACGGCGTCCATGCGCTGTTCCTGCACCAGTTTCCAATTGCCGGAAAGGCGCACGTAAGTCCGGTAGTTCGTAGAGGAGTAAAAATCATCGGGAACTCGGCCGGATCCGAGGGCCGGCTCGATGCGGGCGTCCTGCTCCTCCGCCAGGTAACATCCGAGGGGAACCAGGATATCCAGAAGTTCCTTGAGTGATTCGCTACTGTGAGACTGAATTTTGATGCGGGCTAGTGAATAGTCATCGTTGGTCTTGCCCACGAGGAACTTTTCGATTTCGAAGGTACACTTGTGTTCGATGACGCGATCCAGAATCTGCGACATGATTCCCGAATCGATCAAGTGTCCTTTGGCTTCTACAACCTCCTCAAAAGTGTTCATTCCTGCTTCTGTGAATCATACTATGCCCTCAGGTATTCGGGGCGCTCAGTCTCACCAGGAGACCCGGAGAACACAGAGACTCACGGAGCTCAGTGAATCTCTGGGCTCTCTGTGTCCGTGGTGAAGAAGATGCTCGGTCCTTCTTGTGCGCCGCCTTTCACTGAGAAGGTGTGAAAAAAATTGGCCCTTCCGTAGTGGCGTTCAAGGTTTTGTGATGCTTGTGTAGTAAGTGAAAACCTGCGTGCCGGTTGCCCGGTGAAACTTGAGCACCACATCTTCTCCGCTCTTCAGCCCCTTCACGATGTTCAACAGATCCATGGCCGATTCGATTTTCCTTCCGTTGGCTGCGACTATGATATCGGTGATCCCCTGTCCTTGAGCCATTAGGCCCGCGTCTTCGGCAAGGCTCCCCGGCTTCACGTCAAGAACCACGGCGCCGCCACTAATATTGAGCTCGCGGGCCATTTCGGGCGAAACATTGTCGAACTCGAGCCCGATCTCCGCTTTCGGCCTTTCCGCTCTCTCCTCAAAGCTGAACTTCCCTTTCTCCTTATCTGCATCTTCAAGTTTTCTTTCAGCAACGGTCACATCGAGGACCTTCTCCTCGCCGTGACGGACGACCTTTACGCGGACCTTCTTCCCCGGAACCGTGTTGGCCACTGCCAGACGCAAGTCCTGTACGCCGGTGATCTTCTTGCCGTCGAACTCCACAACGACGTCTTCGGATTTCATGCCGGCCTGGGCCGCGGGCCCTTTATTGGAGTCTTTGCCGGACTCGTCGCTCAGCCCCGTTATCAAAACCCCGCCGCCCTGCTTGACCCCGAAATACCTGGCCATTGCGGGTGTGAAGGCCAGGAGGTTCATGTTCACGCCCAGGTAACCGCGCGTCACCTTTCCCTTGTCGAGTATCTGATTGTACGCATTGACAAAAATGTGCGAAGGAACCGCAAAACCGACACCGGCATTGGCGCGCGTCGTGGTCGAGATAAAGGTATTGATGCCGACAACCTCTCCGTTCATGCTCACCAGCGGACCGCCACTATTTCCGGGATTAATCGCGGCATCCGTTTGAAGGTAATCGTTGAACAGAAGCGAAGGAGATTCGGAGGCCGGTTCGGGAAACACACGCCCAGTTGCGGAGATGATTCCCGCGGTGACCGTTTGTTCCAAGCCGAAGGGGCTGCCGATGGCAAGGACCCAGTCTCCTACTTTCATGCTCTTGGCTTCGCCGATCCTGGCGTAAGGGAATTCCCTGGCGCCATCGATCTTGATGACTGCAATATCCGAAAGAGCATCTGCGGCGATAATCCTGGCGGTATATTCTTGTCCTTCCTGGAGACTTACTTTGACCTTGTCCGCGCCCTCAACAACGTGACTGTTGGTGATGATGTAACCCTTGGGGTCCACGATCACGCCCGAACCCAGGCTCCTGCGAGTAAACTCCTCGGGACCGTTAAAGAACCGATGGAAAAAATCAAAGGGGTCCTGCTCCTGTCCTTGTCCCTGCCCCTGCCCCTGCCGGCGGCGCCGCTGCGTCACCTTGACCACTTCCTCGGTATTTATGTTGACTACGGCTGGCTCCACACGGCTGGCAACCTCCGCAAAAGCCTGTGACAGAGCAAGAGCTGCCCCGCCCACAACCGGCTTGCTGTCCGTCTGGATCTTTAGCTGGCTGTCCCGGGGTGCCACGGCTCCCGCGCGATAAGAAATCAGAGAGCCGATACCGATACCCAAGGTCAAAACAAAAAGGACCATCAGGAAGCTGACCAGACGCTTGCCTGGCTGCTGAGCCCGGTCTAGACCGTCGTTCATATTAGAATCCTCCCGCCTGCCATAATTGCACGTTCAATTCTACGCGATGCGCCTCTACTAGTTCCAAACAAAATCAGGGACGACGGCAGAGGAGCGGAGGAGCAGGGGAGCAGAGGAGCGTGGGTGCAGGGGGCCAGGGGAGCACAAGGGAAGACAACAAAGCAGAGAGAAACCAATCTCCCTCTTCAACCCCTCACCTCTGCTCCTCTGCTCCCTTGCCCCCCTTCACCTCCGCTCCCCTGCCCCTCCGCAGCTCGTCAGTCGCGCAAATAGGGGCTCCAGGCTGAAGATGAGGGCGGTGCGGTTGGCGGTTGTGAATTGCTGGGCTCGATTCTGGACGTAGAACCCAAACGCCGTCGCCAGCACTCCGGTAATAAAAAGATAGAGAGTAAACGGAACGTCAGGAACCAGAAAAGGTGTTTCCAGCATAGGCATCGCCAGACTGCCAACGACGGCGCTCACCGCCATTTGCAGAATCACGAGTTGCCTGAAGTCGCTGATGGGCGAATATCTCCCGATGAAGAGGATATGGAGAGCGAAAACGACGGCGCACAGAAACGTCAAGGTGTCTCCTCTCCCGAATTTGAGCTCAAGGGTTTCCAGAGTAAGCAAACCCAGCCCTACGGTCGCGAGGGCCACTCCGGCAATTGTCTGCCGCCTGGGACGATGCCCGAAAAGAACGAATCCAAGGATCGGAACCAGAAGCACCGACAGGCTGGTGATAAAGGCGGACTTGGAAGCAGTTGTCACGCGCAGCCCAACAGTTTGAAAGATAAATCCACCCAGCAGAAGCGAGGCCAGAATCGACCCGCGCCGGAAGGTTTCGAGCGACATATTTCGGAGCGCCCCGGGCATCAATGCGACGGTAAGCGCGGTAGCAATCCAGAGGCGCAGGGTGATAAAGAGAATTGGAGAAACCTGCGCCAGGGCTTTCTTGACAATCGCGAAGGTGCTGCCCCAAATTATGGTTACGAAAATGAGCGCCAGATCGGCCTTGGCAGTCTTGGGGATTTTCATGGCGGCATGGAGATCTTAGCACAGCGGAGCCGCGCCGCGCGCAGGCCTCACCGCTGAGAACGACACCATCCTCGGTCGGTTCGAGGAGTTCCTTCGTGACCCGGACCTCTTCAGATCGCGGATACACCGACTCCTTTGTAATTCTTCAAAATCCAGTCTTCAGCCCGGCCAAATCGGGGCGGACGGGCTCTCAGCTTTCGATGAAGCGAGACTCCACTCCAAATTGCCCTTTACTGTCGATGCGAATTTGAGTAACGTGGAGCCATAGCTTCTAACTGTGACAATCTCGACAGGTTTTGGCATGCGCGTGCTTTTTGTGGGTCTGGCTCTCGCTCTTGCGGTGGTAGTGGCCCAGGAGACTCCCCAGGAGAAGAAGTTCTTCGAGGTCAAGATCACGAAAGATGAGATCTATTCCTACAACGGCATCAAGTTTGCCGGTGACTATACTTCGTGGGAATCACCATCCGGACAATTGGCGCTCGGGAGGACCGAAGGAGGAGTAACAATTCTCGTCATACTTGGCGCAGGCACATTCAAGATCGAAGCCCCGGAAGCAGCCCAGGAAAAGTTCAAAGAAGTGTTTGGAACGTATCCTCTGAAGACAAAGTTCAACACGCTTTACATGCGCATAAACCCGAAAGAATTCGAGGAAATCTTTGATCATTCCAAATGGGAAAAATCCAATGACGAGGCGGCCTTTACAAAGTCCAAGGCGCTGGTTGACGAGAAGTTCCTGGGGTCCTATCACGCAGGGCCACTGGCAATCTTCCCTCCTTACAAGACGCGCTTTATGGACTTCGACACGCCGGATCTCGGCCAAATCGTCAATGAAGAGGGTTACTGGCTTATCCTGCGCAGGTTTGCACCGTACAAGAGCGTCTACCCACCGAAGTTCGTAAACCCGAAGCAGAAGTAAGCTATCCTGGGCCACGGTTTCTTTGTGTCTTTCGCGTCGTCGTGGCAAGCGCTGCGCTCAATCCACAGCGAAGACACGAAGAAAACTCGCGTGCCAGCGCGACTCTCAATAGACACGGACGACCTCGATGCCGGAGGACGGGACAGATATCTTGAGCAACACGAGCTGCCTGTCTACCCAAAGATGAATCAGCAGCGCACCGGAGTCCACCTGGAGATGGCGCGCCTCGACTTTTTTCGCTCCGATCGAGAGGGTCTCCCGGTTCGCCTCGCTGATTTTCAAAACTCCCGAGTCCGCCTCTTGAGGGATTACGACCTCGAAACGCTGGAGTTTCTCCTTGCTGTCAAAATTGTAAAGCCGTACAAGGAAGATGAAATGATGGAATATATTCGTGTCCAGAATGGTGTAATCGTTGCCGACCAGAAGGCCTTTCTTCGTCGGGGTTGACCCGTTATTATATTCAAACATTGCGGCATTGGGATTGAAGGCGCCGACAATGGAACCCTTCTTCCCGTCCACGTCGCTGCGAAGCTGGTAGCCTCGAGGCCGAAAATGTCCATCCATGTCCAACTTCGACTCCATCTGGACCTTCTGCTGTGTATTGCTTGGGTTCCGGAAGTTGAGAACCGAGGTGCTGCTGGCCGAGTTTTCAGTGACGGCCAGGACGTAATGTTCGCTTCCGATCTCCTTGCCTTGCACGACAATCTTGAACTCCCCCTCTTCCTGCCCGGCTTTCCCGCCGGAACTAACAAGCACGGGAAGGGCGATAAGCCACAAAACCCAGTGTAATAGGCTCACTCAAGATCCCCGTTTACAAAGTGTCCGGTCGATAGTACAGCCCCGGTTGCGAGCCAGCAAGGCCTGAAAAAAGCCCGCATCATTCCACTCTGGCGTAGGTTTGGAGTGCAGCCTTTAGGCTGCCTTTGGAGTTCGGATGCTGCCAATGTCTATGCAGATGAGGCTAAAGCGTGAACTCCCAACGTAACGCCTCGATTACGTTTGGAGTGCAGCCTTTAGGCTGCCCTCAGAGTTCGCTCCCCCACAGGCCAAAGCCTGAACTCCGAACGATGGCAGAGGTTGGCTTCCTGCGCTGCCCTCGCAAAGAACGTCACGTTAGTCGGGACAATTCTGGATGCTCGTTCACGCGGTCACGCTTTGCGGCGAGCGCGACAAGGCCGGCATCACCCAACTGACATCCCTGAGCGCGGCACCAAGGAAAGCGGGTGGAGGCTGTTGTGAATCATCGGTGATCGTTAGAGCAATAGCAGACTGGGCGGCCGTTGGGCGCAGGAGGTCGTGGTGGCTCGATGGATCTTCCGGTTGGAGAATATCCCGCATCTCGCGCAGATCCGACATCAGCTCAACGGCGGACTGGTAGCGTAATTCGACTCTCTTCTCAAGCGCCTTGAGCGTGATCCTGTCAACGCCCGGCGGAACCCACCGATTTAACTGAGAGGGTGGAGGCGGGTCTAAATGAATTACTTTTGAGCATATCTCAGCCGCGCAACACCCGCAGAATGGAGGTTTTCCACTCGCGCATTCGTAAAGTAGCGTGCCAAGCGAGAAAAGATCGCTTCGCCCATCAAGCGCTGCATGCATTGCCTGCTCCGGGGACATATAGGGTGCGGTGCCTACGATAGCTTCGAAGTCTGTGAACCATAGCGAGGTCACTCCCGCATTCTCTGACACACTTTCACCACGGACTATCTTCGCCAGTCCGAAGTCCAGCACTTTTACTCTTCCAAGAGGAGTGATGATGATGTTCTGCGGCTTTATGTCTCTGTGGACGATTCCATGAGAATGGACCTCGGCCAGCGCGTCAGCGATTTGCGCGGCAATATCCAAGGATTCTCTGGGTGCCAGCGGTCCCCTCCGGATTCTTTCGGAGAGTGTCTCGCCCTCCACATACTGCATGATGATGAAGCTGCGATCCCCCTCTTCCAGTTGCTCGTGAATCGCACAGATGTTGGGGTGATCCAGCTGGGCGGCGGCTTGAGCCTCGATGACAAGCCGCTTTTGGGCCTTCTTGTCCATCAGCAATTTGGCCGGCAGAGATTTGATGGCCACCTTGCGATGCAACTTCGTATCTTCCGCCAGGTAAACCTCGCCCATTCCGCCCTGACCGAGCTTGCAGATAACCCGGTAGTGGGAGATCATTTCGGGAATCATGGAAGTCTTGCCTCATGGTCACTTGACGTGGCTCTTGGGAGTCTTGCCTCGCCGTCGCTTGAATCTCTGTTTCGGCGCTTCCACTTATGTATGACACTGGCGAGCAGGACGTTTCCGATGTTGCAGGGGTATCGGCCGTACTGAACCTTGCCTCTCCAAATCAAGAGTGAGAGGTCTCTTCTCCTTCGAGCCCTGAGGCAGAGAGCGCGCCTTCGTGTCGTTATTTCAAAAGAGTCGCGTGCTGCTGCGGTGTCTGGTTGATCGATGCGGGATTACGGACAGGCGAGGGGGGCCCGAGGGCCGGGG
>QHZE01000550.1 GCA_003225335.1 Acidobacteriota bacterium
AACTTTTGCGGATGCCCGGCGTCCGCGAGGGTGCAGTCGTGGTCACCGGGGGAACCGATCAGAGCAAGCACCTGGTGGCCTTCTACGCCGCCCAGCGGCCACTCGATGCCGACATGCTGCGGGACCAGCTCCGTGAGTCGCTGCCCGAGTACATGGTTCCGTCGGCCTTCCATTGGCAGAGAAACCTGCCGTTGACGGACAACGGCAAGGTCGACCGGAAGTCTTTAGTGGCGCTCGCCGGAGAACTCGATGTTGCCGAACAGGACCGCGACGGGCCGGGTACGGCGACAGAGCACTGGTTGGCGGCCGCATGGGCAGAGGTGCTCGGCATCCCGAAGGACCAGATCGGCCGGCGGGATCAGTTCTTTGATCTGGGCGGCACGTCGCTGTCGGCACTGAGGCTGGCGATCGCCCTGGACCGCGCGGTGTCCTTTAAGGACCTCACCGACCACCCGATTCTCGCCGATCTGGCCATGCTGGTCGACGACAAGGTCCGTGCACCGGCTGCGAGCGGTTCCAGAAAGGTTGCTTGATCTTGAGCAGCAGCGACTGAAAGGAAATCGAGATGTCATCCTCATCCCTGACCTCACTGCTTAACGTGGACGTGCGACCCGGAAAGCCGCCGATGCTGCGGGTCGATGCAATCGATGACGGGCCGCGCTGGGCGGCCGTGCACCGCGACGCCTTGCGTGCCGCCGTCGTCCAGCACGGTTCGCTTCTCGTTCGCGGTCTCGGGTTGCGCGACGTGGCCGGGACCGAAGCCGTCTTTCGGCGGCTAGGCAGTCTGATGATCGAGAGGGAGGCCTTCGCGTCCCGGCGGAGGTACTCCGACAGCGTGTACTCTTCGTCGAAGTGGCCGCCCAACCAGCACATGTGCATGCACCACGAGCTCAGCTACAGGCTCGAGTTTCCTTCCCTAATGCTGTTCGCATGCCTGATTGCGCCGGCTGACGGCGGCGAGACCCCCGTGGCCGACTCGGCGGGCGTACTTCACGCGCTGCCCAGCGAGGTGGTCGAGCGCTTTGAGCGGGTGGGCTGGCTGCTAATCCGCAACTACAACGACGAAATTGGGGCGTCGATCGCTGAAGCTTTCGGCACCGACGACCGTCGCACCGTCGAGAGTTACTGCCGTGAGAACGCAATCAAGTTCGAGTGGCAACCCGACGGAGCCCTGCGCACCTGGCAGCTCCGCAGCGCCCTCGTGCATCACCCGCTCACCGGGCAGCAGTGCTGGTTCAACCAAATCGCATTCCTCAACGAGTGGACGATGAACCCGGAGGTGCGCGAGTACCTCGTGGACATCTACGGCGAGGACGGGCTGCCGTTCAATACTCGCTTTGGCAACGGCGATCCGATCGGCGCGGACATCGTGCAGTTGATCGACGAGGTCTACGAGGCAAACACCACACGCGAGCGATGGCAGGCTGGCGACCTGATGCTTGTGGACAACGTCCGCACCGCGCACGCCAGGGAGTCCTTTCAGGGACC
The DNA here is from genome assembly GCA_003225335.1 of Acidobacteriota bacterium. Lineage (GTDB taxonomy): Bacteria > Acidobacteriota > UBA6911 > UBA6911 > UBA6911 > Gp18-AA60. The sequence goes on from QHZE01000550.1 coordinate 1,489, forward strand.
GCGCGAAGTGCTCGCCGCGATGGCCGACGCGGTGCACCTGGCAGACTGCTCGCCGACGATCGAGGTGACCGCTAGCTGACGGAGGCGGCGATGTCTCTCACCCCGTCACTACCGAGATCTTTTCAACTGGCGTCCGGCGAAGTTCATATTTGGTGCGCCAGTCTCGACGTTCCGTCTGAAACATCCGCTCGCCTCTACGCGACCCTAACGCCTGATGAACGTACCCGGAGTGCACGTTTTCGATTCGAGCGCGATCAGCAGCGTTTCATTGTCGCGCGCGGAGTGCTGCGTGACCTCTTAGGGCGCTATCTCCAGACCCAACCTGGCCAAGTAAGCTTTGTTTACAACGCATTCGGCAAGCCTGACCTTAGCCCTGCGTTCGCCAACTTTTACGTCAATGGCAATGGAAGATGACTCAACGTGTCGAGTGAGTGCAGAGGTCTCCCCAGCCAGCTCAGTTTAGCCTGCTGGCTTCTTAGTCTGTGTCTCTTGTTATTTCGACCGTCTGGCTCGAACGCTGAGGCTCCACAGGCAGAGCAAGCAGCGAAGGACCGGTCGGGTCGAATTACTGCGGAAGCAACCTATATCGAACACGCCCCAAGGCTCGACGGAACCTTGGACGACGAGCTCTGGCAATCGGCGAAAGTCATTAGTGATTTTCGCCAGCGGGAGCCGAACGAAGCTGAACCAGCAACCGAGAAGACAGAAGTACGCATTCTCTACACGCGCCATGCCGTATACTTCGGCATTTATTGCTATGACTCTGTGCCCTCTCGGATCATCGCGACCGAACTCCGGCGGGACGTAAGTCAAAACTCGGACGACCACTTCGAAATCCTGATCGATTCCAATCACGATCGTCGTGGCGCATATGTATTCGAGGTCAATCCCCTTGGTACCCAAAACGATGGCCTCATCGTAGAGGGGCAAGGAGACACAGATGAAGGCGATTTCGACCGGGGATGGGACGGAGTATGGACGTCAGAGGCGCGCATCACTTCTGACGGATGGGCTGCGACCATAGAAATTCCATTCACAACCCTCAATTTCACTAAGTCGAGCGATGTGGCCTGGGGTTTGAATTTCAAACGTTTTATCCGTAGAAAGAACGAAGAAGACCTCTGGAACGCTTACCGGCGAATTTTCGGGATCACCGCAGTCTCGGAGGCAGGAGATCTGCGGGGCATCCAGGACATCGGAAGCGGAAGACTCTTCACTGTTAAGCCTTACGGATTGTCGCGTTACGACAAGCAGGCAGGGCAGGCGCCACTTTTTCCCCTGACGGGCGGAGTCGACATCAAGTACGGCGTTACCTCAAACCTCGTCTTGAATCTCACGGGAAACACGGATTTTGCCGATGCCGAAGTCGATCTTCAGCCGTTCAATCTCACACCATTCAAAGTCTTCATTCCGGAGAAGCGCCAGTTCTTCCTCGAAAATGCGGGCATCTTCAACTTCGATATGGGTGCTGACACGGAGGATCACCTGTTCTTTAGCCGTCAGATTGGAATAGATCCGATAACCGGCCAACAGGTGCCCATCAATGGCGGAGCCAAGCTGACCGGGACGCTTGGCCGGACGCAGGTGGGCGTAATGGACGTCGACACTCGTTCCAGTGGCCCTAATCCCTCCGCAAACTATGCCGTCGCACGAGTGAAAGAATCCCTGTGGGCCGGCTCTTACATCGGCGGGATGATCATTGACAAGCGATCGGGGAATACACAGGACAGTTTCAATCAAACTGGCGGCGTCGATTCCCGTCTGATCTTCTTCAAAAACTTGTTCGTTGACGCCCACATGGCGGGAACGCGATCTCCCGGAGACCCGAGTGGGAGTGACCGAGGGGCATCGCTGTCATATCGATCAAATTGGCTGGACGGAATCGTCGAACGGCGAAGGATCGGTCCAAACTTCAACCCGGAGGTAGGTTTCATTGAAAGGAACGATTCAAACGAGACGTCTGTGGATTTAACTTCTAAAGTCAGACCCAAGATCAATGGTGTGCGCCAGGTGCAATTCGAGGGATTCATTCTTCACGCGCCCGAC
>QHZE01000094.1 GCA_003225335.1 Acidobacteriota bacterium
CAAAGCGGGCGCGATAGTGGTCGGGATGAAACCGCAAACGGAAATCTTCGCGCCCGGACGGCCAGTGCGGCAGTTGCGCGAATCGCCGCGCTTGCACGCGCGGCAATGACCGCATCCGCGAGTCGGCTCGACCGCCACGCGATCGCCGGCCTGGAGGCCCCAACGCCGGGCGGCCTCGGCGCCGATTTCTTCGATGATGCCGACCGGTTCATGCCCGGGGATCATCGGTAAGCTCAGCAGTCCGTTGAGCTTGCCGTCATACTGATCCACGTCACTGCCACAGATGCCGCAGGCTTCGACCCGCAGCAGCGCGTCGTCGGCACCGATCCGCGGCAAGTCAAACTGCTGCAGCTCGAAGTGTTTGTCGCCGACCTGGACGACCGCGCGCGCTTTGGCCATGCCGATTCACCAGCCACCCATTAACTCTCAATGGGATGGCCTCCTTTGCCACGCAAGGTACAATGTTTTGTCGCCAGGTGATAGTAGCTGCTCACCACGAGACGTCACGTGTGGGCGGGTTCCAGAGAGCGAACGAAAGTGGGGGCTGAGGAGAAGAGAGAAGCAAAAGAAACGCCGCAGGTTGAGGCGGTAGAGGACTCCCACCTGTTCTCACCTCCTTATCGTATCTCAGCGATGCTCAAGCATTATGAATTCTTTGATGTTTGCACTCGCCCTCGTTCTTGCCCGCTCTCCCGGAATGGAGGACGGAGCAGAACCCCTGCTGCTCGATGCAGTTTGCCACCGAGCACAAAGCGCGTGTCCATGCCTCGCCGACAGTTGCGAGGCACAAGGCCGCACGGACGTTCTCGCTGCAGCCACCGCGACCTTGGCTAGTTCTTGCGCACCTGCCGGAACGGACCGGTATCGAACCGTGGCTCTTTCGGGAGGCCTAGCACGCGCTCGGCGATGATGTTGCGTTGAATCTCGTCCGTGCCGCCGGCAATGGAAATAGCGGGCACCGACACCAAAATCTCCGCGATGATCCCGTCTCGCGGGCTCCCGGGTCCGGTGAGCAGCGCGTCCGCTCCGGTCATCAACGTGTGCACATGGGCCGCGGCCCGGGCCACATGGCTGGCCGCGAGCTTGCCGAGCGAGCCTTCCGGACCCTGCGGGCGTCCCTGTTGCTGCGCGGCGCGGGCGCGGCGCGCGGTCCACTCGGCCGACTTGGCCAGGATCATCAGCTTGGCGATCTCCTGACGCACGTGCGGATCCGTGTTCGCACCGGTTTCCTTGGCACGGTCGAGGATGAGATCGACGCGCCCGGCGCGCTGTGGATACCACGTGTAGGGCTGATTGGCCGTTTCCAGTTCTCTGCGCTCTTCAACGTAAATCCGCCCCGTGCGCGCTCCTCGCTTCGCTGGTGCGCTCAGGCCGTCGGCCCCGCGGCGCTCGTGGGCGAGCGTGGTCATCGCCACCTTCCAGCCCTCGCCGATCCGCCCGACCAGGTTCTCCGCCGGCACGTGCGCGTCGGTGAAAAACACCTGGTTAAACGACGCGTGGCCATTCATCTGTTTGAGCGGCTGCACGTCTACGCCCGGCTGCTTTATGTCGATCACGAAATACGACAACCCCTCATGCTTGGGCGCATCCCAATCCGTGCGGGCCAGCAACAGGCCGTGATCGGCATGATGGGCGCTGGTGGTCCAGACCTTTTGGCCGTTGATGAGCCAATAGTCGCCGTGCAAATCCGCACGGGTGGTGGCGCCAGCGAGGTCCGAGCCGCTGCCCGGCTCACTGAAGAGCTGGCACCAGGTGTCTTCCCCGGTGAGAATGCGGCGCAGAAACCGCTCTTTCTGCCGATCCGTGCCGTGCTCGAGCAGCGTCGCCGCCGCCAGCAGCCGCACTCCGGATTTCGCCACCCCGACGGCGCCGATGCGAGCGAATTCCTCTTCCACCGCGCGCACGAGGCCCAGCGGTAAACCCCGGCCGTACCACGCCTCCGGCCAGTGCGGCATGCCCCAGCCAGAATCGACAAGCTTGTTGCGCCACGCCACCAAGGACATCTCCGGGTCCCAGTTGGCCGCGAGCCAAGCACGTACTTCCGCTCGCACGTCGGTTTCGCTGACCTTACTCATCACTCACACTCCCCAGCGCTGCAGTAAAAGCTCCCGATGGTAATACGGCTGGCCGAGAAAGACCTGTGAGCTTTTGGCGCGCTTGAACCAGAGATGCGTGTCGTGATCCCAGGTAAACCCGATGCCACCGTGAATCTGAATACATTCGGCCGCGATATGCAGGTACATTTCCGAGGCCGCGGCTTTGGCTAGACACGCCAGCGCGGGCCACTCCGGATCGTCAGCCGCGGCGGCTTGCGCCGCATAGTAGGCGGCTGACTTGGCCAGTTCCATCTCCAGTAACATGTCGGCGCACTTGTGTTTGATCGCCTGAAACGAGCCGATCGTGCGCCCGAACTGCACCCGCAGCTTCGCATAATTCACCGCCGCGTCGAACACCGCCTGGGCGCCACCGACCATTTCGTTGGCGAGCGCTATGGCCGCTTGGTCCAGCGTGCGGACGAGTGGCTTCGCGCCGTCATTCACGTCGCCGAGGAGCTGCGCCTGCGCGCCGTGAAATTCGATGCGCGCGATCTTGCGCGTGGCGTCCATCGATTCCAGGAGGCGCCGGTCAACGCCGCTGGCATCCGCGCGCACCGTGAAGAGCGCCAACCCCTCGCCGCCGGCGGTCCCGGGGGCGCGGCCGGCGACGACCAGCAGGTCGGCCACGTGGCCATCCACGACATAACTTTTCGCCCCTTCCAGAAGAAAATCTTCCGCCACGGGAGTAGCGACGAGCTCGATTGCCTGCGGGTCCCACTGGCCGTTCGGCTCGGTGACGGCCAGCGCGGCGAGTCGCACGCCGCTTGCCAGGTCGGGCAGCAAGCTCGATTTTTGCGCTTCGGTACCGGCGTTCAAGATCGCGTTCGTCGCGAGCACCGCCGTGGAGAAATAGGGCGCGCACAGCAAGGCACGCCCCATTTCCTCCGTGACAATGCAAAGCTCTACCATGCCGAACCCCGCGCCGCCGTATTGCTCCGGGATGTGAATCCCGGGCAGCGCGAGTTGTTCGCTGAGCTGGCGCCAGATCTCGGGATCGTACCCCGTGGCCGTGTCCATGAGGCGCCGGACTTCAGTCGGGGGCGATTTCTCCTGCAAAAATCGCCGAATCGCCGCGCGGAACTGTTCCTGCTCGTCCGTGAATGCGAACTGGATGCGGCGGGCGGGCTCGAATTGCGATTCGTCTGATACGCTCATTGCTCTTGAAATGTTCTCCGCCACAAGGTCCAAGAATGCTCGGATAATGCCATGAATACGTGGACGCAACAATGATCCGCTTCCACGGCAACCCCGCTCCTGATCGGTTCTGGTGCCACCCGCTCTGAGAGTAGAGAAGCATGCGGCATGGAGCGATGGCGACCATTACGAACTCGGCGCTACCACCAACTTGGTGATGACAAAGAGTATAAACGGATGAAAATTGACACGGATGCGGTCAAACTACCTCGTTGCCCCTCTTGCGGGCAACGTGCCTACCAATCGCTCTTGCGTGGCGACCCACCAGTTCCGCCCATACATGGTAATCGTCAGATCAAACTGGGCGCGGTTCAGCACATCGCGTACGGCGCGGTCGCGGCGACCGCTGGACACCGGGCCCGGGGGTGCCTACCATGGCGCTTATCTCCTCTGCCGATGGGAGGCCAAGCCATGACCCCACACGAGACGGCGCAGCACCTCTACGAGATTGAACAGATTAAGCAGACCAAGGCCCGCTACTTCCGCTTCCTCGACACAAAGCAGTGGACGGACTGGCGCACATGCTTCACCGATGACCTGCACTTCTATCTGGGGCAGGACCAAAAACCCATTGCCGCCTCGGCCGATGAGTTCGTCGCCTACGTCTCCAAGCTCCTTGCTGACACGGTGACGGTCCATCACGGCCATATGCCGGAGATCACGCTCACCAGCGCCACGACGGCGACCAGCGTCTGGGCGATGTTCGACTGGGTCGACTGGAGCCAGAGCGCGACGCCCGAGCGGACGTTCCAGGGCTACGGCCATTATCACGAGGAGTACGAAAAAGGGGCGGACGGCCGCTGGCGCATCAAGCGGCTACACCTGACCCGACTCCGGGTGGATCATCTCACCCCGAAGTCGTAGCCCAGCCCGCCGGCGGCACGCGCGTGTCGCGCTGCCGCCACTCCCGGAGTGAGCGCCGCAGTGTCCGCGGACGATGCCAGACAGGGGAGGGAAGCCCTCCGGCACCCGTGCCGGTTCTGTGCGCGCCTGACCGAGACCGCGGAGTGCCCCGAGTGCCGGCAGCACCACGGACTACCAGTTCCAAGCCAGGATAAGACCTGCTCGAAGCGGATTGCCCCGGCGGTGCGGTCCACGATGGCGGAGTTCTTCGCCAGCCTGCACGTGACGGGCACGCGACAGAGCTGGTACGAGCCGTCTGAATACTCGCCTCTGCGAGAGAGAGCACACAAAAAGGAGGTATCTCATGGTCGGTTCAGTTCCTCGCGTGTACAAGGTCGTGAAGGAGGGCAATGTCCCAGCCAAAATGCGCGATGGCGTTACGCTGTACGCTGATATCTATCGGCCAGATGCTCCGGGCCGTTTTCCGGTGCTGCTCATGCGGACACCTTACAATAAGGCAGGCTTTGCCGACTTACCTGAAGGCCTCCCCCGTGAACTCAACTACGTGAGAGACTACGCTGAGCGTTTCGTTCCCCGTGGCTATGTCCTCGTGGTCCAAGACACTCGCAGCCGTTTCACTTCTGAGGGTGACCTGCATTACTACCCACTGATCCACGAAGCCAACGACGGGTACGACACCGTCGAATGGGCAGCGCAGTTGCCCTGGGCTAATGGCAAGGTCGGCACGGTCGGGCAGTCGTATATGGGCGCTACGCAATATCTCCTGGCCCCGACGCGGCCGCCCCACTTGCGAGCCATGGTGCCCGTTTCTGCCCCCTCCGACTGGCACGAGAGTTGGGGGTATCGCACGGGCGGAGCCTTAGAGTGGGGCTGGTTCATCAGCTACGTGCTGCTGATGGTGCCCGGTCAATTGGAGCGGCAGGGGCTGAGCAAGCGCTGGCCTGAGTTCGCGCAGTACCTGAGAGACCCTCACGGCTCGATGGGCGAGCTGATTGACGAAGCGTATTCTCATCTCCCGCTCGCGGATTGGGGGGAACGCTTTCAGGAGATCGCTCCGTACGTGCAGGACTACCTCACCCACCCAGAGGACGGACCGTACTGGTGGCGCCTGAACCTCCGTCGCCGCTTTCAGGAGGTGAACGTTCCCATGTACCACGTCACCTCTTGGTATGATGGCTTCCTAGAGGGCGCTCTGCACGCCTTTGCCGGCATTCGTGAGTACGGCCAGACCGAGCACACGAGAGCCGCGCAAAAGCTCCTCATTGGCCCGTGGAGCCATCTCTATGTGTATACAGCTCCCACCACCGGGATGACGGGAGAGATCGACTTTGGCCCAGAAGCCGCGATTCAGCTCCATGACATCGAACAACGGTGGTTCGATTACTGGCTTAAAGGGATTGAAACAGGCATCAGCCATGAGCCGCCCGTGCTCCTCTTCGTGATGGGGGAGAACGTGTGGCGCGAAGAAAACGAGTGGCCGTTAGCGCGCACCCGTTTCACGCCGTATTACTTGCACAGCGGAGGCTCGGCCAACACGCTCAGGGGGGATGGCGCCTTGAGTGAAGTGCCGCCGCAGCAGGAGCGGCCAGATAGTTATGTATACGATCCACGTGATCCCGTCCCGACACGGGGGGGGAATTCCTGCTTGAACCCGCTCACGAGTTTGGTCGGCGTCTACGACCAACGGGAGGTGGAAGCGCGGCAGGATGTGCTCGTGTATACGAGTAAGCCGTTGGCCCAGGACCTCGAGGTGACCGGGCCAGTCGTGGTCAAGTTGTATGCAGCTTCGACCGCGCCCGATACCGACTTCACGGCCAAGCTGGTCGACGTCAGGCCTGACGGCTATGCGCAAAACCTGCAGAGCGGGATCGTGCGCGCCCGCTACCGGCGATCGCAGACCAACCCCACTCCCTTGACCCCCGGGGAGGTTACTGAATTCACCATTGATCTCTGGGCCACGAGCCAGGTCTTCAAGGCAGGGCACTGCATCCGGGTAGAGATCTCGAGTAGCAACTTCCCCCTGTGGGATCGCAACCCGAATACGGGCGGGCCCGTTGCGCTCGCGACGGCGGCGGCGCTACAAACGGCGAAGCAAACCATTTTCCACGACGCGCGATATCCATCGCATATCCTGTTACCTATTATCCCGCGGTAACTCCTAGACGGCTGCGATGATTATGCTGGGGAGAATTGGTAGGGGCAGGGCTCGCCCTGCCTAACGAGAGCGCAGCCAGCAGCGCCCCCACAAGGGAGTTTGCGGAGTTCCCTGGCGCTCTTCTGGAATAACAACGTCGGCAGATATGAGCATTCTCCGGGAAAGTATCTCTCTTAGGCTGCCTTCTTCAGGCGGGCCCCTCAAGCACTGACCGCTACCATCACGGCCCGTATTGTCTCAGGCGGCGATGCCTTCCCACGGCGCAACGCCTGAGAAACCACTTTTAGCTCTGTCACCAGCAAGGCAGCGATTCCAGATCCCTCCCAAATCGGCGTACGGGTCGCGTCGGCCACTCTCCAGTTTTTTATTAAGCGCATTCACCCTCTGACCTCCCGCTCTCTTCCCCGGATATCCTTAGCCCCCCACGCACACGGTGCGCTAGCTAGAGTCGCTAATTTTTGCACGCAAGCGGACGGGGTGCGAGCAAAGCACTGAACATGCGGGCTCCGGAGGCGCTTGCTCACGGATGTTCCAGCAAGCACGGAACCCGCATGGTTGGCGGTTTTCCGGAACCGTCCACTTTCCATACGATCAGTTATCGAGCTATAAAACATGGGTGAAGCGAATAGTGCGAAGAGCCGATGTTGCTGAATCGGAGGCCACACCGGCACTCGGCCTTCGCAAGGAGGCGGGGGTGTTGTGACACACCCCGCCGGATGAGGGAAGCATTGCGATCATAAACCGCGAGAGGAACTATGAGCCATCAGCCCACAGTTGTGCGGGTGCGCACGGCTACGCTTGAGATCGCTTGCGAGGTGTCCGGACCGGAGCGCGGCACCCCGGTCATCCTCCTGCACGGCTTTCCCGATGACCCGCGGACGTGGGACCGTGTCGCGGCGCACCTGAGCCGCGCCGGCTATCGCACAATCGCGCCGTACCTGCGCGGCTACGGCCCGACACGTTTTCTTGACGAGCATACCCTGCGCTCCGGCCAGCAGGCGGCGCTGGGTCATGACCTGCTCGCATTGATGGACGGGTTAGGGATCCAGCGCGCGGTGCTGGCCGGATACGATTGGGGCGGACGGGCGGCGTGCGTCGTGTCCGCGCTGTGGCCCCACCGCGCCCGCGCGCTAGTCTCGATCGGCGGCTACAATGTCCTGAACGTGGCCGCCAACGCCAAGCCGGCGCCGCCCGTACAGGAACATCGCCTGTGGTACCAATGGTACTTCGCCACCGAGCGCGGACGGGCGGGACTGGCGGCGAACCGGCGCGAGTTCTGCAAGCTGCTGTGGCGGCTGTGGTCGCCCAACTGGCGCTTCGACGATGCGACCTATGAGCGCACGGCGGCCTCCTTCGACAATCCGGATTTCGTGGACGTGGTCATTCACTCCTACCGCCACCGCTTCGGCTGGGCGCCCGGCGATCCGAGCCTGGAGGCCCTCGAGGAGCGGCTGGCCGCGAGGCCGCGCATCGGCGTGCCCACCGTCGTGCTGCATGGCGGCTCCGACGGCGTGGCCCCGGCGGACAGCTCGGCCGGGCACGCGCGGTTTTTCAGCGGTCCGTACGTGCGGCGGGTGATCCCCGAGGCGGGCCATTTCTTGGCGTGGGAAGCGCCGGACGCGATCGTCGAGGCAGTGCGCGAGCTGGTTCCCGAGCCGAATTAATTCACTCCGAATGTAAACGTTCATGACTCTTAAACAGCTACGACGGAGGAGAGGAAAATGACCGTGCAAAATAATCGGAAACGGCTGGCGGGGAAAGTCGCAATCGTGACCGGCAGCGGCGCCGGTATCGGACGGGCCGAAGCGCTGTTGTTTGCGGCTCAAGGCGCCAAGGTCGTGGTCAACGATATCGCCGTGAAGGATGGCACGCCCATCGCGCACCTGGTAGTCGAGCAAATCCGCGCCGCTGGCGGTGAAGCAGTCGCAAACACTGACAACGTGGCCGAGTTTCAGGGAGCCGAGCGGCTGGTGAAGACCGCGCTCGACGCCTTCGGCGGGGTGGATATTCTGGTCAATAACGCCGGAATTACCAATTTCCTCCCGGTCCATGAACTGACCGAACGCGACTGGGACCGGATGATGGCGGTCCACTTGAAGGGTTCCTTCGGCACCATCAAGTACGCCAGTCCGATCATGTGCAAACAACGCAGTGGCGTGATCATCAACACCGGTTCCGAATCGGGCCTCGGCCGGGTCTTTGGCGCGAATTACTGCGCGGCTAAAGAAGGACTCATCGGACTCACCCGGGCGGTCGCCAGGGAACTCGGCCGTTTTAATGTGCGCTGCAACGCGATCCGCCCGCGTGCGGCCACCACCATCCTCGAAGGCATTAACCTCGCCCGGTTCCTGCCGGTCATGCGCGCACTCGGCCGGTATTGGGTCGGCCATCGCGCCCCGAAGATGTCCGCGATGGAAGTGTACAAGCCCGAAGCCGTGGCTCCACTGGTAGTGTGGCTGTGCACCGACGCCGCAGCCAACGTCAACGGCCGCGACTTCTATGTCGCCGGCAATGAAGTCGGGCTGTTTCCGGAACTGGAAGTCGAGCGGCTGTTATATCGCGAAGGCGGCTGGGACCTGGACGCGCTTGATGGTGCGGCGCGGGATTCCCTGGTCGGCGACTTGACCAACCGCTACCTGCTGGAGGGTTATCCCGAGCTGCAGAAGTTCGAAGAATGACTCACGGGGTGAGTACACTACCCACTGGCTCCCCACCGTCTGCTTACTGGTATATGACGACGCACCGGACCTCGATGCTCCAGCGGGCTGGTGCATTGGGCGGGGGAGACGCCTCGTCGAAGGAGCTATGAAAACTGAACGTGCACGGCGCGTGCGGGTCGTTGCTATCGGGCCGCTGACCCTGGGACTGCGCAAGGGGGCCAGCCGAGTCCCATTGCTTGATGAGGAGGGCCTCGTCGCGCGTCATGGCCGGGTAGGAGTACCATTCGTGTCCCGGGTCCTGTTTCGAAAAATAGTTCTCGCCCACACGGTCCGCGTAGTGTAGCTCAAACACGGCGAGGTCTTTCGGGGTCACAGTCTGTGCGTCACACAGGGCCAGGGCATGGGTCGCGACCGGCTCCTCCGCAATATTGCGCCACACGTTAATGAGGGCGAAGCGCCCGTTCTCACCGATCGCCTGCTCGACCTCCGCCGGGTCGAGCACGGACGCTCCCGGGGCGAGGGCCGACCGCAGCGTATCATTCCCACACGGCTCGTGTGCCAGGCGTCGCAACCGCTCAGGGGCGCTGGTGAGGGTGTAATCGCCATGCGCCATGCGAGCCGGGCCTTGCACCGCCTGCCCGCCACGAATGCGTTGCTGGCGCCGTTTCCCGTCCGCAGACCGGACGTTGTGGTCAAACGCCACAACCCTGGCGGCGCCCGTGACCTCTTGGACCAACTGTTCACATGCGCGGTAGTACTTGTGAATGACGTCTTGGTGGTCGAGAAAGTCGAGGGCCGGGTGCGCCAGGGGGCGAAAGAACAGCTCAAACCCGTTTTTCTCGACCGTGCGACGCTGGTCCCCCTCGAGCAGTCGGGCGTTGCGGACCGTTACCTGGCGCTCGGCGAAGACGACCCCTTCCAGTTCAGAGTCGCTCCCGTCAGCGTTACGCCGCAGGAGCATCGTGCCGTTGCGATATAATGAACTGGGCACCGAGGAATCGAGATAGTTCAGCCGGCCCACACTGGCTTCGCGGTCGGTCGCCGGTGCTGCGGATTGAGTCATGTGTGCCTCCTTGTGTCGTGCACCTCTGGATCATATCGGCCGTCGGCCTTGTAAGACAAGCGGCTGTGTCGCAGCTGTTCGAGTTGGCAAAAACCGTAGCGGCCGGTGCGCTGGTCATTGCCCGGCCGCCTCGTCCTCGTGCTCTCGAAGTCGCGACAAAGCCAAAAGGGCTTCTTCACGAAGTCACTGCGCGTTACTCCACCTGATGCTGGACTCTGGATGACATGGCGCAGGCCGTGCGCGGCCTGCACATGAATGCCGCTTGCCCTCCGAGACCGCTTCTGTCACTCCTTTGGCAACAACACCACAGCGATGCTTCCTCCAGTCCTCGCTTGATCTTTTAGACATGCAACCGATACGCGTCTCCATCGCGCACAAGCTTCCCCGCGGTGGGGCCGGCAAAATGGGTGCCAATAATCAGCGTGGGGGTATCCGCATATTCCGCGAATACCCGGCGACGGGTAGCGATGGCGGCGTTGGTGTCCACGTCCGCGGAAATGGATAACCCCGGATCGTGAAATTGGATGGGGTGGTGCATGAAATCGCCGGTAATCAAGGCCTTTTCCCCTTTGGATGCAATCAGGACCGAGCAATGACCGGGCGTATGCCCTGGGGTCGGCACGAGGCGGACACCGTCACAGACTTCCGCAGGTCCTTCCACCGGTTTCGCCAGGCCAGCGTCAAACACGGGCTGGACCGAGTCCGCGAACGTGCGGCGTTGCATTTGCATAAAAGCGTCTGGGGTGTGTTCGTCAATCGAGCCGTACAGGGCGATGTCCTTCTTGTCCATGAGATATGAGGCCTTGGGAAACGTGGGGACCCACTTGCCATTGACCAGGCGCGTATTCCAGCCCACATGATCGAGATGTAAATGCGTACACAGCACGTAATGAATGCTTTCCGGGGGGTAGCCCGCCGCGATCAGGTCTTCCAGGTACGAGGTGGAGAGGTTGCTCATGATGGCTAATGGCTCCCGATTGCGACCATTCCCAATGCAGGTGTCTACGACCAGCTTCGCGCCGGGGGTAGCGACCACGAGGGAATGAATGCTCACGCTGAGTTTCCCTTCCGGCGTCACGAAGTGCGGAAATAACCACTGGACTTTCTTGACCACCTCCGGCGTAGCGGCAGGTATCAAGTCGGGGAATTCCGGGTAGGTGATTTCCGTGATTTTTGTAATCGTGGTGTCGCCGACTTTCCATTTCAGATTCATCTTTGCGTCCTCCTTTATTGTTCATTCCTTCTACCGACGTCCGAGCCCGTCTTCAATACAACGGCGATGGGGCAGACCGCATCGCCGACACAATCAGGTTGGACCAGCGGGGGCATCCACGCAGAAACATACAGTTTAGAAAAAAATCAAGGTGTGTATTCCAGTGAGTCCACCAGATCCCAACAGGCCAGTGTGCCATTTCAGCATCCTGCGCTGCTCCACCACGCACTCCGCAGCTTTTGTGCTGGCCGCTTGAGCTCAGGGCTGAAGAGGTTTTTTCTCCTCCTCAATCCCCAGTTTGCACCAAAACCCCACAATCTACGGCGGCGAGATGACGCGCGAGCAGTTCGAGGCCCTCGAGGACGCGCGTTCCAAAACGGCGCGTATCGGAGGGGAGCCTTCCAGGCATACGCCACACCTACCGCATAGGCTTTACGGCGTGACGACACCGATGCTATTGGTCTAGGACACCTGCGAGAAGGTGGCGCCACGCGCATGGATCGACGCCGACCAGAAGACTATCAGCGGTGCGAAGGAAGCGACGAAGGCGCGTAGCATCAACCACAGATCGAGCGCGAGGAGGAGTTGTCGCGGGCCAGAAACGAATGCCTGAGCTGAGCAACATCAATCGAGGGACCACCAGATGCAAATCGGATATTTCACCGAACGGCCGTATCGCTGGCTGCCTGAAGAGCTCATCCTGAAAAATCGCGCGTTCTTCGCCATCTCGAACCGGTATTTCGACCGCGAAAATGCGGCCGACGACTACCATTACTACCTCGACGAATATTGCTACGCCGAGGACCTCGGCTTCGACGTACTCGCCCTGAATGAGCATCACGGCAACCCGATCTGCATGGGGGCCGTGATGAACGTCGAGGCAGCAATTCTGGCCCATCGCACCAGGCGCGCCCGTTTGGTGCTGATTGGCAATCCGCTGCCGGTCATCAAGCATCCGCTACGGATGGCCGAAGAGCTCGCCGAGATCGATCTGATCTCGCGCGGCAGACTGGTCACCGGCTGGGTGCGCGGAGCGGGCAGCGAGCAGTTCTTCAATAATGCCAATCCCGCGTACAACCGCGAGATGTTCAACGAAGCGCACGACTTTATCGTCCAGGCCTGGACGCGACCCGGTCCGTGGCGCTACGAGGGGAAACATTTTCATTATCGCCACGTCAATCCGTGGGCCCTGCCCTACCAAAAACCCCATCCGCCCATGTGGATTCCCGGGACCCTCAGCCCGGAGACCGTCGAGTGGTGCGCCGCGCATCGGTATCCCTATATCGGGCTTGGCACCCAGCTGCCGCCCACGTGCGATCTGTGGGACTTCTACGCTGACGAAGCGGCAAAGCATGGCTATCAAGCCGGGCCGGAGAATTTCGGCTATATGGTCGCGACGGCCTTGGGGGAGACCGAGGAAAAAGCTCAGCAAGCCGCCGCGGGGTTCGTCTACGGTGGTGGGCAGAATGCGTTCTCGGCGGCGGAATTCATGTTGCCGCCCGGCTACAACTCTAAAGCGGCAATTCGCACCTTGGCGAAGACCCAGACCAGCGCTTGGCTTGGGATCAGCGGCGAGAAGGTGAAGGAGCAGATGCAAGGCGCTGCGGCAGCCGAGATCGATTACGCCGAAATCCGGCGCAAGCTGCACGCGGCGCTGGTGCGCGGGCAGCAGAACCTGCAGGTGATCGTCGGCACGCCCAAGACCGTGATCCTCAAAATCAAGGCGATCATGAGCGTACTGCGCGTCGGCATCTTCATCATCCTCAACCTCCAGGGGCCGCATAGCGATGAAGAGCGGCGCACCAGCATGCGATTATTCGCGGAAGAGGTGATTCCGGCGCTCAAGGAGCACGCGCGGGCGATCGATCTGCCGGACCCGTTTCAGCGTACGCCCGGCTCGATCAAATTGAATGCCGGGACAAAGCGTGCGCCCGTCGTCGATCGTGGCCCGCTGACCGCGCTGGGGTTCAAATAGCAAGCAGGCGGTGTTCCTGGCCAATAATCGGTGGTGAGTCGAGTGGGGGGAAGACCAGGGACGCGACGAGAAGACGCCAGAGAACTCCCGGAATTGCGCCAGCACTTTCCGCTTTCCCTATGGCCCCTGGCAGTTCCTTGACAACACCGACTTTTTCAGCACTTTTGCTGAGGGTTCTAGGGGCGCAAATTGCCGGTTCTGGTTATTGACGGGAATTTTTCTCCTGCATCCTCTTTGATTCGCCCAATTTTTTGAGAATACAGGCGTTGTTGCACATTCCCTCGGCGTTACCCCTACACTTTCTGGTAGCCGTCCTGCACTGGCGCTGGGTCTTGCCCTGTCAGACGCAGGGTTACCTGTGGGCCAGGCGCCTCTCCCTATCAGCTCACGGTCCATCCTCCATCGATGATAAACGGAGCACCGGTCGCGAACGACGCATCCTCACTGGCCAGGAACAATGCCACCTTGGCGATCTCCTCCGGTGCGGCCATCCGACCCAGCACCGAGATGCGCTCGATCACTTTGGGATTGGGGGGCTGCCCTTGCGGATGCGCTGTGCCATCGGGGTTTCAATTCGCGCCTCCTTCAAAATGCCCGAATGAGCGCACCCAAAGCCTACTTGAGTTTGGGCATTACCTCTGTGGCGAGTAGCTCGATCGAGCGCATTATCTTGTCGTGCGGCGTTGTGTACATCTGCATGAACAGCAACACTTCGTCCACGCCCGCGTCGGCCAGGTATTGCAACACCCTGCGGCAGGTCTCGGGGCTGCCGATGCAGGCTCCGCCCGCCTTGACGATCTCTTCCATTGGCACCGTCTGCGCCTGTTGGCGGAACTCCATGAACCACTTCATGAAATATTCGTAAGAGCGAGGCGGCTTGCCGTCGATCCACGGTGCGAAGAGGTTGCGCACCGCGTCGTTGTAAGTCCTGAAGTTCGGGCCCTGAATCGCCAGCGCTTCCGCGTCGGTGTCGCAGCAAAGGGTAAACGTCAACAGCGCGAACTTATTATTGATGAAGGATCCGCTCGGCTTGGCTTTTTTGATCCGCTCCCGGTACAAGGCGACAAAGTCGTTGGATTGACCTTGGCCGATGCCAAACCCTAACACTCCGAGGCCATGGTCGGCCGCGAACTCGATGGTCGCCGGCTGTGTACACGCCACCCACATCGGCGGATGCGGTTTCTGCACCGGTTTGGGCACTACCTGGCGTTCTGGGATGCGAATCGCTGGGCTTTCCCAACTGAACGTGTCCTCGGTCCACGCCTTCGGAATAATCGAGAGCGCTTCTTCCCATTGCGCGCGCGTCACTTCCGGATCGACCTTGAAGCCGCTGAGCTCGGATTCGGAAATCGCGCGTCCACCCCCAAAATCGACGCGTCCATTAGACAACACGTCCAGCGTGGCAATGCGTTCGGCAACCCGCAGCGGATGATTGATGCGAAACGGCAGCAGCACAATTCCATGTCCCAGGCGGATGTTTTTGGTTTTCGCCGCCAGATGACTCAGTACGAGTTCGGGCGCCGAGCTGTACGAAAACCCTGGCAGAAAGTGATGTTCGGTAAACCACACCCCTTTGTATCCGAGTTGATCCGCGAGCAGCACCTGCTCGACGCACTGGTCGAACGTGCGTTTGACGCCAGCGTCGGACATATCCGCGGTCTCAAGTTCAAAGAAAAGACTCAGTTCCACCTTGGGGCCTCCATGGATGATTGCCTCTTCATGTTCTCAATGCTGCGTCGCGCCGCCGTCAATGGTATAGATCGCACCGGTGATAAATGCGGCCTCGTCAGATACCAAAAAGGTGATCAGAACCGCCACTTCCTCGGGCTGCGCGATACGCGGGATCGTTCCGGGTCTCGACGTCATCGTCGTGAGCCCCAGTTTCTTCATCGAGATCTGGAGCATCGGCGTATCCACCGGCCCCGGACAGATCGAGTTGCAGCGGATTCCCTCAGCGGCGTTCTGAAAAGCGATCGCCCGCGTGAGCGCGGTCACCCCGCCCTTACTGGCCGTGTACGAGGTGCCGCCCCCGCCGCTCAACGCCGCTGCCGACGCCAAATTGACTATAGCGCCGCCACCGGACCGCTTGAGCGCAGGGACTCCATATTTGCACATCAGGAAAATGCCACGCAGGTTGACCGCGATCGTCCGATCAAAAACCTCCTCCAGGACATCGACGATGCGAGTGTCTTCCATCAGCGAGATGCCGTGACAATTCGCCATCGTAGTCAGCCTTCCATACTTGTCCATCGTCTGGCCGATCGCCCGCTGCACGTCTTCGGAGCGCGAGACATCGGCCGGCACGGCAACCGCTTCGACACCCGAGAGGCCAGCAAGAGTTTCGTTGAGTCCGGCCTCGTTGATATCGACCAGAGTCAGGTGACATCCTTCGCGGGCAAACACCTGCGCCACGCTGCGGCCGATCCCCGACGCGGCGCCGGTGACAATCGCGACCTTGTCTTTCAGTCTCATGGCAGTCGTATCTCCGATGTGCGTCACCGGGCTCGCCCAGCGCAGGATCTCCTCGACTGCGGTTGGTATGAGTTCGGCGTTGTGCGCCAGCTCCACCCGGCACTCGGGAGGTTCAATCAGCGCTACGCACCCCCAGCCGCCGCGGCTTCGCCCGCTTGTTGCGGTCTCACGAGGTCGAGCACTTTCTTGAGCCGCTCACTCGCCACGGCTGTTACTCCCTTGCCGTGTGCGTTTCCAGGGTCATTGTCGCCATCGCCAGGGAAAACCCCAAGCGATGGCGTATCAGTTCTCAAACCTCACGCCGCGCTATACTGGCGAGCGTCGAACTCCGCCGGGTCTTTGAGCGGTTCGGTCTGCCACTGCTTTACCTCAGGCAATACACTCTTCGCGAACAGCTTCAGATTCCGCTCGGCCTCATCATACGGCATGCCGGCATAGCTGAAGTTCAGCATGAAGCCGTTGGCGTCGATCATGTCGCGGATCGTCGCCAGCTTTGCGAGCACTTGGTCTGGCGTCCCCCACGGCATCAACTTCGCGAAGTCCGCCGCCGCACCGTCGATCCCATGTTTGCCGATGAACTTCGTGATCTGGCTGTAAAACTCATAGCTCCTCTGCGTGCCAAACTGTTCCGAGGTCATCTCGTAGTGTTTGATCACGGTCTTGTACTGGGCGGACAGCCATTTCATCGCCATCTCTTCGGCGCGGTCCTTGTTTTCGTCGACAAACACGAACCCGCCGCTGAGCGGTTTGGGAGCGGGCGTCGCGCCGTGATACTGGCGCCAGGCGTTGTGATAGACCTCGAAATCCTTCTTCACCGCCTCCCACGGCTTCTGGGGAATGACCAATAACCCGACCCCCAGTTTGGCCATGATCGGGGAGGAGTCCGGCGACACCGCGGCTGCGTACGAACGGCCTCTAAAGGACTTGAACGGGAACGGGCGGATTTCACGCCGCGGTTGTTTCGTATGGAGGCCGCCCTCCATGTAGCCTTTCTCCAAGGCTTCGAGGATCAATTCGGCGTATTCGACAAAGAGATTGCGGCCCTCGTTTTGATCAATCCGGAACCCTTCGTATTCGATGCGCGCCAGTCCCCGACCGATCCCTAAGATGAAACGGCCGTTGGCGACGTGGTCGAGCACTGAAATTTGTTCCGCGACGCGAATCGGGTCATGCCACGGCAACACGATCACCATGGAGCCGAGCTTGGCCTTCTGAGTGCGCCCCGCCATATAGGTGAGAAATTGCACAGGGTCGGGGCACATGGTGTAATCGTCGAAATGGTGTTCGATCCCCCAGACGGAATCGAACCCGAGGGGTTCCGCCATCTCCGCCAGGCGAATCTCGTTGCGCCAGACCTCGCGGTCGGACAGTCGGTTATAGGGGTTTTGAAAAACAGCTCCGTATCCTACGTGCATGGCACCCTCCCTAGAGATGTTTTGATATCAGCGGCATAGCTTGTCATCGCGTGTTGCAGTCCAGGCTGCGCTCCCGTCCACAGATGGCTCGTGCTCTCCAAGGAATGCTCTCGGGAGGTTAGCACCAGAGCCGGAAGCTTGACAATCTCCGTCGATCCTGGTCGTTTTCTCTCATGACTATGCTGAGTCTAGTACAATCGCGGCCCGATAAAGATGCCGTCCACGAAATGCTTGGTCTTGGTCGCCGCCTTTTGCGGCAACGCCAGCAATTC
>QHZE01000551.1 GCA_003225335.1 Acidobacteriota bacterium
TAGGTTCCGATGTAAGCCTCTTCGTGCAAAATCCGATCCACCGCGGACCAGCTCCATTGCCCGCCGCCATTTCTCGGCGTCGGCGTCCGATCCAACGTAAGTTGCTTGGCGATCTGACGTCGTTTAGTCCAAAAACACAAAAACAAGAGTGTGGACACATTTTCCCTTCGAGTCTTCGGCGAAGTCACCGCCTCCTTCGAAGTAGCTTTTCAATCCCGGTCGCAACATTGGCAGTGGTTTGCCGCGTGCCTCGGTGGCTTCAAGTTGGCAGGCTTCAACGGATGTGCCGAGAGCGCCCGCATTCGCCGACCACAAGTGATTCGCGACTCAACCGCATCAATTCTTAATCACGCCGCTTCGCGATAGTAGTAGTTGAGCATTCCGCCCAGCCGCTGGCGTCGCTGAACAGTTTCTGCGGTTTCACCGGTCGCCTCGATGGGAACGATCAGACGGTTGCCGAGTCCTTGGTGGTTACGTTCCAAATGATAGTGCGCGACAAACTCCGCGATGGCTTTCCTCAGGGAAGTTTCACCAAAGAAAATCATCCGCTCAAGACAGCTTTCTTTGATGGTCCTCACAAACCGTTCCGCGTAGGCGTTCAGGTTAGGGGACCGCGGCGGCAGTTTCACCGACTGGACACCGGTCTCGGCAAGCATGTTCAGAAAATCCCTGGTGTACAACGGATCTCGATCATGGATCAGATAACGCTTCCCGATGAAAAAACCATCGACGGCATCGGTGAGATTACGGGCAATCTGGGTCATCCATAATCCATTCGCCACCCTTGCGATTCCGCCCACCTCCACTCGTCGTGTCGAGAGTTCAATGAAGAAAAGTACGACAAAGCGCTGCAATCCGGCCCGGGTCCACACCTCCACCGTGAAGAAGTCGCTGGCCACGATTTGTCCCCAGTGCCTGCTTAGGAACTCTTTCCAGGTCGTCTTTCGGCTCCGCTCCGGGGCTGGCTCGATGCCGTGATGCTTCAGAATGTTGGCGATCGTGCCATGTGCCAACACGTGTCCCAGATTGGCGAGTGCACCCTGGATGCGGCGGTAGCCCCAGTCTCGGTTTTCCTCCGCCATCCGGATCACCAGTGCCTCGATCCCCGTCGCGATTCGAGGCCGTCCGGGCATTCGGTGCGCACTGCCGTCGTACTTTTTGGCGATCAACTTCCGGTGCCATGCCATCAAGGTCTCGGGCGTGACGATTTTCGCGATCTCAGCCAACAATTTCCTTCCCAATTTCTTCGCCTTGGCCGCAAGCCGGCAGCGCTGGTCATCGCTGAATCGAATTCGCCTGCTGCCGATTAGTTCGCGAAGAACTCGATTCTCCTCCAGAAGGTAGTCGATGGCGTGCTGTTGATGCTGGTTCATCCATCCAGCGACGGCGATGATGACAAATCGAAATGGGTCCAAACCCGTTTGCATGAAGAATCGTACACCCGGCGACCGAGGGAATTCCCGACCAATGATGTCTAACGGGATCGAGTTTTTGGACCTTACGGGGTCCAGCAAAATGGCCCAGGGCGCAAGCCCTGGGTCCACAGCCCAGACCTCAGAAATCCCTGAAGGGCGGTGCAGGGAATGCCTGTCTCAATTCAGATAAATGATTATAGTCAGGCATTCTGTTGTTTACGGCTTCGCCCTTCAGGGCTTCTCCTGCTGGACACAGCGTTACAGCGCATTTGAGGCCAAGCTCAAATTTCTGCCGGAGGCACTCACCGCGAATGCGCTCTTGCGAAGCGTGCCGGCTGCCTTCTTTTCGGATTTCAGATGTGTTTGGGGAATTCGTTTTCTTCAGCTTAACCCGGCCCGTGCACGGCGTCGATCTCGCGGCTTAGTTCGGGCGTCGGCATGCCGCTGGCGGTCACTGCGCTGATTGATCCCGGAAGGGCCGAAAGCACTGCGCTACAAGACTGGAATCATCCGGCCTTCGGATTGGCTGAATCTGGTATCACGCGCCAACGAACGTAACACAGCGCGAGACTCAAGGCGAAGACAAGCATCCATGCGGCAACAAACAGGCTACTCGAAGCGTAACGCCTCGGTAGGGTTCACAGCCGAGGCGCGGTGGGCAGGAATGAGCGCCGCGCCCAACGTCGCCGAGCACAAAATCAAGGTGGCCATAGCGATCGTAGCCGGATCTGTCGGCTTGACCTCGTATAGCTGCGACTCAACTAGGCGGCCCAGCGCCCAGACGCATGGCAGCGCGATCGCCGTTCCCGCGGCAATCATCACCAGCGCATCGCGGAGCACCAGCCAGACGGTGGAAAGGCGTGTCGCCCCCAGCGCCAATCGAATACCGATCTCACGCGTGCGTTGGGTTACCACGAAAGACATCACACCATACAGGCCAACCAGAGAGAGCAGGAGCGCCAGCATACCGAAGCTGCTGGAAAGCGCCGCCAGCATACGCTCTGTGTTCAAGGATCGATTGACCTGCTCGTCCAGCGTGCGGGAGTAGCTGATTGGCAATGCCGGATCGGCGTCGCGAAGGATCGCCCGAATCGTTCGGAAGGCTGACTCGGGGGTTCCCCGAAACCTCACATAAAAATTTGAGCCGGACAACTGGCTGCCAATGGGAAAGTAGGCTTGCTCCCACTGCTCGCGAACACTCCGGTAGCTTATGTTCTCCACGACGCCGACGATCTCGGTATCCGGTTTGACGTCAGGTCCGGCTCCCATACCCACGTACGCGCCGAGAGGATTGCGTCCACCGAAATATCGTTTTACAAAGGCTTCGTTGACAACGGCTACGCGTTGCCCGTCCTCACTCACCGGCAGCGATTGGTGCACCCGGGCGACGTCCAGCGAATCATGTTCGTTGAAGTCTCGCCCGGCGACAATCCGGGTCCCGAGCGTCGCGAAGAACCCGGGAGTGACGGCATTCAGTTGGACCTCGCGATCGGTCGTGAATCGTTCGCCACTCTGGATCGTTAGGGAGTTATTCCACGCTCCGCCGAGCAGTAACTGGACGCGCGCAATGGCCGAGGCTTGAGTGCTCCTGGAACTTCGGATTCCCTCACTAATTCGTCGAACGAGCCGGGCCGCTTCGGGTGGAGAGTAGCCGTTTAGAGCGGGCTTGATGCCGAACGAGATCAGGCTGGATGTGTCAAACCCCGGACCTTTTGATAACAGCCCGGAGAGGGTTCGAACAAACAAACCTGCCGCGACGACTAGAATCAACGTAAACGCGATCTGAGCCGTCACAATCGCCCTGCGCAGCGATAGACCGTCCAAAGCTGTGCCGCCCCGCTCCCGGAGCGAGGAGACCAGCGATTTGCGGCGGGCCTGCAAAGCCGGTGCGGAGCCGGCGAGGAAACCGGTGGCCATGCTTACCAGAAATGCAAAAAGCAACAGCCTCCTATCGACATTAGCGTGCAGGCCGCTCGCAGCAGTGTCATGAGGCAGGAATGCGATGAGTGTCTGTATGGCAATCGGAGCCAATACGATTCCTAGCAATCCACCGGCAAGTGCGAGAAGAACGCTGTCAGCAAGAAGCTGCCGTCCAATTCGCCCGCCCGACGCGCCCAATGTCAATCTTGTGCTGATTTCCCGCTGTCGAGCCGACCCGCGCGCCAAGAAAAGGCCCGCAACATTCAGGCAAGCCAGGGCCAATAGCACAGCCGTCGCTACCAACAAGACCCAGAGTGGCCTCGAAAGGTTGTGCCGCAGAACAGAATGGCCTTGGGGAGCCGGAGTGAGTTCCAGTGTGGAGGCCAGAAACCGCCGCAGTTGCTCGGCGTTGACTTTGGGGAATCCTGGGCGGCGTGTATCCTCGTCCAACATCGCTTTAAACCAGGGTTGCAGTCCTGCCTGAGCTTCCGCCAAGGAAACGTCCTGCTTCAGTCGGCCCAGGCTCTGCATCCAGCGCGTACGACGATCGAGCATGGTCTTAAAGCCGGGAATTGCCTGGGCCGACATGACGGCTGGAATCCAGAGCGATGGAACCTCACCCACGTCGATGCCATGAAACGCCGGCGCAGCAACCCCGACAACCGTCATCGGGTACCTGTTCACCAATACCTTTCGGCCCACGATATCCGGAGCGCTTCCGAGTTGGTTTTTCCAGAAGTCGTACGAGAGCACAACCACCGGACTCGACCCGGGCGCCTGGTCATCATCGATCGTCAACAACCTGCCCAGCGCGGGGCTCACTCCGAGTACCGAAAAGTATGTGCCCGACACGAGTTCCGCGGCAGTCGGCTTGGGGTCTCCGCCCGTCGAGAGGTTGATCGTCGTCGCAGCACGGCAGAATACGCCGTCGAAGAATCGCTTCTGCTGCTGGAGATCGCGGCAAATCGGGTAGGACATTAAGTTGTCACTGCCGAAGGTCTCGGCCAGTTGAAAGCCGTTCCAGTCGATGAGAACAAGGCGCTCGGGGTGGTGGACCGGGAGCGCGTGCAGAACGACCTGATCGACAAGAGAGTAAATGGCGGTCGTCGCTCCAATTCCGAGCGCGAGCGAAAGCACTGACGTCGCCGTAAACGACGGGCTCCGGAGAAAAGACCGAGCCGAAAAGCGCAGGTCGTACACGAAGTCTCGCAGCCATCGAGTCAGCCAGATGTCGCGCACCTCCTCCCGAACCTGTGTGGCGCCCCCGAGCTCCAACGCGGCCCGCCTTCGCGCCTCGGGCTCTGGTAAACCAGAATGGATCAGGTCACTCACGCGGCGGTCGATGTGGTACTTCAATTCGCGGTCCAGGTCGCTCTCCAGCTTTCGTAGCAGGAACCAGTTGAGCATTCGCTTCATTGCACGGTGCCCTCGTCAAAAATCAGTTGGACCGCTCCCGTCAGACGAGCCCAGCTATCTTTCTCAACGCGGAGCTGCTTTTGCCCGGAGCGTGTCAATGAATAGAACTTGGCCTCGCGTCCCGTTTCCGATTGCTTCCACTCGGCTTTCAGCCAGCCCTTCTGTTCCAGCCGGTGGAGGGCGGGATACAGAGATCCCTGGTTTACCTGGACAACGGATTTCGAAATCTGATCGAGCCGCTGGGCAATCCCGTACCCATGCTGATCCTCCACAGAGAGGATTTGGAGGATCAGCATGTCGAGCGTGCC
>QHZE01000552.1:0-832 GCA_003225335.1 Acidobacteriota bacterium
CGGCGGACTTGGTGATAATCAATTGTGGTTGAGCAAGCCTCCGTTCGCCACCATCTATTTGCCGCACGCGGTTCAACCAGCCTTCATGTATGAACCGCCTTGGAACACAGGTCGATCGATGTACCTGGTCGTGCGTACTACCGGTGATCCTTTACGGGTCGCGGAGGCCGTGCGACGCGCTGTGTGGGCGGTTGATCCCAATCAACCGATTGCCGATGTGAAAACGATGAACCAGCGCGTCATGGAGTCGGTTGCGGTTCGGCAACTCGGCGTATGGCCCTTGCTCGTTTTCGCGGTGACTGCATTGGCGCTTGCGGTTGGCGGTATTTACGGCTTGGTGGCTTATGCGGTGGCGCAACGCACGCGCGAGGTCGGAATCCGGATGGCCCTCGGAGCAAGTCGTGCCAACGTGCTTCTGCTCATGATGAAGGACAGCATACGTCTGTCGCTTGTTGGTGTTGTCGTCGGAGTAGCCGGCGGACACTGGCTAACGCGAGTGTTGGCCAGTCAACTTTTTGGAATCTCAGCCACCGATCCAGCAACCTATAGCTCAGTTGTCGGGTTGCTACTACTGTCGGTCGCCCTAGCCAGCTATGTCCCGGCACGACGTGCAACAGCTGTGGATCCAATGATCGCCTTGCGTTATCAATGAGGCCGCGACGGGGAGTAGGGCACTGCCGTTCTGGCCGTGTAAACCTGCGATAGGTAACGAGCCGTCGCCTGATGTTTTGTCGCAGATTTCGGACCGGCGGTCGGACGGCGCCGCGGGAACCCAACGAAACTCATTTCGGAGCGAAGCACTGTCGCCCATTCTCCCGGTTGCTCATATTCC
>QHZE01000552.1:992-4675 GCA_003225335.1 Acidobacteriota bacterium
TTCAGTCGTGGTCCTTCCGCATGCTCGAGCGAAGCCACTCGCGAAAGGCTTTGAGGGTCTTCGATTGACCCTCTTGCAGGCTGAGATTCATGAATTTCGTAAGCTGGTCCGAGGCAAGCAACGGAAAATGCCGGCTGCGGTCCGTCTCCTTGTATCCCTGGGCAGTCAACTCAAAAATACGCATCCGATGATTGGAATAATGCCAGAACTCAGGGACTCCGTAGTTCTCATAGATGGCTAGTTTTGAGTCTGACCCATGTGTGACATCAATGTCGATCATGATTTCGGGCGTGGGATCTACGCCCAGTATAATCCAGTCTTTGCCCAAGATGCGCTCAGGTTGGCCCACATAGACACACTCGTCGGGTTCGGTTCCCTCGCCCTTGCGTGGGTCCTTGTAGGTCGTCGAGCCGGAGGTTTCCAGTTCGATTTCGCACACTTCGCTAAGGACTTGAAGCAGGCGGGTGATGAAAGTTTTGAGCGATTCGTGCAACTTGGATGGGGTCATGATTTCCAGTGTGCCCTGTCGATAGGTCAACCGTAGATTCGGTTTGGCCTCCAAGGCGGAGATCAGCGCTTCATATTCATCCCAGCCGACGTCTTCCAGGCGCAGAGACGCCCCTGCGGGAAGGTGGGTGATGAGGTCCAGATATTCGGAGACTCGTGACTGGCTCGCTCGCGACATGAAAAATATTATAGCTGAGAAAGGCCGAAATATTCCGCTTTGACGTTTCCTTCGTGGGAATTCTTTTGTGACATGAAAATATTACGGCTGAGAAAGAGGCGTCTTGATTTCCCCGCTTCTGGCCAGGCGAATGAATATGGTCGGAGGCGCGATACGCCAGCGCTTGAATAGTGGCGGCCGGCTGGCCCCGGCCAGAGGTTGCGTTTGAACAAACCGCAAGAGACGCTGTGCGCTCGAGGTTCCGTGACAGGTTTCCTGGCCCGAGGCACTAAAGTTGCCCAGCACCCGTGTTACCTCCCCGTAGCACCTTTGTACCTGCTTGTACCTGCTCTTCTCCTCTCTTTCGTACTGCGCCCCTCCACCCTTGTAGGCCATTGTGTTATTTCCTTGTCGCGCTTATGGTAGTGGAGACCCAACAATGAGAATCCCGCTCAGTACGTATTCTCGTTTTCCCGCATGCGGCGATCGTGAAATCGTTAGGGCCTAATGGAACGCGGACGAACGCGGGGCGGTGTAGCCGCCACCAACATATTCACAGCAGAATAGCGCAGAGCACAGAGAAAGATTCGGCAAGCTTCATTTGTCATTGATCCTTGGTCATTTGTGAAGCCAGACACTCTCGGCCTACTCTCAGAATCCTCGCCAGCCTGCTAAGGATTTTCGCGTTATTACGGATCTGACGGAACTTCACGGATAGTTTCGGTTCCGTCTCCATCCGTGAGGTTCCGTGTCCCGTTGCCGGTTCGTTTGAAAAAATTGCATTAGTGTATTGTGAAAAGGGGTACTTAGGGTCTGATCCTCCCGCTTGACGCAATAGAAGCGATGGGTGTCCGGAGGTCGGCCGCAAAATCGAACTTTGGAGGGAATATGAGGGGCATTTTCTTACTTGCGGTGTTCGCTCTCATCATACGATTGGCAGGCAGAGCGAGATAAGGATGAGCGTGTTATAGGTACGATTAAGTCCACTGCGAGCCGAGCCGAGATCGCAGTGGACGGAAAGTACTGGGCAACACACCCTCCATGGCGGGCCTGGTGTCTGGGGACCATACGATTTGCGTGGAGCCTTCTCTTGGATTTTCTTGCGTTAGGGCCTGCACAGAATAACATCGGCAGTCTGCTGCGTCCCAAAGCCGGAGCCCGCTGGCAAGGCGCGCTCGCGCTCTCCCGAAGCCATCTACCGCAACGTGGTCGAGCAGGTCCAGAAATGGCAGGGCTTGCTGAAGCAGCACGACGACATCACGCTCGTCGTCGCCAAGGTCGAGTGACCTCCGCTCCGTACTACTAAAGAATTTTCGTCTGCGTAAACTGCACAAAATGAAACCACCGATGACCACAGAGATAGCCGAGCCGCAACCAAATTATCTGCTTAGCGTTCTTTGCGTCCTTCGCGTCTTAGCGGTGAAAGCGCTGTCCGGAATTAACCGCGAAGACGCGAAGGGCGCAAAGAATGCGCGACGAAGAATTCTTTCCAAGCAGCTAAGGATTTGCGCCGTAGTAGTACAGATGAACACAGATCCGTGTTCATTTCTTCATCTGTGGTTTCATTTCTTTTGGTTGCGGCTTTGCCGCACCGGGGAAATGACAGTGGCGTGACAAATGAACCAGTTGCGCCGAGGTGGCAAGTTTCGTAATTCAATCTGACAACGCGGGGTGTTACCCTGAGTGAGTAGCGCCCTTGGCGGCACCGATTGCGCTACGGGGCCGGGTTGCCGCTGGTTTGGAACTCCTCGTTCGTCTGCACCGTTTGCTGTGTCGCGAGCGAATATGAAATGAGCCGAAATCGTTATGAAAGCTTCGGAGAAGTTGATTCTCGCCGGACTCGTGATACTCGTTGGGGCGGCGATTGCCGGCCTGATTCTGACCCGCAGTTCGTCCGACTCGGAGGCGGCACGCGGAGGGAGGCGGACGCCGTCTGCTGATCGGGCGCCCGGGATTGACAGGCGGACGTTCGAGACTGCCCAGAAGCTGTCTGGCCTCGCAGTCACTGAGGAGGAGGAGCGACTGGCGCACGAGGCCCTGCGGGTGGCCGACCATGAAGCGGATCTGGCGTTCACCGATGCGTTGAGGATTGCAAACGAGCAACCGGACACCCAGACCGAGGAGACCCGGGCCATCAAGGAGCGAATCCAGCCGATTGAATCGCAGATCAAGGCGAACGAGGAAAAGGTCAAGCAACTGACCGCGCAACGCGCGCTTGCCGAGGGGAGTGAACGAGACAACCTGCAGATTCGGATCGAGCTCGCCAAAGCCGAATCGGCTCTCGAACAGGACGAGTTGGCGGATGCCAAAGAGGACCTGATCCGGGCCGGAGGTGATGCGCACAGCAAGCTGCAGCGGCTTCTCGAGGAACACGAAGCGATGGAGCACGGAAACGAGACGCCTCGCCCCAATTCCGGCGCGACCGGCCCACCCGAGACGGTCTTCTCACCGGACAGTCTGATCGCCAATTGGCGTGAGTGGAGCGCGCTTCGTGAGAAACAGGGCCGGCTACAGCAGGCCCGGCAGGACGCTTCGAGGAAGGCAGCGGCGCTCTCTCAGGACCATGAGTCGGTGGAACAGCACGTTCGGGAAGAACAAGCGCAGAAACAGGAATTGGCGCAGCGGGCAGCGAGCCTCCTCAAGATGGGCAAGACTGAAAACGGAGCGAATTCAAAACAGGCCGCGGCCGCCGCACTTTCGTCGGTGCGCCATCTCTCCGAAGACGAAAAAAACCTCCTGGACCTGGATAAGCGAATCCAGGACCTGGGCCAACTGGGCGCAACCTACGGTCAATGGAGCGCGTCAGTTGGAAGCCGCCAGCAGGCTTCCTTGCACGCAGTGATCAAGTCCGCCTTCTGGATCGTTCTGACCCTCCTCCTTCTCTTTTTCTTTGGCCGGTCAATCGACCAGTTATTCACGCGTGTGAACCTGGAGCACAAGCAGCAGATAACCCTTCGCGCGATAGTGCATTTCACGGGACAGGTCCTGGCGGTGCTTGTGATTGTGTTTGTGATCTTCG
>QHZE01000553.1 GCA_003225335.1 Acidobacteriota bacterium
CATCCCTAGTTTCCGAAAGAATATCCGGGGAACGCTACAGGGGCGAGACGCGTGCCCGCCTCCCGCAATTGACGATTGACGAATAAGCCGGGATGCAAGCGTCGAACCTCCAAATGGGGTGCAATTAGAAGTGGGAGTCGCCTCAGGTGCCGCTTTGGTCAACCGCAGACGAACAATCACGGCTCTTTTGGAGTGCGGCGACTTGTCGCCGCTATGGCCCGGGCGTCAGAACGAAAGCGGCGACAAGTCGCCGCACTCCAAATCGGTACTCGTTATTTGTCCGTCTTTTGCGCCTATCCCGCGGCAGAAACTGACTCCCACTTCTAATTACACCCCCCTCCAATCGTCAATCGTAAATCGTCAATACTCAATGGCACCCCATGCAGGTGAACTTTACACCATGACACACTTTGCACGCGGTCTTATCCGGTACCGCCCGGTGGTTCGAATGCAGGTCGACGAAGCCGGAGGTGTGACTGGCCGGCTTCAATCGTGCATCTTCGGTATGGCAGTACGTGCAGCTGAACGGAGGATCGACCTTGCTGTGGCAGACAAGGCAATCCGCCATCCTGGGAAGATGCTGGGATGTCGCAAGATCGGTTTCAGCCACCCCGCGGTGGCAGGCGAGGCAGGGATTATCGGAATTCAAATGACGGCGCATGTCTCCGGGAAGTCCGAGGTAACGGCCGCTGTCGACCGCGCGAGCAAGGGCCGGGGCGATATTTCCGAAACCAAGGTGCAGTTTGTGATTGAAGCGAAAGCTTCTTCTCTCCGGCGCCGTCGATCGCGCGCGGTCCGGCGCTTTGTGGCAGAGTGCGCAATCTTGAGGCGCCCGCGCGCCGTTGTGGCATCGGAGACAGGTTCTCTCTAGAGGGACAAGAGTCTCGGCGGCGCTCGTGCTCATGAGCGCAAGTTCATGGCAATCGGCGCAGCCGGTTCCCGGACGTTGGAGATGTTTTCGGTGAGAGAAGATCAGGTCCCGCTCAGTTGAAACTGCATAGGAAGTTTGGCGCGCCTTGCCAACGCAGACGCACGCCGCGGCAACACAGGAAAGCGCTGCGAGGGTGAGGAACGTCCTGACCATGGATGGGAGCCGATTCCATTTGTGCCTACACCCGGGGTCTCGGCAAACTCACCGGTTTCTCGAAAATGACAAATGAAAAATGACCAATGACCAATGACAAATTCCAGGAGCAAGCCACCAGGGCCTATTTGTCATCTTCTCATTTGTCATTTGTCATTTGTCATTGAGAATTTTGAGTTCAGGGCGCGTCTGCAAGCCTCGGAACCCCGTCTCTAGGCGCCAAGCACCCAAGACCCCTCCTGCAGCGACGTTGCCGTTGCCGCGTGATTACATCGCCTCTCCGATGACAATTGACGCATGAGATCTATCTGACCTACTCCACTCGTCATTCGTCATGCCGTCGGGCAACTCCAGCAACGCCACCGGCCGTCCCCATACCTCTCTTTTGTCGGGCCCCAGCATGAAGCCGGTTAAAAACTGCTTCGGCGGCCCCGCCGGTTTCTGGTCCTTGAAGGGGACGAAAACCACGTTATAGCCGATCCGCATGGATCGGTTCCAGGAACCGTGCTGCGCAAGAAACGCGCCGCCCTGGTACTCCTTGGGGAACATTTTACCGGCGTAGAAGACGAAGTCGAGTACCGCCACGTGCGAGCCCAGGAGCACCTCGGGCACGAGCGTCTTCTTTACGAGATCCGGAGCTTCGCCTTTCCGGCGCGGATCCTCATTGGGACCAATGTATGCATAGGGCCAGCCGTAAAAGCCGCCTTGCTTGACGCGGATGAAGTAGTCCGGAACGAGATCATCGCCCAGGGCGTCCCGTTCCTGAACGGCCGCCCAGAGCGTGTCCGTCCCCGGGTACCAGCGCAACCCGATGGGGTTTCGCGTGCCGGAAGCGTAGGTTTCATGGCCGCTGCCGTCCGCGTTGTAGCGGTTAATGGCGGCCCGTCGCGCATCCTCGCCGGCATCGACATTCGAACCGGATCCGACGCCCACGTAGAGCTTTTCTCCCTTCCGATCGAAAACCAGGGAGCGTGTCCAGTGTCCTTTCTCCAGACCCTTCAAGGAGACTACCTCTTCTCCCGGGAGAGCCGCTTTCATTGCCTTGGCGTCGTATTTATACCGCTTCACGGAACCAGGCTCGCCCACATAGAGGTACTCCCTCCACAAAGCCAGCCCATACGGCCGGTTCAGACCTTCGATGATCTTCCTCTTCTCGTCCGGTTTGCCGTCTCCATTTCTGTCCGGCAGTACGTACACGGATCCGGTATCGCCGCTGTCGGAGAGCAGGATTTCTTTGCCAGGCCCGAGCAACATGAAGCGCGGCCGCTCGAAACCCTCGGCAAACACGCTGACCTGGAACCCGGCAGGCACCCTGATCTCCGAGCCTTCCGGCTTGGGAACCACCTGCGGACGATTGTTGGCGCTGGGAGTGTGATAGGGAGGGGGCAGTTGCTGCGGCGTCAATTGGAAAGCCATGACCGCCAGGCTGATCAGAAGGATCACAGTAAACAAGAGTCCCGTAGTTTTCATTTTGCCTCCGTTTTTTTTTGATTATAGTTCCATTCCTGCACGCGGCAAATCTTGAATCCGCCCCCCTGCTCGCATCTCCTCTGCACGCCCTGCACCTCTCCCCGTATTTAGTGCGGGATTATGGGCAGTATGACGTGCGACGGACGGGTGCTGTCGTGATAAATCGTGTTTGTGGCTGTGACCATGCGCCGGTGTCCGTTAAGAGGTTCGCCGGTGTTGGGATTCACATCGAAGCGCGGGAAGTTGCTGCTGGATATGTCCAGCCGGATGCGGTGTCCGGCCTTGAACAGGTTGGACGTGGGATACAGTTGTATGGTGAGCTGGCAGACTTCTCCCGGCTTCATCAGTTCCTGCTTTTCGAGTGAGTTTCTGAATCTTGCGCGAATGATTCCGTCCTCCAGGTTCATGTCGATCCCCACCGGAGAATCCGCGGAGGGCGGATGCACGTCGATCAGTTTGGCGGTGAAGTCCGTGTCAACAGCTGAAGAGGAGGCCCAGAGCTTCACATCGATGGGTCCGGTTATTTCGACGTCGCCGGTCAGAGGCGGCGTCATGAAAACGAGCACGTCGCGGCGCGCCGAGAGCGGGAGGGAATCGCTGCAGTTCCACACATGCTCGCCGCATTTCTGGTCCCATGCGCCCTGGAGCATGATGCCCACGCCGGACGAAATGTTTCCTCCGATGGTAGGCACAGGGTTGCGCGGATCGAAGTCATAGCTGGCGCTGCTGTTCGTTTCTGCGGGCTTCTCGGGTGAAAGAGTTCCGCCGGCTCGCAGGTAGTAAGGGGTGAACCGCGTGCGCGCCAGGGGCCACTCCTGTTCGTCGCGCCAGATGCCGCCGTGAAGGTGCAGCCCCTCGGCCGTCTTCGCCTCGCTTCCTCCCCCCATGACAAAGATCTTCACCGGCGCTTCCTTTTCCACGCCGTTTTCGATGTTCTTCAGCCAGCGGTCGTACCAGCGCAGGCGAAACTCCAAACCGTTGATCGCGGCTGCCGGCCCGAAATCCGCCTGCCCGTGCGCCGAACGGGTGTGCTGGCCGTGAATCCACGGGCCCAGGATCATCTTCTGGGGGGTCTTCTTGGTCTTCGCCAGTGCCATATAACTCATGGTCGTCTGGCGCGCCCAGGAATCGTACCAGCCGCCGATCAGATACACCGGAATGTCTTTGTAGTTCTGAACCTGATCGATGACGCCAAACCCCGGCTGCTTCCAATAGGTGTCGTTTTCCCCGTGGCTCATGGCCCACACCAGCCACTCTTCGTATTCGGGGGCCAGGCGGATCGGGGTCATCCCCTTGCGCAGAGGGAGGCTGAGCAGATACTGGCGCAAATTCTTTCCTGTTTCTTCGAGGACCGCGCGCGTTCCGGGGTCTCGCGCGGCGCGGCTGCCCGCGGGCGCGCCGATGGTGAAGATCCAGTTCATGAAGCGCAGCTCGAAGGCGCCGCCGTTGCGCATGCCGAAATAACCGGCGTTTGCCACCGCGTCGGCGGGGACCATGGCCTTGAGGCCGGGAGGGCTCGTCAGGGCGAGCGCATGCTGCGTGCCTCCGGGATACGAAGTCCCGATCGTGGCGAAGCCGCCATCGCTCCACGGCTGCGCGACAATCCACTTCGCCGTGTCGTAACCATCGGGCGCGTCGTCGGTCATCATGTGCCAGACCCCCTCGGAGTTGTACCGGCCACGAGTGTCCTGAGCGACGGCCACATAACCGCGGCCCGCATAATAAGGCCCCCAGCTTTCGCCAGCGCCGTCTTTGTTGTAAGGCGTCCGCTCGAGCACGGCTGGGAACTTTCCTTGCAGACGCACTCCATCGCGTGCAGGGAAATAAAGGTCCGCCGCCAGCCGCACGCCGTCCCGCATGGGAACCATGACGTTCTTTTCGATCACATAGGAGCCGGAATCAACTGCCGCTCTCTGCGGAGCGGCGCCGGCCAGGCAGACCGAGCAGAGAACAAGGCCCGGTATCCACGAGCGTTTCATTCGAGCCCTCCTGAGAGATTCGAGGACAGACTACCACGCTTTCTCTTCGCGATTCTTCGCGTCTTTGCGTTTTAGCGGTAAAGACGGCGTAGCTTTTCACCACAAAGACGCGAAGGCGCGAAGAATCGCAAAGAATTTTCGTGACTCCTGTGGCCGCGGGCCGGTCGTCCGTAGTATCGTGGGCCGGTGATTGTGCGGGAAACCCTATGAGAAAGTCTCTCCTGAGTGTTCTTCTATTTGCCGGTCTCGTCTTTGGCCAGACCGCGTCCAGGAAAATCGTCGACCTGACGCATTCCTTTTCAGACCAGACCGTCTACTGGCCCACTGCCGAAGGATTTCGACTGACAGTCGATGCCGCGGGAATGACCGATAAAGGCTACTACTATTCCGCCAACAGCTTCTGTGCGGCGGAGCATGGCGGGACGCACATCGACGCGCCGGTACACTTTGCCCAGGGCATGCCTTCGGTGGACCAGGTCTCCCTGGAACGTCTTCTCGCTCCCGGGATCGTAGTCGATGTCGGGCAGAAGGCCGCCCGGAACGCGGATTACCTGGCCTCCGTTCAGGATTTGACCGA
>QHZE01000532.1 GCA_003225335.1 Acidobacteriota bacterium
GCTCGCTTTGGTTGGTGAGGAGGCGGTACTTGCCCAGGTAGAAATTCGATTCGGGCTCTTCCGGCTGAATTGCCAATTCCTTCTCGAATTCGGCTGCTGCCTTGTCCGGCTCTCCCTGCGCCCAGAGAACGCGCCCAATTGACTGGTGAACGCCGGCCCGCCCGGGTTCGAGCGATAGCGCTGTTTCGTACTCGCGCAAAGCGCCTTCCAGAGCCCCCTCATTTTCCAGCGCCAGCCCATGCACGTGGTAGGCCGTCGCCGACTGGGGATGCTTCTCCGCTACCCGGTTCAGCAAAGCGACGCTGTAATCGGAATATGTCTGGGCGAGCAGACGATCGAGCTCCGTGTCTTGCGGCCGCACCGTGGAAAGCTGCTCCAGGATTTCCAGTCCTTCGAGGTGGCGCTTCAGGGCGAGATAGGTGACGCCCAGCCAATAGCGAGCTTCCGGCTCGCCCGGCTTTAGCTCCAGCGCCCGAACCAGGGAAGGCAGGGCGCGATCAAATTGGTTCGTCCGATAGTAATCGATGCCTAGAAAAAGATGGGAAGCCCAGGCGCCCGGGCGCAGACGGATGGATTTTTCGAATGCAGGAATCGCCTGGGCGAATTTGTTTTGAAGGTGGCGGACCAGGCCGAGGCGCTCCCAAACTCGCCCATCCTCTCGAAGAGCCAAGCTCCGCTCGTACGCCTTTTCTGCGCCCGCCAGGTCGCCCGCCGCCTCGGCCTCACGGGCCACGCGCAGATCCGCCTCCGGGCTCCGCTGCTGCCCCGTCGCGACGGCAGGCCACAGCAATACCATCGAGAGGAGCAGGCGGGTCAATATGTCAGCTTCAGGCCAAATTGGATTTGCCGCTGAATAGTAACTGTGCCCAACACTTTGCCAAAGTTTGGGTTCGTGATGTTGCCGTTAGGGTTGCCGAAGTTCGTGTTGTTGAAAGCGTTAAAGAACTCGCTGCGGAACTGGAGCCGGACGCCCTCGCGGACGTCGAAGTTCTTGAGGACGCCGAAGTCCCAGTTGGTGAACGATGGCCCGCGCAGCGTGTTCCGGCCCAGATTGCCGTAAGTGAAGCGTGGGGGCACGACAAACGCGCCGGTGTTAAACCAGACGCCGCCGGGCCCGGTCTGCTGGTTGAAGCCATCGGGGAACGGGTCACCCACCAGATTTGCCCTCTGGAAGGTGCCGCGCGCACCCACGTTGGCGTTGTCAAACGGAACGCTGACCTGGAATGGCCGTCCGGTCTCCAGGGTGGTGATCCCCGACACTTCCCAACCGTGGAGTAAGATTCGGGGCGCGCGGGTGAGGTTCCTCGCAAACGGCAGTTGCCAGATGTAGCTGATGTTGGAGACGTGGCGCTGGTCAAAATCCGATAGCCCCAGATTCGACTTGATGTCGGCGTTGTTCTGGGGGGAGGTGCCGCCGAACTGGGAGTTCAGGTCAATGGACTTCTGCCAGGCGTAGGACCCGAGCACGCTGAAACCGCCCGCAAAGCGTTTTTCAACCTTGGCCGTGAGGCCGTGATACTTCGACGTGGCGATGGTCTTGAGCTCGCTTAGCGACCCGCCCACGGGGAACCGCCGCCGCAGATTGGGATCGCCCGGGCCCGGCGGCGCATCGTTGGTGCTTAGAAACGATGACAGGTGCGTTCCTTTGGCGCCCTGGTAGTTCAGCTCGACCAACAGGTCGTGCGCGAGCTGGCGCTCAATGCCGAAATTCCAGTTTTGCATGTACGGCGTTCGCGCGTCGCGCGCCACTGTGTGCTGGTTCTGCGGCACGACCTTGGAGGGGTCGAACGTGGTGAAGAGTTGGTCCGCCCTCTGCAAGGTCTGGCCGATGTTCAGGCCCGTGAGATTGTCGGAGACCGAGAACGGCCAGCCTCCACGCGACGTGCTCCACTCCCAGGAAAAGTTCGAGTTGTAGAAGATCCCGTAGGCGGCACGGACCACCGTCTTGTCGAGAAACCGGTAGGCGAAGCCGAGGCGCGGAGCGAAATTCAGAAACCGCGGATCGGCGATCTCCGGACGCACATTCGCCGGCTGCCCGGTCACCGGGTTGCGCGAAGCCCACATGAACTGGCCGGTGATCATGTCGAAGCCGCTCAGACGGCCGCGGATATGGTGCGGCCACTGGTTGTACTCATAGCGCAGGCCGGCATTGACGGTAAGCTTAGGCGTCACCTTGATATCGTCCTGGATGTAGGCGTGATATAGATCGTGCCGGATATCCAGGTCGGTTTCCCCCACGATGCGGTTCGCGGTCGAGGGCAACCCGAGCAGGAAGCTGGCTATGACCTGTCCCGTTCCGGCCACGTTCTGCGGATCTGCCGTCGGGACATTGTCGAAGTTGAAAGTGCTGAACACGGAATCGTGGAAGATGCGCAGGCGTGTATAGTCAAACCCGGTGCTGAACGTGTGCCGGCCCCAGATCTTGGTCAGCGAAACGGCTCCCTGGTAGATAAAATCCGGGCCGTTAATCAGGTTGCCAATTCCGGGCGTGGAGAAACCAGTGGTTCCAAAGTTGATCGGGTAGTCGAATTCCCGGAATTTCTCCGGTGTGTTGGTCAACCCGGCCTGCCGGTAGACATTGATGAAGGAGGTCGTCGGCCCCTGTCCCAGGTTGGCCCGCAGGTACCCTCCCCGCAGGTCCAGGATCAACGTCGGACTGAAGACGTGCGTGTCGCTCAGGACGACGCTGTGGTACGTGTTGAACGTTGTCTGGAAAGCTTTCGGCATGTTCTGGGGAGTGAGCGTGCTCAGGTCCGACCAGGAGAAGCGGCCGAACAAGGTGTTTTTATCGCTGATTTGCTGGTCAATCCGCACGTTGACCTGGTTGTCGTCGCGCCTCCGCTTGTTGTTGTTGATGAAGTTGGCCGTCGTGTTGGGAATCAAGTCGGTGGGAAACCAGAACTGCGCGTAGGCCTTGGAATAGGGCTGGATCATACTGGCCGGGATTATATTTCCGGGGAACGGGTCGCGAATGATCTGCCCATTGACCACGCGGGCGGAGAAAGGGTTGAAAATCTGCGGAGCCGGGGCGCCGGTCAGCGTTTTGGAAAGATCGCCGGCCACCATCGCCGGTGTCGGTACGGTCAGAGTTTGCGTGACGGCGCGCCTCTCGCGGAGCGCTTCGTAGTTGAAGAACCAGAATGTGCGGTTCTTGCCGCTGTAAAGCTTCGGGATGACGACCGGCCCGCCAATCGTAAAGCCGAAGTTGTTGCGCTGGTAGGGGGGCTTGGACCGGGCGAAATAGTCGCGGGAATCCAGGTGGTCGTTCCGGATGAACTCAAAGACGGAGCCGTGCAGGTCGTTGGTTCCCGACTTGATCGCAACATTAATATTGGCGCCGGCTGCGGCCCCGTAACGCGCCGAGGTATTGGTCTGGATCTTGAACTCCTGGATCGCGTCCATAGAGGGATGGATGGCGGCAGTCTTGAAGAACGTTCCGTTGTTGAACATCCCGTCGAGCGAGTAGTAGTTGGTGTCACTGCGCCCGCCGGTCACGGCGTAGGTCTCGCCCTGGATCGTTTCGCCGGCTCCGCTTTGGCCTCGGACTGCGCCGGGAACCAGCCGCGTAAGGTAGTTGAAGTCACGCCCGTTCACCGGCAGCTCCAGCACCTTGGCGTTCTCAATCACGGTGCCGATCGTACCTTCTTCCGTCGTCAGCAGGGGAGCGACGGCGGCCACTTCCACAGACTCGGTGACCTGCCCGACCACGAGCTTGAAGTCCTGGCGCAACGTCTGCGCGACGTCGAG
>QHZE01000533.1 GCA_003225335.1 Acidobacteriota bacterium
TGGCGGAGGTGCCACGCTCACCGGCACCCCGAGCACCGATACGCCGGCGAAGGTCGTGCCGCCGTCGTTCGAGGACGCAGCAGCGGCGTCCGCCGCGCTGTTCGATTGCGAGCGGATCACCGTCATGCTGACGATGCAGCCGGTCGGTCCAGGCAGGACACACGCCGATGCGGTCTCCGCATAGCTCGAGGCCGACGTGTTGTTGTCATTGACTGTGCCCTGGCTGTCGCTCGTCGACGCGCCCGCCGTCACGGCGGAGCCCTCGACCGCATTGAGATCCTGATGGCCGTGCCCACCGGTGGGCGGGATGTCCACGTACCCGAAGAGGACCGGAAGGGCAGACGGGTTCGTCTGCTCGCTGGCGATGAACGCGTGTCCGCTGACCGACTGATTCTTCGCGAGGGCACAGACGGTGGTCCAGATCCGCCGCATACGCGCCGCCCGACAAGCCGGTGGGGCTGGAGGTCGACCCGATGCGCTCGAACAGAATGACCTTGCTCCCCGGCCCGAACGCAGCGGAGAGGTCGATCTCCGTGTTCGGGGCGACGTTGTTGTAGGCCACCGCCGGCGCAGGCCCTGCGGCGCCATCGGGATCGACGAAAAGGTCCTTGAACGCCGATCCCAGCGAGCTGAACGACGACGAGCCGCCGTCGGCCCTCGTCGTCGCCACGGCGCGGATCGCGCTCGCGGTGACGATGCCGGCCAGAACGTTCACGTTGGCCGTCTCAGCCACGCTCGTATGCACCGCTTCGGCGGGCGACGCCGTAACCGTGCTCTTGCTCGAGGTCCGCATTACGTCCGACTGGAGAATCTCGCCCGTCGCAACCGGGACCCTGACCGCGAGGACCTGATCGCTCTGGCTATCCGAGCCGACGCCCGACTGGCTACTCTCCACCGGCACGAGCTTCTGATCGAGGCCGAGCGTCGGGAAGACAACCGAGGCGCCGAAGGCGCTGTCGTGCGCGTTGGCCAGGGCGGGTATCGGCGCGGGGTTACCTTTCAGGCACACCTGATTCGAGGCGACTGAGCCCTGCTCCGTGCTCGAGATCGTCGCGACGTTGCAGACGTCGCACCCAACGGTCGCCAGCACGCGCACCGTCAGGGTCACGCTGCCGCTGCCGCCAGGTGGGACAGTTCCAATTAACCAGGACGCGTTCGCAACCGGGCTTCCGCTCGTCGTGCACCCGCCCGTGCAGGAGACGAACTCGGTCCCCGCCGGGATCGGCTCGTTGATGACAACGCTCGTCGCGGGCCCGTCGCCGGTGTTCGAGTAGGTCAGCGTGTAGGTGACCGTATCGCCCGGAGCCACCGCGGTGGCGTCCGCCTGCTTCAGCAGCACCAGGTTGGGGCAGAAGCTGTGCAACTGTTGCCTGGCGGTGCGGTCTTTGACCTCGGCGTTGATCGCCGTCGAAGCGCGGGTTTTCATGTAGGCGGTCGCGAACTGGCCGCACGCGATCGGGCCGATTGTGTCCGTCAGGTTGAGTGCGGCCTCGCCGAAATCCCCCGCCACGTGGCCGGGGATCGTGTTCGGGATGTTCACCGCGCCGTCCCAGGTCACGAACTGGCTGCCGAGGGGGAACTCTGTGAGCGTCCCCGCCGTCGCGGTGCCGGTCCACCTGAACGCCCGCACGAAGATCTGGCTGCCGCCCTGCTCGGTGTCGAAAGAGATGATGATGTCTCCATCGGTGCGCTGAGCCGTCTCCGGGCAGGCCGGGTTGGACGCGGTCGACTGGTTGAACTCGTAGTCGATGTGAGCGTCGCCGTTTACCCCGGCGCGCGTGAAGTTGATGTACAAGTACTGTTTTCCATCAACGAGCCTGGCCGAGATGGCGCCGTCCTTGATGTCGTCCTTGCTCGGTACCGATCCGGTCACGCACGTCCAGCCCGCCGGCTCCAGTTCCTTCGAGCCTTGGCCGAAAACGTCGTCGTTGCTGCCGACCGTATCGGTGAACGTGCCGAGGTTGGGCGGCGGGGTCGCCCAATCGATCGGTTCACCAGGACCGGAGTCGTCAGCGAGATTGCCTTCGATCTCGAAGCTTCCTACTGTACTCGCGCCGAGCGCGGTCAACGTGCCGACCGCACCGACGAGCATCATCAGCGCGAGCATGATGACTGTTCGTATGTTACTGATAGGACATTGCTTGTTTGTCGTTGCGCTTTTCATGGCAATCAAGGTCCATGCCTGAGCGCGAGGTTTTTGTGTTGAGTGCAGTTGTCCAACTCGGAATTTATTGGCTGCCGTTTTCATCTTCCGTTTCCTTTCTTTTTTCATTCTTCCAAACTTCCTTTTCGACTTTCCGACTGGAAGGTCGAACTACCGTTCTTCATGTCCGCGCCTACGAAAATGAGCGGGCGGACTTTCTCCTGCCTTCGGTTCTTCCCCGAGTGTGACTCGGCACACGACGCTGTCGTGGTTTCGCGCAAAATCGTTTTGATAGTTTTCACACGCAGACTCGAAAACTGGCACGTGACTTTCTTGGCCGTTCCGGTCGTGCATCGAGCGCCCATATATTTAGGCGTGAATTTTCGTGTCACATTGTGAATTTTCGTGTCACAAGTTCAGAATTTTGCAGAAATTTTTTTGAAAAGTCCGGTGCTTTTGGCACGAATGCCTGCAACGGATACTCGTTGTTGTGCCGTCGAGTTACAAATTCGCGAGACGGAGTTCGCGGCCGCGGATCGGTGGCATCGGTCGCGCATCAAGAATCCGCGGCCCGGACAGCGCCAGGTCTCCTCCTTACCTACACGCGGCCCGCCTCAGCGCTGCGACAGAGGATACTCGGTCGCCAAAATTCGACATGATCTCTAGCCGCTTTGCTCGCATGTCAATCTTCGACGTCTGCGACTGTCTACAACTCTGGAACTCCTTTTGGTCTTTTCTCCTTTACAAGGCGAAGTCTCGGTCTTACTGTCCACGAAGCAGCTCGAAGGAGCTATGAGCCGATCACCTGATGTGCGGCAATTCCTCGACAGTTGGCCCTACGATCCGGAAAATTACGTCCGGCTCGAAAGAGGCGTGGACGGGCGAGAGATTATTCTGGTCCGACTGCCCATGGGCCTTGAGGAGTATGAAGTTGAGGGAAGGCCTGATGGTAAGCGAGTGCAGAACTCCGAATCTGCATTGGAGTATCAACAGACGCGGCTTACGGCGGCGAGGAACGCGGGTGCGGAGGATGCATTCAAAATCGGAGCTGCGGATTGCATCGAGTTGTTCGATGAGGGGACGCTCTGGTACTGTCGTTTCCTGCACTTCTGCCGACTCAAGGACTGGGTGCGCGTCGAACGCGACACGAGGTGGAACCTGCAACTGCTCGATTTTCTCAAACGATTTGCCGAGCAGGAGGAGGACCGCGCGCAGCTCGAGCCTTGGCGGCCGGACCTCATGCGCGTAAACGCGGTCGCCCGCGCGATGATCGTTCTGGAGAAAGGGCAACACGACGAAGCGCTCAAAATCGTGCGCGGGAGCATCGAAGGCGTTGGCGAACTGCCGACAAATTCCCGAGAGCTCGGAGAGTTGCTGCTTGAAGAATTGCGGGGACCTCTCACCAAGTGTCCGGCTTTTGGCCCGCGCGAAGACTCGGCGTTCCTATTGCGAGGCGATTACTGGACGATCCGTTATCAAGGGCAGGTCGCGCGCCTGCGAGCCACCCGAGGTTTGCAGTGCCTCGCGTCGCTGCTGCGCCGTCCCGGAAAAGAGTTCCACGTCAGTGAGTTGATCGCCGAATTCGCGGAATTACCCGTCTTGACGGAAGTCGAAGGCGCCAGCACGCCCGCGTCGCCCGCCCCATTTCCCAGTGCCGACGCACTGAGTTCTGGTCCGATCCTCGACCCGCAGGCCAAAGCGGCTTACCGGCACCGGCTGAAAGACCTGCGTGAAGATCTGACCGAAGCTGAAGGATTTGGTGATTGGGAACGAACTGCCAGGGTTCAGGAGGAGATGAATTGTATTGCTGAACAACTGGCCACCGCCGTCGGCCTGGGTGGCAAGAAACGGCCGGTCGGTTCGCATGCCGAGAGGGCCCGCTCAACGGTAACCCAACGAATCAAGGATTCCATCAACAAAATCGGCCAGG
>QHZE01000534.1 GCA_003225335.1 Acidobacteriota bacterium
AAGCTCTTCAGAAGGCCTTCGCCCTTTCCCCGGAGGACAAGAACATTGGTCTGGCTCTTTCTCAAGCCTTCATTGCCGCCGGATTTCGCAGCGCCGCGCAAGAGACCCTGGAGCTCATGACTCGCCGCCACCCGCGGGACCTCGGGCTCCTTATGCAGTTGGGCAGAGTCTATGAATCCGATGCCCGCACCGGCGAAGCGTATAAGACCTATCGCAGGATTCTCGATCTGGTCCTGTCGCCACCCCTGGATGTGTATCTCCTGCTCACGCGCACGGCCATGCGCCTGGGCAGGTATGTTGAGGCGAAGCTTTTCATCGATGATTTCCTGGCGCAGGGGGGAACGGACTCCCAGATCGATGACTGGCGCAAGATGCTCCCCCCCCGTTGACCTGTTCGGAGTTCAGGCTTTAGCCTGCGCAAGCAGCCTGGAGGCTGAACTCCGAACACCGAGTCATTACGTTTCGAGTTCAGGCTTTGGCCTGCTCGGGTCCAGTGCAACCTGAAAGGCTGAACTCTAAACCTGGCACGAATGAGTTCGGGGGCTCTTCTACCATCAGGCACTTGCTAGTTCTACTTGGTGGTGGCCAAGTTCACAAACTGGTCAAATTTAGTCCGAGAGGCATGGCTGATTGATAAAAGAGAAATGGAACAAGCGCAGTTGTTTGAAACCGCCGATGAACGCGGATGCACGCCGATGTTCGGTGCCGCTCATCGGCGTGCATCGGCGGTTCCCTGCCCTCGGCGGTATGAGGTCGCTCGCTGGTACATAGCGAGTGAGCCCAGTCAGGCCACTCCTTTCAGTCGTGCCTACCGCTCCGGAGCGGGAGGAACTTAGGCAGGGGTGAGCGCTTTTTGCGAGCCCCTGGAACCCGCGCCTACGTGCCCAACGCGCCCCGGCTGGGGCGCGGGGAGCTCCGGCAACCGTATCGTTATTTCTATTCTATCCCGGGGGTTCGCTTCGCTCAGGAATCGTCCGTGACATGCGTTGCAAATTCCGTTTCGTGGGTTTGCTCGCCCTAATACTGAGCTCAGCCCTGGCTGCGAATGCCGAGGTCATGGACAAGGAACCGTCAACCTTGTTTCACTGGGCTTCTGCGCTTCTGGGCGGGATCGGCACGATCGCGGCCTGGCGCTGGTGGTGGGGAGGCGCGCTCGTCACTCTTTTCGGTCTTC
Organism: Acidobacteriota bacterium; assembly: GCA_003225335.1. GTDB lineage: Bacteria > Acidobacteriota > UBA6911 > UBA6911 > UBA6911 > Gp18-AA60. The sequence goes on from QHZE01000534.1 coordinate 1,175, forward strand.
TCTGGCTGTACGCAAGTCACTTGGAGATTCAGGACCCATTCGTCGGTCCCGCGATTCGCGCGGCAGCGTGGGGGGTACGTGACGCAGTTCTACCTGGTCTGGTTAGCTCTGAACGGAGTCGGTGTCTATGTCTGTTTCCGCACCGGTAGAGCGACCGGCTGACGAAACGGTGCAGAATCGTCGGTACTGTGGTTATGATGTGGCGTGATGAAACAATTCCTGACCCGCCGGGCCTCAGTGGACCGATCCAATGAAGCGAGCTGCCGCTGCGCTTATCGCGGTGATAATCACGATCTCGGTCGTGGCGCTCTGGGCGGGCGGCCTTCTTGTAGCGCCTGAAATGTCAACCGTAGGGCAGCCTCCGGCCGATCTTCGCGTGGAAGCTGTGACGTTCCCCAGCAAATTCAGCAGCACCATCCATGGTTGGTTCGTTCGGGGCCACGACGGGTGGCCGGTAATTGTTCTTATGCACGGGGTACGTGCGAACCGCCTGAGCATGATGAGCCGGGCCCGATTCTTGGCGGCTGCGGGATACTCGGTTCTAGCGTTCGACTTTCAAGCCCACGGCGAAAGTCCGGGGGCGCACATCACGTTTGGCCACCGCGAGGCGTACGACGCCGAGGCAGCCGTGAAATTCGTTCGTGGTTTGATGCCCTCCGCCCGAGTCGGGGCGATCGGCAGTTCACAGGGCGGGGCTGCCGCGTTGGTGGGCCCGCGGCCTTTGGAGGTGGACGCACTGGTGCTTGAAGCGGTATACGCCACTTTGGAAGAAGCGGTGGCGGACCGCCTCGTGCTGCGTTTCGGATCGCTGGGCCGATACGTCGCTCCGCTCTTGACACTCCAAGTCAAACCGCGTCTTGGATTCGATCCCGCAGAATTGCGACCGATTCGCGGCATCGCGGCCGTGCGCTGTCCGGTGCTCCTGATAGCAGGGAGCGAGGACACGCGGACGCCTCTTGCGGAATCAAAACGCATGTTCGACATGGCGCCGCAGCCGAAGGAGCTTTGGGTGGTGACCGGGGCCGGGCACGTCAACTTCCACCGATTCGCAGGAAGCCAGTATGAAGAGCGGGTGCTCTCGTTTTTTTCCCGGAGCCTCAAAGTCGGCGGGGGCTGACTTGGCTTTGCAAAGTACCCAAGGACAAATTGCATTGATAAGCAGGGGCCGGGGCACATTGGTTAATTGCAATATTCCGGGGGTTCGCTTTGGCTCACCCCCGGCTAAGCTCCCAGCGCCCTCCCAGGGCGCCCTCAAAGAAGACGTTGGCGTATTCATGGAATCATGTACTTGGTGACACCCGTTGCCTGAATCTGCCTTGACAGGCTCGATCTGCCATGCGGGCGGCGGGCATGATTCCGGCAAGTTCCGGCCTGTGGGTCTTGGGATTCAAGAAACTGGAAGGATCCAGAGAGCGAATCTGAAAGCAGAGAAAAACTGTGTCCGCTGCTAACCCAGTTTCCTTTGCCGTCACCCGGACGTTGGTCGGATAATCCTTGGGCACATTGCTCGATCTTGTTCCTACTACCACGGTGACAACCAGGGGTTGACGGTTGATTGCGTTTGCTGAAACAACCAGTACAGGGCGGCGCCCGGCCTGTTCTCGACCCCGCGTAGGATGGAGATTTACGAAGTATATCTGACTGCGGTTAATCATTCTTGAGTCCGTCGGTCTCGGCTATCGCAAACTCTGTTGAAATCACGGCATTTTCGGATTTAATACCCGGGTCGGTTGCCATTTCTGCCATAACCTTTTCAAATTCCAACGCCTTCTGCCTGTCTGCGAACTCCTTCAAGGCTACCGTCACAAGGCGATTCAGGTTCTGACGCAATTCGGGAGGAGCGAGCGCCGTCACTTCCTCCACCAGACGGCGCGGCAGAGCCACGCTGCGACGCACCGTGTTTGACGACTTCTTTCTTTTCACATCACGCCTCATGTCCTATCACCATAAACACCTTTAGTCACACATTCTATGTGACAGGACCGTGGTTCGTCAATGCGCAGGGTGGAATTAAAAGTGCGAGTTACGTTTCATAAATACGGCAACGTATTTCGCCCCAGCGGGGCGAAAGGAAATTAGCCGGGGGTGAGCGAAGCGAGCCCCGGGTAGAAGAGGAATAACGATACGCACCCCGGCAGGGGTTGCAGGAGCTCCCTGCGCCCCTGCCGGGGCACATTGGTTAATTGCAATATTCCGGGGGTTCGCTTTGGCTCACCCCGGCTAAGCTCCCAGCGCGCCCTGGCTTATCTCAAAGAAGACGTTGGCGTATTCATGGAATCATGTACTTGGTGACACCCGTTGCCTGAATCTGCCTTGACAGGCTCGATATTGCGCGGTAGAAAGAGGGTTATGCTCTGGAATGCTGCAGCTTGGCTAAAAGCCATAAGGAATTTGACACCCAAAAGATTGAAGCGGTCGGTCTGCAGCACCCTCCCGCAGAGGCTTACAATGTGCCAGACACATGACAGGTGCGTGTGTTGCCGCGTGCTGCGCCATGCATGGGTGGCAGCTGGCGTAGATTAAAATTCGATAGCGCAAATTGCTCTGTTTCCAGCCCGCCACCGGCTTCAACCCCGGGGGGCGGGCCTTTTCATTTATGAAACTCTATCCCGTGCATGTGCTGTTGGAAGGGAAGACGGCCCTTGTCGTTGGCGGGGGCCCGGTTGCCGCTGCCAAAGCCGGCGCTCTGCTCCAGTCGGGAGCGCGCGTGCGCGTGATCGCCCCCCAATGTTCCCGGGAAATGGCGGAGCTGATCGAATCGGCAGGCCTGCCCAGGGAGCCGCGTGAGTTCACACGCGCGGATCTGGACGATGTTCGGGTCGTCGTGGCCGCCACGAACCGGCCGGAGCTCCAACAGGAGATCTTCGAGGAAGCGGAGGCCCGCGGGATACTCTGCTGCGCCGTGGACGACCCGGCGCGCTCCAATTTCATCGTGCCGGCGGTTCTCCGCAGAGGCGATCTTGTGGTCACGGTGTCCACTTCCGGAGTTGCTCCGGCGCTCGCCGCGCGCCTGCGCGACTTCATCGGCGAAATACTGGGAGACGAATACGCCGAGGTGCTCGATCGACTTCGCCTCGCGCGCGAGGAGCTCAAGTCGCGGTATCCCGACTTTGAGGAGCGCCGCGAAGCCTGGTACCGGCTCCTGGACACGGAAATCCTCCCCGCGCTGCAACGCGGCGAGAGGCCTCGAGCGAACACAGACGAAGACGGGAGGGCGCGGCTTCAGCCGAGCCGTTACGGCACAACAAAGGCCCGGGCTTCAGCCCCTGAAGGGCCGCATCAACTTGTGATGACGGACACTTCAGCGGCTAAAGCCTCCCTTCTCGATACGTGTTCCTCCGGGACGGCTGAACCCGCGCCCTCGCGGGTTACAGACGCACCAAGATCCGCGGATGAATCCGGGAAGGAAATTGCCACGACGCCGCAGCCGGAAAGGGCGAAGTCATGAATGGCAAGGTCTTCATTGTGGGCGCCGGCCCCGGGGACCCTCGGCTCATGACCGTCCGCGGGCTCCAGTGCATTCAGGCCGCAGACGTCCTTATTTATGACCGGCTCGTGGATCGCTCTCTTCTCGACGAAGCGCCGCCCCATGCCGAGCGGGTCTATGCGGGGAAGGAGTCGAGCCATCATGCGTTGCCTCAGGAAGAGATAAACGCTCTGATGGAAACGCACGCCCGCATGGGCAGGACCATCGTGCGGCTCAAAGGCGGCGATCCTTTTGTATTCGGACGAGGAGGGGAGGAGGCGGCCTTTCTGGCGGAAAGAGGCATAGCTTTTGAGATCGTGCCCGGGGTCAGCAGCGCGACGGCAGTGCCGGCATTCGCTGGGATTCCTCTCACGCAACGCGGCATATCGAGCAGCTTCGCAGTCGTGACCGGGCACGGATGCGGCCTTGAACAGCTCCCGAACTTTGCGGCGATACTACGGCACGTGGGCACGCTGGTCATTCTGATGGGAGTGCTAAATTTGACGCGCACCAGCCAGAGAACCTTCGTCAGCACGCTCGGTGAATTGTCCGCCCACATCCCTGAATTGCAGCCCCCTGCGGTCATTGTCGTGGGCCAGGTGGTCCTCCTGCGCGAAACGCTTCGCTGGTTTCAAGAGTTGCAGCCTCTTTCAACAAGTGAGCAATGACAGCAAGGCACTCGCACCGCCCGAACCGGGTATGGAGTTCAGCCTTCAGCTGCGCTGAACTGGGGCAGGCTGAAGCCTGAACTCCGAACCTCGCCCTCCAATTTTCGCAAGGGTTCCCATCGCTTGGGTGTACAATTCGCACATACAGAACAGTCAGTAGGCACGAGACCTGAGGAGTGGCGGTCTCGTAACCGCCTTCGAGCGCAAAATGTGTCTTATGGTTTTCCTATCCGCGCGCGGCGTCGACACGAAAGTTCCGCTTGTTCTTTGTTCTTCCTATCCGCGGAACCTGCCCTCCACCTTACCCGTTTGGCGGGGGCACGTGGCAAGGCCGAGAGCCTGGACCGCCGACGACCACGCGCCGCAGACTCACGGCCCGGCAGATGAGGGGAGTCGCGCGTGAGCCGGATCCGGCCGCTTGAGCGCAAAGATCTCCCGCAAGTCGTCGGGCTCTTCGAACTCGTGATGCGCTCGGGGGCGTCGAAGCCGCTGCCGCAGCTGGCCGGCTTCTTCGAGCGGACGCTCTTCGACAGTCCCTGGGCCGATCCAGATATTCCGTCCCTCGTGTACGAGGACGCAGGTGAGATCGTCGGCCTGATCTGCTCGAACCCGCGCCGGATGCTGTTCGACGGCCGCCCGATCCGGATGGCGTGCAGCGCGTACCTGCTCACGCACCCGCGCGTTCGAGGGCAGGCCGTCGGCGCGCTGCTCATGCGGGCGTTCCGCGCAGGTCCACAGGACCTCACCGTCACTGACGGGGCGACCGAGACCGTGCGTCGCATGTCGGAAACGCTGGGAGGGCAGACCGCTCATCTCGGCTGCCTGTCCTTCGTCAGGGTGTTCCGGCCGTCACAACTGGCCAGCGACCATCTTTTCGGAGGCGGGTCGGTCAGGCCTCTCCAGGCGGGCCTTCGGCCGGCGTGGTCCGCATTCGACTGGGTGTCGGCGCGACTGGCCGCGAAGACGCTCGTTCCCGCCAAGCCGGACGGCACCGTCGAGGACCTCACTCCCGCCGCCATGCTCGAGCACCTGCCAACCGTCACGGCGTCCGCGAGACTCCGCTCGGATTACGATCTGCGGTACCTCGAGTGGCTCTTCGAAGAGCTCGATGACATCTCGCGGTGGGGTCCCGTCCAGCCGCGACTCGTCAGGCGCGGCCCCAGGTGGGCGGAGCTGGTCAAGAGGAACGGCCAGGTCCTGGGCTGGTACGTCTGCCAGCTGCGCCGGGGCGGTTTTTGCCGCCTGCTCCAATTCGCGGCCACGGAGCAGGGCGCGGAGACGGTATTCGACCAGCTTGCATATCGCGCGCGCGAGCTCGGCGCTGCGGGTCTGTACGGACGCATCGAGCCAAGGCTCGTAGGGCCCCTTTCCACCCGGGGCTGCCTGATCCGATTCGGCGACGGACGGCTGCTCGTCCATTCGACGAGAGAGGAGATCGTCCACGCAATCCTTTCCGGCAACGCCCTGCTCACCCGGCTTGACGGCGAGTGGTGGTGACGCCTCGCTGGAGGCCGTTTCTTAGCGATTCTTTGCGTCTTCGCGTCTTTGCGGTAAAGGCTGCGTCAAGAACCCACGAGAGACCGTGTCTTATCGAAAGAGGTCTTCCTCGGGAGGGCGAATCAGATCCCGCCCCGATCCGGGAACCCTTTCCGACGGAAAACCCTCAATTGCGGCCACCGGGATGCCGAGCGTCTTTCACATGACGAGCTCGGCTGCCGACGCCAGCTCGTCGGCAACAGCCAATACGGTGGGCTGTAAAGCCCGTCCGTAGAAACCTGGCGCCAGGGCCGCCCAAACGTATCGGAGATTATGACGGCGAGCGGGGAGTGCAGAGCCATCTCCAGTTCCCGGCAAAGCTGCATTGCGGAGCGGTCCGGATCTTCCGGCAGGAGGACGACGCTCCCTTTCGGAGCGTTGGAAACGTCAACGCCTCCGTTGGCGCAGACGAACCCATGGTGCGTCTCGACGATAAGCACGCCTCGATCCATCCGGACGATGCGTTTGCTTTCGCGAAAAACGACTTCCACGATGCGCGGGTCCTTGTTGTATTTTTCCGCCCACTGCTGCGCACGGGCCGAAGGCGCTATCGTCTCCAAACGGACGATTCGCCCTTCGGCCTTGCTCACGATTTTCTGGGCAACGACGAAGATCGCCCCGGGCCGTATGGGGTCGGTGCCAAGCGCATTGAGGATCCTCTCGCACAAGTTGTCGCCGGGGTGTATTTCGGGCATCCCCTCCAATCCTCGGATGCGGATTTCTCTACCGGACATTCTGGACTATCCTTTCTGCGATCCGAAGCTTTTGAAGCAGCCGGCCGGTCCTGGTTTCCGAATCCAGCTCGGTGAACCGCAGAATATCCGCGGCGTCATCCAGGTCTAGTGCGATCCTTGCGTTTTCGACAATTGCGAGGCGGACCTGCGCTCTCCAGGCTTCCTGAGTGTGCAGAACCAAGCTGTTGGGTCCAAACCGGGACGGGAAGAGGTCCGGAGGTCTGCGCAGCAAAGCGTTCGTTCCCGTACGGTCCCAGGAGGGAACCAGAAGCGCCGAAGTAGCGTCCGGCACGATGCTCAGCAACTCGTCTATGTCCTGGGCACGGATGAGGGGAACATCCGCGGGAACCCTCAGCGCCGCTGCCACTCCCTCACGGGCCAGGAGCGCCGCTGCGCGATCTACGGAGTTGCTTTCAGATATCTGTTCCTCTTCCCACAGAACCCGCCAACCCAAAGACCGTGCTCTCTCCGAAGCCGCCTCGGAGTTTGTGACCAGAACGACGTGTCGCTCCGGTGGAGCGCACAAGGCCTCTGCGAGGTCTTCAAACATCGTTTGAGCCAGGAGAGAACGTTCTTCAGCTGTCAAAATCGGAGCCATTCGCGCCTTGGCTTTTGCAGGATCCTTGACCGGCACCAATATCACTGTGCTCATGGGCTATCGGCTCCCGAATTCGCAACGGAGGTTCGGAACACCAGCGTAGCCGCAACCAAAGAGTCTCAGCGCAAAGACGTCCCTGGGAGCGCACGCATCTTGCATCTTGCGTGCTCTGGCAATAATCGCGAAACCGTAAGCACGCTGGAAGCGTGCGCTCCCAGGGACGACCTCCGCGTCTCTGCGGTGAGGTTCGGAGTTCAGGCTTTAGCCTGTACGGACCCAGGGCAGCCGGAAGGCTGGCCTCCAAACCTGGGAGTTGTTTTGTTTTTTGGTTGCGGCTGTCCGCACCAGGTTTCTATATAACGCCCAGCACGCAAGATGCGAGCGCTCCCAGGAGAACGCCACAGAGGGGTTTTTTCCTCTGTGCCTCTGTGTCTCTGTAGCAAACAATTGTCAAATCAGAGCGAGCACCTCCCGGGCGAGGTCCACCTTTCGCTCGTGCGTGTCCATCAACGTTTCTGCGACTTTAACTTCTATATCCAGGTAAGCAATCTGCGGTTCGAGGTCCGCGTCTCGCCGATCCAGCACAAAGACGTCCAGAAATTCTTGATACATGCGAGCTACCGAGACGGCCGACACCTCGTGTCCCAGTTGTTCGAGCATGGTCGCGGCCGGGCCCTTAACCGACTTCCCTGCGATGATCGGAGTGATAGCGATGACCTTCGCGGTGGAATTGCGCAGGGTTTCCCGGATCCCCGGCACGGCGAGGATCGGAGCAATGCTTATGAAAGGGTTGCTGGGGCAGATCAAAATGGCTCCCGCCTCCCGCAGGGCCTCGAAAACGCCGGGGGCCGCGTGGGATCTTTCCGCTCCGCTGTAGGTGAAGCCCGCCACGCGAGGCTCGCATTTCCTGCGGACGAAATATTCCTGGAATGGCAGAATTCCTTCGTCCGTGTGAACCTGAGTCGGGACGGGACTGTTCGTCATCGGAAGAAGCGTGGCGCGGATCTTGTTGGCCAGGCAGATCCGATGCGTGACATCGTTCAGACTCTGCCCCCGGAGCAAGGCCGCGGTGCGGTAAATATGCGTCGCCAGATCGCGGTCTCCAAGCAGAAACCAGGTGTCGCAGCCCAACTCTTGCAGGCGTGCGAGCGTGTGAAACGTGTCTCCGCGAACGCCCCAACCGCGTTCCGGGTGCGCCAGGCCGGCCAGCGTGTAGGTGAGAGTGTCCAGATCGGGACAGATGTACAGGCCAAGCCACTGGAAATCGTCTCCCGTATTGACAACGACGGTGAGATCCTCCGCCGGGAAAACCTCGACCAGGCCGGAGAGGAATTTAGCCGCGCCCACACCGCCTGCCAGCGCCGCAATTCTCATGGTGCAGTATCAAATTCCCACGACACTGTAGCGCGCCCCCTTTTTTTTGTAACGGCGGTTGAGGTGAATGGCGAGAATCGTCATGCGCTCCAGAGTGCGCGCCATGCCCAAGGGGCCGGCATCCAGAGGACGAAGGCTGGGGATTCGCTTTGCGAGCTCCATCACCTCTCCCCGCGCTTCTTTGGAATCGCTGCAAACAAAGACATCGCACTCCAGAGGGGTGTCCAGCTCTGCCAGTACGTGCGCCGGCACGGTCTTGAAAGCGCCCACGAGACGCACTCGATCGGGCAGATGGGCGGCGATCAGTTCGGCGTTGGATCCCTCCTTGCGCTCCAGGTACTCCACACGCCCTTCTTTTATTTGCGTGGGTACGGTCACGTCCACGAGAATGAGCCCGGATGGAAAATCGTCGCGGCAGGCTTCCACAGCAGCCACGGCGTGATCTGCCGGGACGGTGAGAAAGACAATTCCGGCCGAGGCGAGCATGTCGCGATTCACCATGCCGCGCAGGAGCGGCTTTCCGAGAAACGTGTTGTACTCCTGTGCCGCCGATCGTGCTCGCTCCTCCGAGCGCGATCCGATGACGACAGGCACACCCGCCAGAGCAAAGCGAAGCGCCAGCCCCTTTCCTTCTATTCCTGTTCCTCCCAGGAACCCGACGGGCTTGTCCATACAAGCCCGAAGATACCACAGTTCCCCCTCATAGCCTCACAGTGGATGAAGTGGATGAACCTGGCGCGGCATAGTCGCAACCAAAACCTGTTCCACTGTGCTGTTTGGAGTGCGGCAGCTTGCTCAGCTTGCTGCCGCCTTTCTTCGCGTGGAGTTTGTTCCGAGTCCGTCAAGGCGCAAGCAAGCTTGCGCACTCCAAAGAAGAGCCCCAAGAATGTTGGAAAAATCCTTGGCGGCTTGCAAAGGATTTTCGGCTTAGTAGTACAGAGGGGTCATCCATCAGTTACCAGCGGCCCTAACAGACCCACTTCTCATTTGTCATTGATCGTTTTCGATCGCCAAGTTTGGAGTTCAGCATTCAGGCTGCACTGCCGAAGCAGCCTAACAGTGGCTCCTCAAGTAGGGCGGCAGGACAAATGACAAATGACCGATGACCACTGACAAATGAGAAGACGGAAGGATGCGCCCGCTCCCCTTGGCGACCCGCGCCACGCGTAACTGAGGCATCACGCTTTGGCTTGAAGTGTTTCTTTGGTTTGTGCGGCGTCTGTTATAAGGTTTAGAGACGACATTATCCGAGGGGGTTTGCATGAGGAAGATTCGCGCCGTCCTGGCGCTGGCTTGGG
>QHZE01000095.1 GCA_003225335.1 Acidobacteriota bacterium
GAATGCGGCGCTGGGAGATCTGCCGTGAGCCTGCCGATTCTTACGACGGCTGTCCTGCATTAGCCGCAACCAATAGAATCTTCGCGTTTCTTTGCGCACTTAGCGACTTCGCGGTAAAGCTGAGTCAGAACTAACCGCGAAGGGCGCGAAGGTGAAAGATGTTGGGTGGCTGCCCGGCAGGCTCCCTGTCTAGCTCTCGGCCTTCTTTTTCGGGATGGAGGGCTCGATGCCGGGGAGAAGAGAGTCCGGGATACTCTCGTCGTCCTGGATTTCAACGGTCACAGGTTCTTTCTGGCCAGGCATGCCGAGGACGGGAAAGAGCTCGAATGCGCGGTCACCTTCGATGAGATGCGCCCCTTCGGTGTATAGGCGGACAAAGTGGGTGCAGAACTTCCGGTTGTCGCCCCCGATGCAGTGATCGACGCAGAAGAGATCTGTGTCGGTACAGTTGACGCACTCGCCCAGCGAGACGCATACCTTGGGTACGGTCGTATGACAGGTATTGCAAAGCGTGAAGAGATTCCCGCTTTCGACGTAATGCGGGCAGGTTTCGAGCGCGGTGTTGTTTTGGACATGACCGTAGATCCGGCAGCCCATGAAGATATGCTGGTGTGTGTCAACGTCAGCCTCGATCTGCTCCAGGCTTTCGTCGATCCAGTTAATACAGTTGCGACAGTTAATCATCTGCTCTCGGACGAATGAAGAAAGGAGCGGCCCGGAGACTTCACTTGGGCTCGGTCCGCATTAATTTCCGCCTTACCCAACCTTCCTTGTTTATCTGCCTGGCGCGTGCTACTGCCAGAGCCTCCGGCGGAACATCCTCCGTAATGCAGCTCCCGGCCGCCACGTAGGCCCCCCGGCCGATGCGGACGGGCGCAACCAGTTGAGAATCGGTTCCTATGAAAGCGTCATCCTCGATCGTGGTGACATTCTTGCGCTGGCCGTCGAAATTGCAGGTAATCGTGCCGGCCCCGATGTTGACATTTCTCCCGATGACGGCATCGCCGACGTAGGCAAGGTGCGCGGCTTTCGTCCCGTCTCCCAGGGTGCTTTTCTTGATCTCCACAAAGTTGCCTATCCGGCACCGAGAGCCTATCACGGCTTGATCCCTGACCCTGGCGCTAGGGCCGACCGTGGTCCCGCTGCCAATTTCAGAGTCCGTGATAAGACAGGATTCAAGGATTTCGACTTCGGGGGCAATCCTGGAATTCGAGATGCGTGTCCCGGAACGGACTACGGTTCCTTCCCCGATGCGAGTCCTGCCCTCGAGCGTCACCATCGGATAGAGGATCACGTCCTTTTCGACAACAACGTCGAGATCGACATACGCGCAGTCTGGATCGATCAGCGTAACGCCGGACTCCATCAATTCAAGGTTCTTCTGTTTCGAGAGGGCCCTGGAAAGCTCCGCCAGTTCCCGGCGCGTATTTATACCGCGCAGTTCCTCGAAATCGTCGTGCAGAACGGCTTCCACTTCTTTCCCGTCCTGCCGCTGGATAGCGACCAGGTCCGTGATGTAATACTCCTTCTGAGCGTTGTTGTTTGTGAGCTTTCCCAGCGCATCGATCAGGTCCGGGATCTGGAAGCAGTAAAACCCCGGGTTCACCTCGCGGATTTTCCGCTGCTCCGGGGTGGCGTCCCTCTCTTCCACGATCGCCTCAATTTTTCCCTGGGGGTTGCGCAGGATACGGCCATACCCGAAGGGATCCGCCGCGAGAGCCGTCAGGAGCGACGTCACCGCTTTCGAGTTGCGATGGTGTTGAACGAGCTTGCGCAGTGTGGCCGCCTTGATCCTGGGGGCGTCTCCGAATACGACGAGAGCGTGTCCCCTGCGTTGGGAAAGGAGCTCGCCGGCTGCCATCGCGGCGTGTCCCGTGCCCAGCTGCTCCTTCTGATGAACGAAGTACGCGGGAAACCCTTCCAAAGATCCACACACCCGCTCGGCATCCTGTCCAATCACGACAAAGACTTGCTCCGGCTCGAGCGCTGCAACCGCGGAATAAACCAGCCGGAGCATGGGAGTGCCGCACAGGTTGTGAAGGACCTTGGCCCTATTGCTTCTCATGCGGGTCCCTTTTCCTGCGGCCAGGATCACAGCGCAGAGATTTTCCATGGTTCAAACGAGTACTGTCTGCTTGCTCTCGGCGGAGCGCGTCTTCCAACGCTCGTAACTGGCTTGGACCGCCTTCGCGAGGAGTCCGGGATCGTGACGAACCACGTTCGCCTGCGCCAGCAGGTCCCCTTGGTAAATTTCAAGACCCTGCTCCGAAAGGCGGTCGCGGTCTGTTGCCACAGGCACGGAGCCCTGTTTACGATAGCGCGCCAGCACTGCGGCGGCAATCGGCTTGCGATTGAGAATAATCACGTCGAAGAGCCTGCTTCGCGCGTGCTGCCGAATGGCCTCGACATGGTCCGCGGCGGTGAACCCCGTGGTCTCGCCCGCCTGCGTCATCAAGTTGCCTATGTAGATCTTTAAAGCTGGGGACTTGCGGATCTCTTTCGCAATTCCGCGTACCAGGAGATTAGGCAGCAGGCTGGTGTACAGCGAGCCGGGTCCCAGCGTGATAATGTCCGCGTCGCGCAGAGCCTGGATCACAGCCGGTACGGGTTGACACGTGCGGGGGGTGAGGGCGATCTTCCGTATGCGCGTGCTTGTTCTGGAAATGGCGGATTCCCCGTTGAGACGCTCTCCCGACGTCGTCTCGGCAACCAGACGCACGTCCTCCAGAGTCGAAGGATAGATGCGGCCCCGGATGGCGAGGACTTCGGAGGTGAGACGGATGGCTTTGAGAAAATCGCCTGTGACCCCTGTCAGAGCCGTCAGGAACAGGTTGCCAAAACTGTGATCTTGCAGCCCGCCCGCACCGGGGAATCTGTATTGAAACAAATGGGACATGAGCGATTCATCGGCGCTAAGAGCCACGAGACAATTGCGGATGTCGCCTGGAGGAAGAACCCGCAGCTCATCGCGTAACTTGCCGGAACTGCCTCCGTCATCGCTGACGGTCACGACAGCCGTCAGCCGCGAAATCCAGGGCTTCCCGGCAGGCGCCTCCACATACGAAGGTTGCGCTACACTGGGCTTGAGCCCTTTCAGGAGATACGACAATCCCGTACCTCCTCCAATGGAGACGATGTCCAGAAGTTTTTGGGGACGGTTCATGTGCCTGCCGGTCGACGGGTTAAACGAGCTTCAACCCAACCAGATCCACAAATTCTCTTTCGACATGGAGGGGTGCAAAATCGGGATCATTTTTCGCGTAGACCCGGTTGTCTTCGTTGAGATCGATCGCCTTTCTCAAGTTTTGGATCGCTTCCGCAATTTCGTTCTTCCGGGCCTTGGAAGCCGCCAGAGAATAGTAAATGTAGTCCGCGTTGGGATGGTTTGCCAGGAGTTGCTCGAAATAGGAGATAGCCCCGTCGTAGTTACCCCGGTTGTGCTCCATCACGCCAAGCGTGTAGAGTTGGTCGTTGCTCACCGTCGTTTTTTTCTGTGCAGCCTCCTCTCGATCACAGATTTGGATATAACTGCGGGCGCGGGCCGAGATTTCCGCCTCGCTGGGATAGCTTTCGATGAGCGAATCCAACTCGTGCCGGGCTTTCTTGAACTCCCTCTGGTAAATCAGCTTGATGCCCTTTTCCAGCAACAACAGGGCCCCCGGGGTCGTCTTTGTCTCGCTTAGCGCCCGCACAGGTTTCTCAGGGGGAGCCGTGACAGTGCCTGACGTAGAAATCCTTTTCTTGGTTCCCGAAGCCATACTCATACGTTCCTTCTGTGGCGATTGCTTGACGGCCTCGCCGGCAGATCCTCGCCGTTTGGGCTTCTCCGCCACCGATCTCTTTCGGGATTTTGCCGAGACAGCCTTAACCTGTTTAGCGTGTTTGCGAACGTGCAACTTCGATTTTCCCTTGGCTTTGGCACGAACTTTACGCTGCCCTTTTGCCAATCTGCCCGACCCTGACCGATCCGCTTTCTTGCTTACCAGAGCTCTTGCCACGCGAAAGCTCCTGGGTTCTATAATTTATTTAGATTCAAATGGTTACAAATAAAGCAGAACAAGGACCCAAAATTGCCAGTTATTATTAGGGGAATTTTGTCGATAAGTCAAGCGCCAACATCGGAAAGGCTTATGAGGGTTAATCTTAGAGAGCGCCGGGGTTGATCCCCGAAGTTTATTTTTGACGAGTCTCCCGTGTGTAACGATTCTGTGAAACCCTTCCTGAGAGTCGCGTGGGGATCGATCCATTCATGAATGCAAGCAATATCGTTCTGTATGAGGCGGAATATCAACGCCTGAAGTCCATTCTGGTCAAGACCCAACGGGAGCTCGGAATCGACTTGATCTTGCTGATAGATCGTGACGGTCATCAAATTGCCTCGGAGGGTCCGGCCCAGGATATTGACCTGACGGCGCTATCGTCTCTTGCGGCCGCGAACCTTGCGGCCACCGATGGGCTGGCGAGACTCGTAGGAGAACCAGAGTTTTCCATTCTTTATCACCAGGGGAAACACCGGAACATTCATATATCGGATGTTTCCAGGAGGTACTGCCTGGTGCTGGTTTTTGACGAAAAGGTCTCACTGGGGCTGGTACGGCTCAGGGTGAAGCATACGACGGCATACCTTGAAGAAGTCTTCAAACTGTTCGCGCGGAAAACGGAAACCAAGAAGAACGCGGCGGTTCCTTCAAACAGCCCGTCGCCATTCGATTTTACGGACGAAGACATTGACAAGCTTTTTGGACGCTAGTCGCTTAAATACCGAAGGATAGGGGAGGGGGATCCATTGACTTTCATTAATTACGTCGCCCGCGAGATAAATTGCAAACTGGTCTATTATGGGCCGGGATTGGGCGGCAAGACTACGAACCTGCAGCACATCTACCAGATCACGAATCCGGAGAACAAGGGGAAGATGATCTCCCTGGCCACTGAGACCGAACGTACGCTGTTCTTCGATTTTCTTCCCATCGATCTCGGTCAGATCCGGGGCTTTTCGATGCGATTTCACCTCTACACCGTTCCCGGACAGGTGTTTTACGATGCCAGCCGCAAATTGATTCTCAAAGGGGTGGATGGGGTTGTGTTCGTGGCAGACTCGCAGGAAGAGCGGCTGGATGCGAACCTCGAATCGCTCTCCAACCTCAACCTGAATTTGAAAGAACAGGGCTTCGACCTGAATAAGATTCCGTACGTGCTGCAGCTCAACAAGAGGGATCTCCCCAACGCGCTTCCGGCAGAGCGGCTCAAGAAGCTGCTTCTGGTGAAAGGGGAACCTGTCTATGAAGCAGTCGCGCCCAAAGGAGTGGGCGTTTTGGAGACGCTCAAGGCAGCGGCCCGGCAGGTCCTGGTCGAGCTTCGCAAGAGCGCCTGATCGCACCTTTTGATCCTTCGACGCGGGCTTTTCTACATTCTTGCGGGGCTTCTCCACGTCTGGACCCCTGCTTTCTATCTTCGCGTTCTTCTATTTTCCTGTCTTTTTGGATTCGCGCGCTGTGCACGGCCCGCCCAGGAACTCTCTTCCTTGGGCGGCTGTCCTCCTGCTTCTGCTGGCGGGGCCTGTTTATCTCCTTCTGAATTCGAGCTTCGTAGGAGCGCGCGTTCTCCCGCATTCTTACCAGCCTATGTTCTTTTACGCCCAACCTGTTTGCTGTGGACCAAACCTTCGCGATTCCCTTTGCGCACTTCGCGCCTTCGCGGTGAAAGCGAGCCCGAACTAACCGCTAAGACGCGAAGCCGCTAAGAACGTGGCGCACCGAGAATTTTCGTGAAAAACCAAGAACGACCGGGACTGTATTACTCCGGAGGATTTCCTATGACAAGGTAAGAGAGTTCATTGTATTGTCGAACCGCACCCGAAGAATCGTGCAGGAAGGGAGGGCCCCCATGAATGAGAAATCAAAGCTAAACAGAAGGGATTTTGTGAAAACAGCGGTCGGCGCAGGCATGGCGCTGGGTGCCGCTGTCGTCAGCCTGCCCGCAAAGGCGCGTATCATTGGTGCCAACGACAGGATCCACGCCGGTCTCATCGGTGTGGGTGGGCGCGGAACCGGGCTTTTGAGGGAAGCTTTAAGATTGCAGGAGACCGAAAACATTCAGGTCCTGGCGGTGAGCGATGTTTACGTCAAACGCAAGAACAGAGCCCAGGAGATGTGCAAAGGAGAAGGGTATCTGGACTACCGGGAGCTGCTAAACAGGAATGATATTGACGCGGTGATCATCGCCACACCGGACCACTGGCACGCCAAGATAGCCAGTGAGGCTATGGAGCGCGGCAAGGATGTCTATCTCGAGAAGCCCATGACGCATACGGTGGAAGAAGCAAGGGATGTGCATGAGACGGTCGTGAAGAGCAAACGGGTGTTGCAGGTCGGCTCTCAGACCACTTCCAGTGACCAGTGGTGGAAAGCGCGCAAGGCGATTCAGGACGGAATGATTGGAAGACTCATCATGAGTCAGGGTTCCTATCACCGGAATTCCGAGAAAGGGGAGTGGAATTACGTCATTGACGCGGACGCGGGTCCGAACGCGAGCGGAGACAACTACGTTGATTGGAAAATGTGGCTCGGCCCGGCCCCGAGCCGGCCATGGAATGCAGACCGTTTCTTCAGATTCCGTAAATACTGGGATTATTCCGGCGGTATCGCAACCGATCTCTTCTACCACGTCATGGCCCCGTTGAACATTTGCTGGGGTGAGGCCCAGTTTCCTTATCGAGTGAGCGGCAACGGGGGCATCTACGTGTTCAGAGACGAGCGCGAGGTGCCCGACACCTTTACTCTGACCGCGGACTTCGCGGCGGGCCATACGCTGGTTCTTTCTTCGAGCATGGCCAACGACACACACATCCCTGGCCTGATTCGCGGGCATGAGGGCACGATTGTGATGGTTCCCGGCGGTCAGTTCGAATCGAAAGTCGAATACATTACCGTCACTCCCCAGCGTATTTACAAGGAAGAATGGGTGAAGAAATGGGGGAGTGAGGAGGTAAAGCTCATGACGGAGCCGCGGCCGAGCCATATGCAGAACTTCTTCGCCTGCATGCGGACGCGCGAGAAGCCTGTCCTGGACTCCCTCACGGCGTACAAGGCCCAGGCGACTATCTCCATGGCGGTGGATTCATATCGTGAGGGGAAGATCCTCTACTTCGATGAGCAGAAACAGAAAGTCGTGACGAAGCCCCCCAGGCTGTCGCCGGCAGTCTGAACCACACGTTCTTTGCGTCTTTGTGTCTTCGTGGTGGATTGCGCGCAGCTTCCACGACCAAGACGCGAAGACGCTACGAATGGCCAGGCGCTCCTGACCGCCCTAATTCTTCGGTGCGGCGTGCGTGTGTTCCGCCAAGTAGGGAACCTTCAAGTCCACGGTCCCGCGATATTTCCCGCAACGCCCTTCGAGCACGAAAATGTCAGGCTTGTCCGTGGGGTAGATCGCGAAAGTCAGATAAGGAAATTCCGGATTGTCGGACGTGACCTTCATAGGCGCCTGCACGGTCTTGTCGGCGCCTTTGAAAACCACTGAGAAAGCGTCCTGGGCATCGATGCTCAAACCCAGGGTGTATTTCCCTCTTGGCAGCGCCTGATCGCCCAGGACCACGTCGAATCCGGCTTCGGCCGCTCCGATGTTGCTCCACACGCCGGAGTTCATCCTGGCTCGAAACTGTCCGTCTTCTTGCATCCGTTTGTACGTGGCCACATTGAAGTGCATCGCCTTATAGCTCAGATTCAGATCCCCGGCGCCTTCGATCTTCAATCCGTGAGAAAAGTCTTTCGCCGTGGTGCGTGGATCATGCGCCAGAGCGAGAATTGCGGTGCAGCACAGCACGCCAATCAAACTCACTGCCGCCTTCCTCATATCTCCTCCTTTGTTAAAGATCCTTGGCGGAGCAATCCTATCAGATCGCGTTCACAGTGCAAAAGCTTCTGGATTGTATCCAGTCTAGGAAAATGACCAATGACAAATGACCAATGACAAATCCAGGGGGTAAGCCGCCGGTCTATTTGTCATTTATCATTGGTCATTGGTCATTTGGAGTTGGGAGCGCTTCAATGACTTTCCCCTTGCTGTGACTTCCAAAGCGGTGTCTTCTGAACGGGCGGAAAATGGGGGGAGTCCTGGGCCCTCTATGCAACCAGTTTGCTGATCCGGCTGTGCTTCCGGCTATAGGC
Organism: Acidobacteriota bacterium; assembly: GCA_003225335.1. GTDB lineage: Bacteria > Acidobacteriota > UBA6911 > UBA6911 > UBA6911 > Gp18-AA60. Next base: position 8,169 of record QHZE01000095.1, read on the forward strand.
GAAGTAGATGACCAGGCCGATGAGAAGCCAGATGATAAGACGCAGCCAGTTGACGTAGCCCAGCTTATACATCATATATCCGTTAAACACTATTCCGAGCAGCGGGACCCAAGGCACGAGAGGCGTGCGGAACGGCCGGGGCTGGTTGGGGTTGGTCCTGCGCAAGATGAGAACAGCGATGCAAACGATCACGAATGCCAGCAGGGTCCCGATGTTGACCATCTTTCCTATGTCGTCGATCGGCGTAAGGCTTCCTACGATGGCCGCAAGCACGCCCACCAGAATCGTGTTCTTGTAGGGCGTCCTGAAGCGCGGGTGGATGGCGGCGAAAAACTTCTTAGGGAGCAAACCGTCGTTGGCCATCGCGTAGAGGACACGGGTCTGACCGAGCAGCATCACGAGCATGACGCTGGTTAATCCCGCCAAAGCGCCCACCGTGATGACATGCGAGGCCGTCGCGAGCCCGCGATCGAGGAAGGCCTTGGCAATAGGGGCCTCGATGTTGACATCTTCCCAGTGGACCATCCCGGTGAGCACGGCCGCCACAAGGATGTAAAGAAGTGTGCAGACGACCAGGGAAGTAATGATCCCGATCGGCAGGTCGCGCTGGGGGTTTCTGGCTTCCTGCGCCGTCGTCGACACCGCATCGAATCCGATGTAGGCGAAGAATATGTAGGCCGCACCGGCTCCGATCCCGGAGAAGCCATGGGGGGCGAATGATGCCCAATCGTGCCCCCAATTGGAGGTATTGACATACTGGAGTCCCAGGATGATCACGAACAATACGACCGACACCTTCAGGATGACGATGGTGGCGTTGAATCCCGCGCTCTCCCGAATGCCTCGGACCAGAATCGCAGTGATGATCAGGGCGATGCAAAAGGCGGGCAAGTTGAAGCCGACGTCTATCCCGAATATCTGGGGGGCGTGAACGAGATCGCGCGCGCGCTGGACCAACTCGAGGGACTGGGCGGCGAGGATGGAGTGCACCTTGTCCAGGAATGCCTGGGTTCCCTCCACCAGGCTGGGATCGGATGCCCGAGCCATCTGCCGCGCTATGATGTCTCGAGCGGTGCGGATGGCCGTCCAGTGGTCGTACGCGAGCCAGAGCGGGATGTCGATCTTGAAGATCTTCATGAACTCGATGAAGTGGTTCGACCAGCCTGAAGAGACGGTGCTCGCGCCCATCGCGTATTCCAGGGTCAGGTCCCATCCGATGATCCAGGCGAAAAGCTCTCCCAGAGTCGCGTATGCGTAGGTGTAGGCGCTGCCGGCGAGGGGAATCATGGCGGCGAACTCGGCGTAGCAGAGAGCGGCAAACGCACAACCGAGCCCCGACAGCACGAACGACAGCATTAGCCCGGGTCCCGCATAGTGCGCCCCCAGGCCGGACAGAACAAAGATGCCCGCTCCAATAATCGCGCCGATTCCGAGCGCAGTCAGATGGATCGGACCCAGCGTGCGCCTCAGCGTATGCTCGCCGCTCTCCTGCGTCTCCTCCATAAGCATCTGCATCGGTTTTTTCGCAAAAAGTGGATTCGTCATGAGGCTCTCCAGTACGCTTGTGGGTTGAACGGCACGCCCTAACCTTCTTCGTGTCCTTGTGTCTTTGTGGTGAGTTCTGCTTCACCGCTCTCACCACAAAGGCACGAAGACACAAAGAACCCAAGACAATTTGGTTGCGGCTCTGCTGCGCTGCGTTTATCTGTGCTCAGTTTGTGGTTTGGTTCATACTCTTTGGCTGCGGCCATGCCGCCCTGTACAACACAGTAAGCCAGAAACGCCGGCTCGGGAAACAGAATTCCTCCTCATCCCTTATCGACGCCGGCACGTTTTTCCGGTAGCCAAAGCGCGCACCTGCGCCCGGTATTCACTTCGAAGACGCGCAGCGCGCGAAGAGACCGCGAAGAATGGTCGGAGGCGTGTGGTCAGTCGCCGGCAAAGAACTCCCGGGTCCTCTCGATGAACAGCTCCGGTTGGTCGTGGTGCACCCAGTGCCCGGCCCGGGGCACATTGATCAGCAGGTAACGCGAAATGGCGCGTATCCGGCCATCCTGCTCCGGGTCGACGGTCCAGCTATCCAGCCCGCGAAACAACAGAGTGGGGCAGGAAATCTGGCGCCAGATTTCCTGGGCGTCCTCCATGTTGAATCCGTAAGGCGATATGGCCCTCACGTAATTGTCGAATTTCCAGGTCAGAGTGCCATCGGGGTTCCAATTGGAACCGAAGAGCGTGAGGTGCCGGGCAATCCTGTCGGTCAGATAGGGGTTGGCTTCTTTCATCCGGGCGACGGCGGCTTCAAGGCTTGGGTATCGCCGGGACTCTCGTTTTTCCTGGTCGCGGATGTTCTCGATCCATTTCCTGAGGCGCTCAGGGGCGGCACGCGGGACGAGGTTCTCCGGCGGCGGGCTGAATCCCTCGACTGACACCAGCTTCTTCACACGATCGGGATACACTCCCGCATAGAGCAGCACTACGGCTCCGCCCAGAGAATGCCCGATGAGGTAGACGGGATGCCGTCCGACGATGTCAATGAGAGCCGAGAGATCCAGAACGAATTCGGGAATGCTGTACATGGAGCCGGGCGCCCAACCGCTGTCTCCGTGCCCGCGGAGGTCCGGGGCGACCACCCGGAAATCCCTGCGGAAAGCCTCGGCTATCACATCCCAGCTGCGCGCATGGTCGCGGCTTCCGTGCAAGAGGAGGAGATTCGGCTTGCCGTTGTCTCCCCAGTCCCAGAAATGGAGCTTGAGCCGGTGGGAGTAGTAATACTGCGATATCGGTTCCATGCCCATCCCTTTTTGGGAGACAGGATAACAGGATGGAGCATCAGGAATCCTGTCCATCCTGTTATCCCATCTCTTAACTAAAGTCGGTTTGCCAAATCTCTGGGAGCGTGAGAACAAATCCGGGCAGGGTGGGATCGCCGGAAACGGTCGCCGGATTCTCGAGGCACTCAACCTCCGCCGCGGGCCGGTAGACATAAACTCGCTGGCTGGTGGGATCGATCAGCCAACCCAGTTGCGCCCCGTTGGCGGTATATTCCTGCATCTTCTCCTTCAGCATTGCCAGAGGATCGGATGGGGAGCGCAGCTCGATCACAAAGTCGGGGCATAGCGGGAGGAACTTCTCTTTTTGCTCGGGAGTTAGTGCGGCAAGCCGGGAGCGTCGAACCCATGCGCCATCGGGGGAGCGCGTGGCGCCGTTCGGCAGGATGAAGCCCGTTGAGGAATCGAACGCTACTCCCCGGCCATCTTGTATTGTCCAGAGACCTAACCGTAAAGTGATTCTCAAATTTCGAGCGCCAGTTGCGCCCCCGGTGGGTGTCATGATGAGGATGTCTCCCTGGGCGGTCCTCTCGATACGTAAGTCCCGGTTGATTTGGCAAAACTCGAAAAACTGGTCGTCCGTCATGTCGATGGCGGGACGCATACGAAGGACGAGGGGTTGACTCTCGGTGTAGCTGGTTACCGTGGCCACTTGTACAGCCTCATCTCGGTTCGAAGGTTAACACAGTCGCGGCGCTCAAGCCCAGCGCAGCCCTGAAAGTGCCCGAAAGTGCGCGGCCCGATTTTACAGCCACAGAGTTTCCATGATCCAGCGGCTCACCACTGCGAATGAAAATCACCGGGAACCGGAGGGCACGACTTCAGTCGTGCCCTCCCGTAATCACCGGTCCCCGAAGGTTCGTATCTTTAATCATCGAGTGATGGCGCCGTCGGAGGCCGATAAGACGCTGCGGGAATACTTGGCCAGCGCTCCGGTTTTATAACGAGGGGCCGGAGGCTTCCATGCCTTGAGGCGCCGTTTCATCTCGGCAGCCGAAAGCTCGGCGTCGAGCCGGCGCTTTTTGACGTCAAACGTGACGATGTCTCCGTTGCGGAGCAGCGCTATAGGTCCTCCTTCGGCGGCCTCCGGAGCCACATGGCCTGCGACAAATCCGTGCGACGCTCCGGAGAAGCGCCCGTCGGTCAGCAATGCGATCTTGTCGGCCAGACCGGCGCCGACAACCGCTCCGGTCACAGCCAGCATTTCGCGCATGCCAGGTCCCCCCTTGGGACCCTCGTATCGGACCACGATCACATCGCCTTCCCGGATCTTTCCTGCCTTTACGGCGGCAAACGCGTCCTCTTCGCGGTCAAAGACGCGCGCCGCTCCTCGGTAGTATTCCCTTTCTTGGCCGCCCAGCTTGATCACGCAGCCGTCGGGGGCGAGACTGCCGCGGAGTATGAGTAAACCTCCGCTCTTCTTAATGGGTTCGCGGAGCGGGCGGATCACGGCTTGTCCCGGCGTTTCCTTTGCCGCGCGGGCCTCGTCGCCGATTGTCCGGCCTGTTACCGTCTTCTCGTCGGGATGCAGGAGACCGGAATCCATGAGGCGCCTGGCAATGAGTGCCATTCCGCCGGCTCGATGCATGTCGGGCGCCGTATACCGGCCGCTGGGCTTCAGGTCGGCCCAGACCGGAGTCTTTTTGGAGATGCGGTCGAAGTCTTCCAGCTTCAGCGGGAGACTCATCTCGCGCGCCAACGCCAACAGGTGAAGGACGGCGTTGGTCGAGCCGCCCGTAGCCATGACGCCGGCGATAGCGTTCAGAAGGGACTTTCGGGTGATCAGGTTCCGGAACGTGATCCCTCTTTGTACGAGATCCATTACGATCCGGCCGCATTCATGGGCAATCCCTGGTTTTTCCGGATCGACGGCGGGCACGCCGTTGAATCCCATCGGCGAGATGCCCAGCATCTCAAAGGCCGTGGACATTGTATTGGCTGTGAATTGCCCTCCGCACGCGCCATACTCCCCCGGCAGGATCGAACCGCTGTACAGAAGCAGGCCGGGAATGTTCAGGCGCGCCAGGGCCATGGCCCCGCCAGGGATCGTTTTGTCGCATCCGGTGATGGCGACAAGGCCGTCAAACAGATGTCCGCGAGCCACGAGCTCGATGGAATCGGCAATTACCTCGCGGCTGATCAGAGAGGCCTTCATCCCTTCCGTGCCCATGGCGATGCCGTCAGTCACCGTGATCGTGTTGAATTCTATGGGCGTGCCGCCCGCTGCCCGGATGCCCTCTTTTACCTTGAGTGCCAGGTCCCGGTGGTTGTAATTGCATGGCGTAATCTCGATCCAGCAATGCGCGACGCCGATTACCGGGCGGCGCAGGTCCTCGTCGGTGAATCCGATCGCCTTGAAGTAGCTCCGGGCTGGAGCCCGATCCGGCCCATCCAGCAGAATGCGACTCCGACTCCTTGGATCGTAAACCATCGCCCCTCCTCTGGGATTGACGATTGACGAGAGAAACGTCAGCTTCGATATCGTCAATTTAATCGAGCTGACACGAGCCCCGCACAGGAGCTCCGCAGGCGCCGCAGGGGCCAGGTTCCGCGGCCGCCTTGCCCGAACCCCCACCAACCGCAAAGACGGAAAGCAGCTGGGTTACGTCAGCGCTTTTGCATTGAGGGCAGAGAACCTCGGATTGTTTGCTCAGGATCAATTGCTCGAACGTGCGGCCGCAGGCCCGGCATTCGTACTCATAGAGCGGCATATCTCCCCCTTCATGGGATTATTCGTCCGGCGCAGATGTTATCAGAGGAGATTGGCGAATTGAAGTCTCGCCCGGGGGCTTGAGCTGTTTCGGCGGACGGGCGAGCGAAAGAAGGACCGACCCCAACAGCACACTCGCAACCACCAGCAACGATGTCGTGATGGGGATCTTGTACACTCCCGCGATCAGCATCTTCACGCCGATGAAGGCGAGGACGATCCCCAAGCCGACGTTGAGGTAGGCGAAGCGGTCGACGACCGCTGCCAGCATGAAGTACATCGTCCGCAGGCCGAGGATGGCGCAGATATTCGAAGTGAAAACGATGAACGGGTCGTGGCTGACGCCGAAGATCGCCGGTATGGAATCGACGGCGAAGACCACGTCGGTCGTCTCGACGGTGATCAGGACCAGGGCGAGCGGAGTCGCCGAGAGCTTCCCGTTGTGCCTGACGAAGAATCCGCCGCCCTGGTAGTCAGAGACCATCGGAGTGATTCGCTGAAAGGCGCGGACCACCGGGTTTCGCTTCGGATCGAGATTGGTTTCTCCCTGCTTGAGGATCTTGATCCCCGTGAGTACGAGAAACGCTCCAAAGAGGTACAGCACCCAATGGAAAGCCTCGATAAGGGCGGCGCCCACGAGAATGAAAACAAGGCGCAAGCAAAGGGCGCCGAGAATGCCCCAGAAGAGTACTCTGTGATGCAGACGCTTGGGGACCGAAAAATACGAAAAGATGAGAATGAAAACGAAGATGTTATCCACGCTGAGCGCGTATTCAATGAGATAGCCCGCAAAAAACTCCAGGCCCTTCTGGGCGCCGAACTTGAGATAGACGCCGATCCCGAACGAGATCGACAGTGCCACCCAGGTCGCGCTCCAGAAAAGCGCCTCTTTGAACCCGACCGCGTGCGCCTTCCGGTGAAAGATGCCCAGGTCTATTAGGAGAAGGAAGAAAACAACGAGGAGGAATCCGGTCCAGAATAGAGGGGAGCCTATGCTCTGTGCCATTCGCGCTCCTTACGTTCCGATTTTACCGGAACCGAAAGTAACAGCGATGGTCTCGCCCCCGCCCTAGAGCGTTACCTGACCGGACTCCTTGCGGAATCGTGCTGACGGCCACGGCCCGGAACTCCCGTTCCGGGGCTACTCCCCATCAGCCTGTGACTATACTGCGAGGAGCCTGTGAAGTCCATAGTTGGCAAATGACAAATGACCAATGAAAATGACAAATTGCACGTGAGGGAATCTCTCTTTCTTCATTTGTCATTTCTCATTGGTCATTTGTCATTGATCATTTGTGAAGACATTCTCCGCGTCTCTGCGGTAACGTTCGGAGTTCAGGCTTTAGCCTGCTCAGAGGGTGAACTCTGTGGCCGCCTGAAGGCGGAATTCCAAACCTTATCTGTGTTCATCGGTGGTTCCAGACTGAGTCTAGAGAATTCCTTTCAGGATTCTTTCGTAGCGCTCGAGTATTTCCAGATAGGGCTCGCAGTCGCGTCGCGAAACGACATAAACGTACGCCTCCTGCGCCGTGTACCCGCGCGATCTGATAAGAAAGGCCGCTGCAGTCGTCGGCGAACGATTGATCCCGGCCGTGCAATGAAGGTATACGCGAGCGGATTTCGGAGCTATGGCCGCTTCCACCTCCGCCACGCACAGCGGCAGCTTTACGGCGAGGGCTGCCCGGTCAAAGTCAGGCGTGGAAACACGCCGGTGTTCGATTCCGGCTCCCCGGCACGCTCTGAGAACATCACCCAGCGAAACTCCACAGGCTGCGAGGTCGTCGTCCGTTTGGAGGCTGACAATGCACGTGGTGCCGATGTCTTCCAGATGCCTCACGTCCTCGGGGCGGACGAAAGTCCCGACGCAGAGCCGCCCGGGGATAATCTCATCGTAATCGAACAACACGCTTTCACTTTACCACACGCAGTAGGATCCTTGCTGGGCTGGACTTTCACCGCTAAGGACTTTAGTTTGGTTGCGGCTGGGTTGCTCCGTAATACTAAGCCGAAAATCCTTTGCGGCAGGAAAGGATTTTTCTTCGCGAAATCTTCGCGCTCTTGGCGCTCTTCGCGGCTTCGCGGTGAATCCTGGGCTGGACTTTCACCGCGAGGGCGCGAAGCACGCGAAGAAAACGCGACGGACTCCATCCGTCGGATCCGTGAGGCGCCGTGTCCCACAGCCCGTTCTTTCGAAAAAAATACGTTGCTGTCTTTGTGAAAAAGAGTAATTAGATTACATCGCCGGAGAGAACAGGGGCTTGCAGTGAGGTTGCCATGAGGCTGGTTTCGGTGAACGTTGGTCTTCCGAGAGAGATGGAGTGGCGCGGGAGGACAATACGCACCTCCATTTTTAAGACTCCGACCGACCGCCGAGTGCGAGTAACGACGGTCAACCTGGAAGGCGACCGGCAATCGGACCTGTCCGTTCGGCGAGAATTTCACGACCGAGGGCTTGCTCGAGGGGAGCGTTCGGATTGGCGAGCGTCTGCGGGTGGGCTCCGCTGAGTTTGTGATCACGCAGCCGCGGATGCCCTGTTTCAAGCTCGGCATCCGGTTCGATCGGCCGGACATCGTGAGGCGCTTCCTGCAGAGCCGGCGCACCGGCTTCTATCTTGCCGTACTTCGCGAGGGCGAAGTTGCCGCGGGCGATTCCATCCAATTCACAGCTCAGGAGCGGGGCGGCTTGACGGTCGCCGACATCGTCAATCTTTACACTGTGGATGCAGAGAACCAAGAGCTGCTTCGTCGCGCGACCGAGTACTCCGCGCTTCCTGAAAGCTGGCGAGATTACTTCCGCAAGCGACTCTGGGATCCCGACATTTGAGCACCCGCTGTCCGAGCGGCCTTCAGACAAGGTGTTGCAGCGGACGAAGTCCGCGGCAACCGAGAAAATCTCACCACGAAGACGCGAAGAAATCCTTTGCGATTCTTCGCGTCTTCGTGTCTTCGTGGTGAACAGGATGCCTGTGCTCCCAGGAGAACGGGCGAAGGATTTTCGGAGGTGCCATGATCGCCAGGAGCTGTGCAACCGCACTGTTGACCGCATTTCTGCTGTTCGGTTCTCAACCCGCAGGCGTGCAGCCCAACCCCAATGCTGTCGTTGCGGGCGATCTCATCGTAGAGCCCCCGACCCTGATCAGCCTTGGATTTGAGTGGAAGATTCAGGGGGATGACAATCGCAATGCGGCCGTCGCAGTGCAGTACCGCAAGCGGGGAGAATCGCAGTGGCGCGACGCATTGCCGATGCTCCGGATTGGCGATGAAAAGGTCTGGAGGGAGCGCGAGCATCTTGAGTACTGGACGCCTCGCATGTTTGCCGGCAGTATTCTCGACCTGGAGCAGGAAACCAGCTACGAATGCCGCTTCACTCTGTCCGATCCGGACGGGGTTGTGGGAAAGACCGTTCATCAAGTGACCGTCTCCACCCGCGGCGAACCCAGAATCTACCAGGGTGGACGAACGCTCCACGTTTATCCGCCGGACTTTGCCGGACCGAGGCAGGAACCTTCGTTCAGCGGCCTCAAGGAAGCCTATTACGGTCCGGGCACCGGCGACTGGAGTGTCGTATGGGAGCGTCCTGTGCAGCCCGGTGACGTGATCCTGGTTCACGCGGGCCTCTATAAGGCCGACCGTTTTGACTATGTGACGCCCTACGGCATCCCCTTTGATGGCACCTATGTGCTGACAATCGACGGAACTCCGGAGAAGCCGATTGTTGTCAAGGCTGCGGGCGACGGCGAGGTGATTTTTGACGGCGACGGTTGCCATCAGCTCTTTGATGTGTCAGCCGCCGATTACAATTATTTCGAAGGTTTGACCGTCCGGAATACCGACATTGCTTTCTACGCCGGCTTCAAGGACACGATCGGCTCCAGCGGTCTGACGGTTCGTGACTGCCGGATGGAAAATGTCGGAATGGGAGTTGTGACCCAATACGCAGGGTCAAAGAATTTCTACATCGCCGACAACGTCATGATCGGACGCGACGATCGCTACCGCCTGATCGGGTGGGCGCAATACGGCAAGTACAAGCCCACGCCTTTAAAGTCTTACTGCGGAGTCAAAGTTTACGGCCAGGGGCACGTGATCTGTCACAACTACATTGCCTACTTTCACGACGGCATTGATGTCTGCACGCACGGCACGCCGCCGCAGGCGCAGGACCAGAAGGCGGTCTCGATCGACATTTACAACAATGATATTTACGTGATGGTCGATGACGTCATCGAGGCCGACGGCGGCGTTCATAACATCCGGGTGATGCGAAACCGCGGTTTCAATGCCGCGCACCACGGGCTGAGCGCTCAACCGGTCTTCGGAGGACCCGCCTACTTTTATCGGAACATTGTTTATAACGTTCCCATGGGCGGGGCGGTGAAGAACGGCGGAGCCAATCCTGCCGGCGTGCTGGTCTATCACAATACGTTTGTGGCCGAAAACAGCAACGTGCGCGGCAATTCCAACATGCATTACCGCAACAATCTCTTCATGGGAACGGATCATCCTGAACGGCCGGTGCTCGGCAAGCTGACCTATACGTCCTACACCACGCTTGATTACGACGGCTATCGTCCGAACCGGAACGGCAAGCCCCAGTTTGTTTGGAAGTCTCCGGCGCCGGGGACGCTGCGCGACTATGCGCTTCAACCCTCGGGTTACGAAACGTTCGCGACGCTGGCCGAGTTTCATCGCGCCACAGGACAGGAAGCGCACGGGGTTGTGGTGGACTACGATGTCTTTCGAAACGTCCGGCCTCCCGACCCGAGCCGCCCTCATGCCATTTACGAAAGCGGCGCCGCAGATTTTCGCTTAAAGCCGGGCAGTGCGGCTGTGGATGCCGGATGCCGCCTCCCCAACATCAATGACGATTTCACAGGTCGCGCCCCGGACCTCGGCGCACTCGAGCTGGATCGCCCCGTTCCGGTCTACGGTCCGAGGCGGTGAAGGGATTCGGTGCCGGCCCGTTCCGCTTCCAAGAGGGAAAATCACTGGAGGAAATCAATCGGAAGTCTGTCATTGGAGCGCGCGGGAGCTTCTCCTGGACGCGATCGAAGAAGTTTACAAGCAAATCGAACATGCCCAGCCAGGCCGGGCCGCCAGCCCTGCGCCAGCGCCCAAAGGCGCGCTTTCCGGCCGCAAAAAGGAGGAATACAATGAACTGGTCAAGAAGGGATTTGTGCTTGATCCTGCCGGCACTCGTGGCGACAAGGACTCAGGCTGCCGAGCAGAAACCACTCTCCTCGAAAGTCGTTCGGTTCGAAGACCTGCCGGTAAAATCGAGTGACGGAAACCGATTCCGGGCGATCCTGAAAGGCGCGACCCACGACGGTCACAAGCTCGAAGCGCACGCCACCGAACTCGCTCCGGGCAGCATGCCCCACCCGCCGCACCGGCACAAGCACGAGGAGATGTTCTTGCTCCGGGAAGGTGCTGTGCAGCTGACAGTGGCTGGACGCACCACACAACTGGGGCCGGGTGGCGTCGCCTTTATCGCTTCCAATGACGAGCACGGCATCAAGAATCTCGGTTCGACCCCGGCTCAGTATTTCGTGATCGCACTGGGAGCCGACGCCTAGGTGGTGGGTTGAATAACAAGTCCCGCGCCCGGCGTGCGCGTGACTCACTTGGTCCGACTGCATCAGAGTGTCCCTGGCGCGGTCCGAAAGATCTTGGATTGCCTCGGCCGCGGTCGGCTGAACCCGCGTCACGACGGCAGGCGCAGGGGGAATCTCCTGAGCATCCCGGCCGATTGGGAATCTCCTGCGCAGCGATGTTCCGCTCAGCGGGACTGTGCAAATTCGACACCCGCCAGTGCCTTTCGGGCGTAAGATGCCCTGAGTTGTGGACATTGGTGCAGGTTGAAGTTGACATAACAGCCAAAAACCAATGAAGGACCCGCCGCCGGGCCCCACTGGGAAAAGACGGTTTGGTTCCACCTATGCGCGGATGATGTGGGTCTCGAGCCTTTGCGCTCTCCATCCTCGGCGCCGCGCCCGGGCTCCAGGCGCACCAGCATTCTTAGCAGCCAGCGTTTCTCCGGAGTGAGCTTCTTTTCGCCTGTGCTCATCAGATGGTTGACGATTTCGAGCGCCCTCTCGTTCTCGCCTTCAGTCTCGATTGGTTTGGGCAGCACCGCCGCCAGAAGCTCCGCGTACCTCTGCGCGGTGCCCTTTCTGGTTTTAGCAATTGCAGTCATCTTTCCACTTCTCCCCGCCGTATTCAGTGTGCGTCAGGACGAATCGAATCAGGACGGTCTGATCCTCGTAGTAAATTTTGGTAATAAGCCGGTACTTGTTCCCGCCGATAACGATCCTAGCCCGGAATCCGGGGCGGGCGCGCCGAGGTTTGGCGGAGCGCCAGCCATGCGATCGCGTCGTAGAATGACCCGGGCATGAAGGTGAACGGCATGGCGGAGCGTGCGGTGACGGATGCGGCGGCGACGGCGCGGTTGGTGCGGGTTCTGCGCATGATCGCCGTGGCGATCGCGGCCGCTGCCGCCATCTTTTGCGTCGTCGCCGTGTTCCACACCCTCCGCAAGGCGCCCTATCCCGAGGATCCGTTCACCGAGGCGCATCGCGCAGCCGACCTGCGCTACGAGTTGGTGTGGCTGGGTGTCAGCGCGACGTTGATCGCCCTGGCACTGTTCACGCGCAGCCTCGCCTGGGCCTATGCGCCGCTCTGCTTGCTGGGCCTCGAGGCTGGGGGCCACGTGGCGCACTGGCTGGTCGCCGGCGGCCGCTATCATCCGCTGCCGTCTGAGGTGCGCGAGCGCTTCGAGCCGCATCCGCTGCTCGTGGCCGTGCCGCGGCCGGGCGTGCATGGGCCGTTCACCCATACCGCGCAACATCGCCGCCTGACGATCAACGAAGGCAAGGCGGCCGACGCGCGTCGCGTCTTCGTGTTCGGTGGCTCGACCACCTACGACGCCGGCGTGGGCGACGCCGACACGTGGGCGACGCAGCTCTCGCGCGGGCTGGGCAGCGGCTTCGTCGTCGAGAATTTCGGCATGGACGGCTACAGCAGCGTCGAGATCCTGGTATCGACCCTGTTCGCGTTCCGTGACGCCAAGCCAGCCTGCGCCGTATTCTACATGGGCTGGAACGACTTGCGCAGCTCGCACCTCTCTACCTTGAAGCCGGACTACAGCGATTTCCACCTGCCGCACCAGCCCAGCAATCTCGGGCTGCTGCCACTGCCGATCGAATCCTATTCGGTGATCGCGCGGCTGGTCATGTCGCTGGCGCGTCCAACATTGCCGAGGGCTGAAGGCAAGATTTCGGCCGAGTACTATCCGCGGCTGGGCGCGATCTACCTCGCCAACATGGACCTGATCGTCGCCGTCGCGCGCCACCAGGGCGTCAAGCCTGTGTTCGTGCCGCAGGTCATCGACCATGCGCGCCACGCCACCGGCACGAGCCATGATTGGGTGCCACTGGTGCCGTACCACGACGTGCCGAAGGTGCTCGATAGGCTGAACGAGGACCTGGGCCGGCTCGCCGTGCGCCTTGACGTGCCGTTCGTCGATGCGCCGCTGTCGGTCGATTGGCACGCCGACGATTTCGTTGACGACGGCCATTTCAACGCCGTCGGTGCCCGCAAGTTCGCCGCCGCCCTCGCCGGGCCGATCGCCTGCCATTGCGGACCGTAACGCGTGGGAGCGCCTCCGCTTCGCCGCGGGGCGCGCACAGCTGGGCTGATCGTGTCACGATCCGGGTGGTATGTCCGGAGGGAGGGAGATGGCTCACGGCGAAGTCTCTGAGGTCATTCCGGCTTCCGCCGCCGAGGTATTCGAGCTCCTGCACGACTATGGCCGTCGGCTGTCGTGGGACACACTCCTCTCGGCGGCGTATCTCGACGACGGCTTCACCGAGGCCGGAAAGGGTGTGACCAGCGTGTGCGTCGGGCGCCGCTCGCTCGGGAGCCTGGCGCTGAGGACCGTCTACGTCTCGTTCGATCCCCCCAAGGTCGCCGCAGTGAAGCTGATCGACTCGCCCCCCTTCTTCGGGGAATGGGCGGCGTCCATCCGGCACACCGACCTGTCACCGGGAGAGTCGCGCGTCACGTACACCTTCCAGTTCACGGTGCGCCCCGGCTGGCTGCGGTGGGCGCTGGAGCCAATCATGGCGGTCGTGTTCCACTGGGAGACCCGCAAGCGGCTGCGCGCGCTCCGCAATCATTTCGCCGCGCGGCGGGCCGGCGCGCCCCCGCCATGACTCGCCGCTCCAAGGCTGCACCCCCTCCGCCAAATTTCAAAAAACTCGCCACGAATTTCACGAGATCGTCCCGCTTATTCCTGCGGTTAGCGAGGAAGACACGTTCGTAGTGCTACGCTGAAAATCCTTCGCAATCTGGCAAGGATCTTCGTCCGCATAGACTGCACAGAATGAAACCACGGATGAACACAGATAAACACCGCGCTGCCGGCCGCAACCAAAAAAATCTCACCACGAAGACACGAAGAAATCCTTTGCGATTCTTCGCGTCTTCGTGTCTTCGTGGTGAACAAGATGCCTGTGCTCCCAGGAGAACGGGCAAAGGATTTTCGAGTTGGTAGCACGGAGGTGCCATGATCGCCAGGAGCAGTGCAACCACGCTGTTTACCGCATTCGGCCGCGATCTCGTTTTATTTTACGGACGCCAATGGGGAGAGTTTCGGAGCGGGCAACACAACCATTGCTCCCAACGCGCAGATCGTGGCATTCATGGATGAGGCGCCGTTCAACGGTTCCGGCCAGGCGCGTACTTTCACATTCAGCTCGTCCCTTCCTGTTGGAGCCATTGCCCTGCGCGGTTTCGTAAACGAGCGCTCGGAGTTTCTGATGACAACGCTGCCGGTTGCACCGCTGGCCGCCGTATCGACACGGTCGATCGTGCTGCCGCATTTCGCCGCCGGAGGCGGTTGGTCGACACGGATTCTTCTGGTGAACCCTTCGGATACCGAGATCGGCGGTACTGTGCAGACGCTCACCGCCGCGGGAGCCGGGTTCGGCGCGACGACCTATCGGATTGCGCCGCGTTCTTCGGCCGTAGTGGACGTTTCGGAAACGGGCGCCGAGGTTCGCGTCGGTTCCGTTCGGATCCACCCCAACGTTGGCGATCCGGCGCCGATCGCCTCCACAGTGTTCTCGTCTGTAAACGGCGGCGTGACTGTCACAGAGAACGGTGTGGCCGAGACAGAAAGCGGCCACGCATTTCGACTTTTTGTTGAAGCATCCGGCCGGTTTGGTGAGCCCGATTCGACACGAACCGGCATTGCGATCGCAAATTCCGGAACCGAGGCCGCCATCTTGAACCTCGATTTGAGGGACCTGAACGGTGTGCCAACTGGTTCTTCCGCTTCGATCACGATTCCCGCCGCCGGACAGGTCTCAGTGTTTCTTCATGAGATCCCTGGATTTTCGAATCTTGCGACCCCCTTCGAGGGGGTACTGCGCATCTCGACAGCGTCCGCGGCGGGAATATCCATGATCGGACTTCGCGGACGCTACAACGAGCGTGGCGACTTTCTGATCGCCACGATGCCCTCGGTACCCACATCGGGACACGTCCGCTTCGTGTCTCAATCCGGCGATCCCCTGACGCCAACAATTCCGGCCAAGCCGTAGGAGGCGCAGGTTCGGAGTTCAGCCTTCAGGCTGCACTGCCCGGGGCAGGCTAAAGCCTGAACTCCAAACGGGCCGTGCGCAGCGAATGGCTGGGCTTCCTCGCTATACGTAGCGAGCGAGCCTTCATACCGGCGAGCAGGTAGGAACCGCCGATCCACGCCGATGGACGCCGATTTTCGTCGGATCCATCCGCGTGAATCGGCGTTCATCGGCGGTTTCACTCCTTCTTACTGATCATGCCTCTCGCGGGATTAGATTGGAGATTGACTTCCGGCTCAGAACGTGTACCGCAACTGGAACTGGACCCAGCGCGGCGTGTTGCGCTGCTCCGTCAGCTTGCCGAAGTTTGAACTGTTGATATCGGTGCTCGGCAAATCCCATTGCACGGTATTCAACGCGTTGATCAGGTCCAGCCTGAATTCCAGGTTCGTCTTTTCGGCCGTTCTGAAACGGCGAGCGATATTGGCATCGAGTTGCGCCAGCCTTGGGCCCCGCAGCCAGTTCAAAGCCGTCGGGAAGACGCGGCGATGGAACGAATTCGGCTGGAAATCGGTCGGGGTGACCGTGGCGTAGGTCTTGCCTGGCGGCAACATGTTTTCGGGCACCAGCTGGCGGATGCGCGCTTCCCACACGGACCGATCGCTCGCGCTGAAATCACGCGATGCGCCGGGGAAGAGCTTCCAGTTGAACCACGCATCGGTACCGCGGGCGTCGCCGTCGAGTCCGATGTCGCGCAGGTCGTTGCCGAAGTAAAACCAGTTGCCCAGGCCATACACGCGGCCGGTTTGCAGGTGATAGAGGCCGCTGATTTGCCAGCCGCCGATGATGGCGGAGAGCCGCTTCTTGTCCGGCAGGAACCTCCGGCCTTTGCCGAACGGGAATTCGCAGATAAGGTTCGCCGTCAGGTGGTGTGGCGCCGAGTTGTTGCTCGGCGTCCAAACAGGCAGGGCGTCGAACTCATTTTCATAAGTGGTGCGCTGAAGGTTCGACGCCCAGGTGTACGCTACCATGTAGCTGTAGCCGCCGGCCATCCGTTTGGTAACGGATGCTTCCAGATCGTTGTACTTCACTTCGCCGGACGGGGTGCGCCCGTTGAAAAGACCGTTCATCTGCGGGAACGCGCGCAGCAGTTGAGCTTTGCGAATCGTCGTCGCGGTGAAGAAGCCGTTCGTCCGCATGTCGTTGTACAGCGTCGGGTTCGACGCCTGGATGGAAGCGAAGTTGGCGATATTGAACGGGTTCGCAACCGTCGAGTTCAGATCGTCGGCAAGCGCATTGTTGCGCACGAGTCCCGAGGCCCAGTACTTTTCCGGCAGGAAGTCAATGCGGCTGGAAATATTAGTGAGTGTACCGTTGTTATTGAAAACCGTAATGTTGTCCGTGTAAGAACCGAGATAGGCGACCTCGGCGACCATGTTACCTCTCAGCTCTCGCTGGAGACCGGCGCGCCAGCGATGTTGTCTGGCGCGCTCCCAGTCGCGAGGAACATACGTGTAACTCCGGCCGGCAAGCGTCATCAACCCGAGCGCATTGCCCAGCGGCACGTCGAAGCGTGTGCCATCGGCGCGCAGCGGGAAGGGATCGGCAAAAATCGTCTTGCACCTGGTGATGTCGGCGCGGCATTCGGGCGAGGTCAGATTGGCGAAGTTAAACGTCAGGCCGTTGTCGTTGGTGATCGTTGTGCCGGTGCCGCGGCTGTAACCGGTTTGATTGATGCCGTCGTTGAGCACGTTGTTCGTGTCGTAGAACATGCCCCAACCGCCGCGCAGCACCGTCTTGTCGTTGATCTGGTAAGCAAAACCCACGCGCGGCATCCAGGCGGCTTTGGCGTTGTTCATCGTGTCTGGCGACGCGCCGTTGGCGAGATAGAGCGTGCCGCCGCGCACCAGGAAATCGCTCGCCGGGCGCTCGGGCACTGGGTTTTTCGCATACGCCGCTTGCGCCGCATCCGCGATGGGCAATGCGCCATTCGGATCAAAACCGGCCAGCCCGCGGTTGTAGCGCTCTCTGAAGCCGTCTTCGAGCTCGTAGCGCAGGCCCAGGTTGAGCGTCAGCCGGCGGCTCAGTTTCCAGTCATCCTGGACATAGCCCGAATAGAACCAGTTCGTCAGGTAGTAGCTGTCGTTCGTGCTGACGGAGACGCCGCTCGGCACGCCGAGCATGAACGCCGCCCATTCGAGACCGATGCAGTTTTCCCGAAGATCGATGCCCACGCGCAGGCTGTGCGTGCGGATGAATTTCGTCGCCTCGCCGCGCACCGTGCCGACGCTGTAGCGCGTGAAGCCGGGATAGCCGCGATTCAGGCTGCTGTAGGCGTTGAAGTTGATGCTGGGCAGATGGATGAAATCGCCGGCCTTCTGATCGAGGTAGCCCGGCAAGCCGGCCTTGCTCGGCGGGAAGCTGGTTTGCACGGCGTTCGATACGTTGCCCTCGATGAAGCGGTTCCATGCGATCGACCCGTTGAAGATGGTCGTCGAGTTGAGCGCGTAGACGTGGTCGAACGTGACGCCGATGTTTTTGCGCACCAGCCCGCCGACCAGCAGGCCGCGAGCGGTCTCGTAGACCCAGTCGCCGCGGTCTTCGAGGAAGTTGCTGTAGCTGTACTTGCCGAACAGGTGCTGCTTCGGCGAGAGCTGGAAGTCGACGCGGCCGGTGTTGGCCTTGTAATCCCAGTTGTACGGCGTTGCCGAAGCCAGATAGTTGTTGGCGCCTTCGGCCGAAACCACGCCAGGCACGTTGTTCGCATGCGGATAGAGCTTCTCGTAGAAGCCGTAGAGCGGGTTGAGAACCGGCACCTGGTTGTTCGGGAACGGGTCGCGTACGACGCGGCCGTTGACCAGGTGAGCCGTGCGGGGATCGTAAATCTGGTAACGCACGGGATCGAGCTTCAGCAAGTCGGAAAAATCCCCTTTGCGGGCGGCATCACTCGGCACGGTGCGGTTCACCGCCGTCGGCTCTTCCGACTTCGCGTCCTTGAAGCCGCTGTAGTTGAAAAAAAAGAAGAGCTTGTCACGCCCGTTGAACAGCCAGGGAAGACGCACCGGTCCGCCGATCGAACCCGAGTAGTTGTTCGAGTGTCCGCTGGGCTGACGTTCCGTCGCCAGCAGGCGCTGAACGGCGGCCGTGTCGCCGCGCCCTTCGGCCGCCTTGATCGGCCCCCAGTACGCCGCATTGGTCGTCGCCTGCGTGGCGTTCAACCGCTGTTGCCAGTGCTGCCAGGTGAGCGCCCCGTGATAATCGTTCGTGCCGCTCTTGGTCATCATGCTGATCGTGGCGCTGGTCGTATGGCCTTTGCTGGCATCGAACGGCGCGGTCTCGACTTTGAAGTCCGCGATCGTGTCGGTGTAGGGCAGGTAACCCGTGCGGCGGCCGCCGGCTAGATTGGGCACGCCGTCGAGTGAAAACTCGTTTCCACCGACGCCGCCTGCGGCGCTGATGGATGAGGCGCCCACGTTCGAATGCAAGCCGAGGTAGTTTGGCGCCGCGGTCCACTGGACGCCCGGTGTGCTGCGGGCAAGCAGAAGAGCGCTGTTGCTGAAGACCGGCAAATCAGAGATCTGCCTCTGTTCGAGCGAAGCCGACCCGTTGCCGGTGGTGGTTTCGAGCAGCGGTGCACTGGCCGTGACGGTAACCGACTCGCTTGCCGCGCCGACCTCCAGCGTCACGTCGATGTTGATGCGGCTGTTGACCGTGAGCGCGATGCCCTGCCGCACGTATTTCTTGAACCCCGCCAGGCTGGCCGAGAGCGTGTAGCCGCCCGGCAACAGGTAGGGGACCTCATAGTAGCCGCTGTTGTTGGTTATCGCAGTCGAGGTGACATTGGTCTCGCTGTTGGTGATCTCGACAGTGGCGCCGGGAACCAACGCGCCGGTCGCATCCTTGACCGTGCCCAGCAGCGTGCTGCGCGTCTCCTGCGCCCGCACTGCGCCGCCGGCCATCAGAACCAACCCAAGGCTGGGCAAGCCCACTCTCAGCCTCAGCCATTGAGATCCAAGGGTAGACATGGTTTCCTCCTGCGAGATGGAAATTGATGGACGCCGCGCCCCAGTGCGGCACTCAGCTGCGCGGACGGGAGCAGGGCCCGTTACGGAAAAGCTCAGGAAAAATCTTAGTTTCTCCTCATCTTCCTTATTTTTCCACGCGATTCTTCGCGCCTTCGTGGTAAAGCCCGGCCCAATCCACCACGAAGACACGAAGACGCGAAGAATCTCAGCTAGGAGGGGGATGCGGCGCACCGGCGAAGGCGATCCATGATCGCAAGCCCCAAGCCCTCTTCCGGCATAGGCACGGCGGCAAGGCGGTCCAAACCGCGACTGTCCAGGCGGCGCAGTGCGGCAAAGAGGTTGGCGGCCGCCTCGCGCAAGTCCCCCTTGGGAGACAGGATTTCTATCGCGGCGTATCGTTCGGGATGCTCGACAGGTCGCAGAGTGAGAAGGCCCACCTTTTCCCCCGGCCAGAGGATGGATGCGTCCGGATCACCTGGCAGGATCACCAGAGGCGTGCGCGTGGCGTAGTGGCGCGCCAATTGTCCGGGGGCCCGTGGGCGATCCGGGCTGAATGCCGCACGCTCGATTTTTCCTATCGCTCGCTCGATGTCCTCTATCGGCGTTCCCCCCGCGCGGAGCAGGCAGGGAGAGGACCCCGTCAGAGAAATGATGGTGGACTCGATGCCCAGAGGGCATCTTCCGCCATTCAGGATGAGCTCCACACTCTCGGAAAGGTGTTGTGCCACATGCTGTGCTTCTGTCGGGCTGACGTAGCCGAAGGGATTTGCGCTCGGGGCGGCAATGGCTGTTCGGGAGGCGCGAATCAAGGCCAGCGCCGTTTCGTGCGCGGGCATGCGCAGCGCCACCGTCTCGAGTCCGGCGGTCACAATGTCGGGAACCAGTTCCGTTTTTGGCACCACCAGGGTCAGCGGCCCGGGCCAGAATTGCTCCATCAGAACCCGTGCATGCTTGTCCGCAATATGTCCGTATTTGCCGGCTTCCTCGGGACTGGCCACGTGAAC
>QHZE01000535.1 GCA_003225335.1 Acidobacteriota bacterium
GAACTTTGCCTACAACGTGATGCCTTCCTCTTCCGACGCCGTCTATCAGGGAAATCAAACGTGGGCCGGAGGAAACGCCCCTTATCTCGGAACCTACCCGCCAACCGACGCATCGCACCGCCCCAGGGTCACTTATGTCAACGGAGACCTGAACCTCAGCGGAAACATCTCCGGCGCCGGAGTTCTGTTCGTCACCGGAGAGCTCAAAGGAAACGGCAACTTGGATTGGGTGGGCCTTATTCTGGTAGTCGGCAAAGGCTATGCAAACCTGGCGGGAATGAAGGTCGGCATTACTGGGGGCCTGTACGTCGTGAACCTTCAGGCCGGTAATCCGCCCACGTTCGGAACTGCTCAGTTTACAATCGGCGGGAGGAGCACGATCACGACAACCGACGCCGCGCTTCACGTCGGTATGGGGAACCTCCCGGCAGTACAGATTAGCTGGCGCCAGGTCACCAGGGTGTCAGATCCTTAGCCGCGCATGGAGTTCAGGTTTTAGGCTATATAGGTCTAGGGCAGCCTGAAGGCTGAACTCCAAACCTGAACTCAGGGGGGGGGCGGGTTCAGCGACGAGCGAGCCGGCGAATCGTTCGCCGCCTGCGAATAGGTCAGATACAGCATGAACGGCGTGACCTCAAGAGGCATCTTCTCGCGCGCCGATATGAGCGCTAGCGGTCCGGATTTCATCAATTGAAGACGTCCGCTCCAGGGATCCACATCGACCCGCGTTCCCAGGGGCAGAGCAGCGATCTGGTCGATCCGCTCCACTTCGAGTTTCGGAGCCGAATTCATCAGGTCGCTCATCCGCAGTGTCCCGCCCTCCCTGGCAATGCCGTCTCCCATATGGGCCTGGATGAGATTCGGGAGTTGTTTGACCCGCATTGCAACGGCGCGCAGAAAGAGACCTGCGTTGCCCAGTTTGTCCTTGTAGGGGGAGGGCTTCAGGATCTCCATGGCTTTGAGGTCGGCCGCGGATTCCTCGCCCGGCTTGCGGCGAAAGCGAAAGCCGTCGAGAAGCTCACTGTCGGGAACGAGCATTCGGTCCGAAAACGCGTATTTGGTGTCGATCGGCTGGTGGCCCAGCAAGATGTGTCCCAGCTCATGGGCGAGCATCGCGGCCAGGCTGGCTTCGTCGGGCAACACGTCGATCAAACCTCGGCTGAGCACGATTGTGTGCCCGACAGAGAAGGCCTCAAGCGGAGAGGTCAACAGAACACGGCAACGCACTTCCGGATCGATGTCGAGGTTATTGGTGATCTCCAGATTCGTGACGACGGTCTTCAAAACTTTGTCGACCTCTCCTTCGGGCGCAAGCAGCCCGGCTGCCTCCAGACGCTCCAGCACATTGTCTTCGGCCTGACGCTCCCAGGCCCGCTGGCTCCGAAGGGGCGATGCCTGCTTATCGGAATCGCTTCGGTCCCGGACCGCCGGATCGACCAGGACCGCGGTGAATTCCTCCTTCCGCCCGGCGCCTGTCAACGAATAGCCCCAAAGCCGGGTTTGCGCCTTGGCGCGCGACGGCTTTCTTTTCATGAAGCCGTAGCCCTGATCCGAGTCTTCGGTATAGACATAGGCGGGCACCCAAAGGCCGGGGCGCACGTTAAGCCGCCAGCTGTCGAAATGGAGGTTCTGACGCGACGCGTTGACGCCGTTGAAGCGCACTATTGTGTAATCTTTGTCTTCTACCCAGATGCGTCCCGAAAAACCGTCGCGCACCTTGCGCTCCGGCGTCACCTCGAAGACCAGGCAGCGCACCTCGCCCAGGAATTCACGCCGGACGTACCGGAACGCGTAGCGCTTCTCGTCGAAAGACGCTTTATCGACCAGGGTCATGCCTGCAAAGACATCGAGGAGGTGATCGGCCTGAAACGGGAACGGTTGAGACATGGAACCGAGGATGGCGCCGGCTTTCCACTGGTCGCGAAGGAGCGGCTTTGTTTTGACACCCTTTTGCCAGTCCAGCCTGCCCAAGAGGTACTCATCCTCCCTCGGGACGGCGCCGCCTGACCCTTCGTCGGGCACCTGGCGCTGGATATACGTCTCGATTATAGGATTGTAGTTCCTCAGGCCTTCCACCAAGCTTTTTTCCCTGGTTACGACACGGCGGATCACCTGATCCAGGCCCGTTGCCGTCTCGTCGGCCAACTGCGGCGCGGTATCCTGAGACCTGCCAGAGGACCCTGTGGTGAGACACGTCACCAGGAGAATGGACGAAGCAATGCTCTTTAAGCGCAACATAAAGGTACCTCAGGTCAAGCGAAAGATTATCTGCACTACGGATCTGGAATCGACGGGCCTCCCGTCGCGCTGGGCCGGCCTGAAACGGATCTGTTCAGCCGCCCGCACCGCTGCTTCATCGAGCCCATGTCCGAGGCCGCGCATTACTGTCAGCACGCGCACGTCGCCCGAGGCGGTGAAGAGAACATCAAGCACGACTTCGCCTTCCAGACCCAGATCCCGGGCCTCCCTGGTGTAAGCGGGTTTGGGCTTCGAGATGATCTCTGCTGCAAGCAGAGCCGGCCTGACGGGTTCAGGACGCTTCTGAGCGGCGTTTACCGCGGTTTGAACATCTCCGAAAGCGCCTTTCTGCACCGAGCCCCGGGACTCTCCGGAGCCGGGCCTCCCGCTGCCGGCTGCGACATTACCGGCGAAACCGGCGCTGGCGATCTCTCGGTCCTTCCTCGCGCTTCCTGACCGAAGGCCGGTCCCGGACGGCGCGTCAAACGCACCCACCAGCGCGCCTTCAGCCCTGCCGCTTGTCTGGCGTGGCGTGTCATTGCGGTCTTGGAACCCGCTGACTTCCAATTCCCTGGGTCTACGATTCGGCGTTTCCGCGACAGCACTGCCGGAGAACGCACCCACCTTCACTTCGGGCGCTAAAACGGCGGGGGGAGGCGGAGGGACCCGGACTGGATTTGCGGGCGGCCGAACCTCTCGGGCCTGGACTTCGGCCTCGACCGCCTTCTTCGGGGCCAAATGCTGTTCAGGAATTTTCAATTCTTCTTTCGGCGCGAGGCGGGGCGCTTTAACTCTTGGGGTTGCGAAAACGAATGGCACTCGAATAACCGGTGGTTTCGCCTGCGCCGGAGACCGTGGCGCGAATCGCGGCAGAACGAACGGAGGCGGCTTGATTTCAACAATCGTATACTGAACTTCAGGAACCAGGATTAGAGGCACGCAAATGACTATCGCCAGGACGATGCAGTGCAATGCAAGGCTGGCGGCAAACGCCCGCGGGGAGAATCGCCCGCCTGGGAGAGAACCGAAGAGCTGTGTTTCCGGAGGAGTCATCCCTAGCCCCGTCAAATAATAACCACTGAAGAATGGAATCAGCCCTCGGAGAGGAGTCCGAACCGGACGCAATCAGAGATGGATCCCCACTCTTGACATCGGAAGCTCTGACCTAAAGCATTAGGCCGGATTACCGGGGAAAGCGCAGGTCTTTACCACGAAGACACGAAGACGCGAAGAATCACTGGCGGAACAGCGGAAGTTCGGGCGGCTATACGGCGGGGAGATAGTTTTCCTCAATGTTGAAGTTGACCCGCACCTGACGTAACTGCCGGGTTACCGGGAACACCTTTCGGAGCCGTGGGTCAAAGTAGTCCTTAAACATAGGGGGTCGCGGGTGCAGCAAATAGCGATCGGGGTTCAGTTTCAATTCGGCGGATCCCACAAGAGTCAGCTCTTCCCGGGAGGATACGTGCTGAATGAGACAGGGCACGTGCGTGATGCCCAACTGGCGGAGGGTGAAAGCGCGATGGCTGCCGTTGTTGAGGACCAGCCGATTCTCGGCGTGGATGACGTTGAGAAGATTCGTGCCGAAGCCCACTGCCAGTCCGATTACACCCACCAGGACCCCCGGATGGGGTTGGCCTGTAATATGATCGGACTGTAAGATCATCGGGCCAAGAAACCTCAGATCGTTCGATGGCGACACGAACTGGTAAGTGTCGTTGCGAGAACGGATCAACTTTGCGGCCGGCGTCGCGCGGTCAGAAGGGAGACATGTCTTGAACACATCTTCGTCGCCAGGAGCGTCCCCCAGCTTTTTCTTTGCCGCGCGCACGAATTCCAAATTGATGTGCTTTTGATAAACAACGAGGCGGTCCAATTCAACGATGCCAACTTCGATCGGCACGCTCCTGAAAGAGTGCTCAAGCAGCGGATCCTTCAGAAACTCGTTCCGGAGATGCTCGAGGTGAGGGCCAATGGCGCCGATCTTGGGATTGTCGGCCCAGCCCGCCTCATTTTCTTCGAGCAGGCGGATAACATTGTTGGCCGACGTCCATTCCTCGATAAGCGCGCGGCGTTCCAGGGACCGGCCATCCACTACCTGTTCTTCGACAAAATCAAGGAATTGTTTGAGCGGGGGACGGCCAAGCAGATACACATATTCGTCCACCGAGCGCCGGTCTGTTTCGCCGGGCACGGGGCTTTCAACTTCTATGGTGACAGGCGTTCTGTTCATATTCCGGACCTTTGGCATGGAGTTCAGGCTTTAGCCTGTAGAGTGCAGCCTAAAGCTGGACTCCAAACCTCTCCGTTTGTTCAGAGTCCGTGCGGCCTGAAGGCTGAACTCCATACCTGAACTCCATACCTGAGCTCCGAACCGGATCACCACCACGACCAGAATTCGACCCTCAGCGTGTGGGCGAGGCGCCGCTTCATAAGATCGAACATGGTGTGCTTGCCGCAGAAGATCTTGGCCTTTCCGGTCATGTCGGGCTTCAGGAGGAGCGAGCTGTTGTCTATAACACTTGTGACGAGGATCATCGTCTCTTTCGACGCCGTCGACGAACTGCTCTGAGCACTCGCCGCGCTCGAAGCCGGTTTCCCGCTGGAACTGCCCTCACCGGTAGTCGCGACGGAAGTCACCGCGCCGTAGAAAGTTTGCTGAGGGTAGCTCCTGAACTTGATCGCCACCTTCTGCCCCACACTCACGTCGGCGATGTCTCTCTCGGAAATCGGCGTCTCCACCGTGATGGTCTTGACGTCGTAAACCTTGGCGATGAGGTCTCCTTTTTTGACGAGCTGGCCAGCCATCTCTTTCAACTGTACACTCGGTGTGGTCACGACGCCCGTGATCGGGCTTACCACTTTGAGGCGGTTGATCTGTTCTTCGAGGTACTGCCGTTGCGCTTCGGACAGCGCGATTTGCGCTTTCGTGGCGTCGATCTCTTCTTGCCGGCTGCCCGCCAATACGACCGCAAGCTTGCCTTTTGCCTCCGCGATTTCTTTCTCTGTTACCGCCAGCTCCTTCCGCGCATCGGCCAGATCGTCGGCAAGGATCAGCTTGAGCTCGGACCTGGCCTCCTCCAACTCTTTCTCCCTGACCGCGGCCTCTTCCTCGGCCTCTTCCAGCTCCTTGCGGGAAAAGAGATTTTCCTCCCAGTACATTTTGAACCTGTCCAGGTTGCTTCGCGCGTACTTGAGCCGCGCTTCGGCCTTCGCCACCGAGATCTTCGCCTTGGCAAGGCGCTCGGCCCTGATCCGTTGCGCCTCCGCATACTGCTTTTGGGCCTGGTCCCGTTTTGTCTCCGCGGTTTCCACCCCCCGCCTTCCAAGCTCGATTTGCTGCTCCGTCGATCCCGCCTCCAGCATTTTAAGCTTGGCCTGCTTTTCCTGAATCTCGGCCTCGACCTTCCGTAATTCGGCGCGGTAATCCCAGTCGTTCAGGCGCGCGATCAAATCTCCCTGACGGACCTGGTCCCCTTCGTCAACGAGGATCTGCGCGATGATTCCATCGACCTCGGCCCGGATGTCCGCGTTGTGAATGGGCGCGACTGTCACATCGCCCTGCACCGTGAGCTCCAACCGGCCTGCGAAGAGAAGAACGGAGCCTGCCCCGAGAACCACCAGGGCCTGTGCGGGGCGGCGCATCAGGAGCTCGATTGCACCTCGAACAGGACGAAACTTTGCGGAAGCGCCAGGAACGAATCTGCCAAGCTTCCGGCGGACTTTATGCACGAAGACAAGGGCGAAGAAGGCCAGCCCGATGCCCTGATACTGCATCAGGGCGGAGCTTGATTTGAAGATGAAGAAACCCAGCAACCACAAGGAGAAGGCCGCCGCGGTCAGACCATACGTGATGTAGATGCGCCGTTCCCGCGGCGTTGTCTCTTCTACGTCTACTTTCTGTTGGCGGGATCCCAGCAGTCTCTTGATCGATGCTCCTACGAAGTCGAAGGACCTTCGTCTCAGATTCGGGATTTCCAGATAGTCGCTCAGGAAATAATAACCGTCCAGTTTCAGGAGCGGGTTCAAGTTGAACAGGGTTTTGATCCCTGATGTGGCCAACACGACCAAAGACAGAAAATTCAACCAGGTATCCGCTTCAGTCAGACGCCATAGGAGTGTCGCAATGGCCCAGACGAAGAGCTCGAAGTAAGCTCCTGCGATGCTCACCCACAATCGCTTGTACCTTTCCGGGAAGAGCCAGGCTTCGCTCACGTTGCAGTAAAAGGCCGGCGAAAAGTAGAGCAACAGGAAGCCGAGCTCGTGGACCTCGCCCCCGAAGTACTTGCAAGTCAAGCCATGCGCTAATTCATGGACCGTCCCGACCATTACGACTATCAGCCAGGCCAGGAGCAGACCCTTGAAGTTGTACAAACGGGCCACATCCGTCCGCATCTCGTCCCAGTTGGTGAGCGCGGTCAGAAACCCCAAGGCGACGACGGCGGCGGAGAAAGCTACGAAGTGGGGCGTGAAGACGAAACCCATCTTGCGGACAAGCGCCTCAAGGAGGCGGTCGGGATCGAAGGCTCTGAACCTGAGGTAAAGAAGACTTCCGCTGACTCGGCCGCGCCCGCCTCCGGCCGGAATTTCGTCGTCGCTATCAACGCGAGTCCTCTTTGATGCAATCTGCCTGGGCTCATCGGCAACCTGCCCGGGCTTGCCGGCAACCTGCTTCGGCTCATCGGCGATCCGCTTGGGTTCGCCGGCAATCTTGTTGGGCTCATCGGCAACTTGCTTAGCTTCGTCGACAACCTGCTTGAGCTCATCGTCAACCT
>QHZE01000536.1 GCA_003225335.1 Acidobacteriota bacterium
GTCGAGGATTGTTATGCGGGGTTACAGTGGTTGTTTGCCCATGCCGGCGACCTCGGTGTGGATTCCTCGCGCATCGTCATTGGCGGCGCCAGCGCCGGAGGCGGGCTGACGGCCGGATTGGCTCTGCTGGCCCGCGACCGGAGGGAAGTGCCGGTCGCTTTCCAACTGCTAATCTACCCCATGATCGATGACCGTAACGTCACCCCTGCCAGCTATGCGATTACCGACCCGCGCGTGTGGCATCGTGAGAGCAACCGCTTGGGTTGGAAAGCCTACCTGGGCCGGGATGGTGGTGGGGACGACGTGTCGCCCTATGCGGCGGCGGCGCGGGCTACCAATCTGACGAACTTGCCGCCGGCGTACATTCCGGTCGGCGCACTCGATCTGTTTATAGACGAGAATATCGAGTACGCGCAGCGTCTCATACAGGCAGGTGTGCCTACCGAGCTCCACGTGTATCCAGGGGCGTTTCATGGGTTTGATGTTTTCGCCCCGTCTGCGGCGGTGTCGAAACAGTTCAAAGCCGAGCGCGACCACGTCCTCAAGCGCGCACTGCACCCCTAACGCCCCTCAGGCCATGCGATAGGCAAAGGAGGACCGTGCCAATGAACTCTCACTCCCTCCTCCCAGACGTGCGCGAGAATCCCTCTCTGTATTACACCTCTTTGCGTGCACATGCCCCTGTCTATTGGGTAGCGTTGCGCCCGACTCGCGGAGAGAGGAAGCACCGGGATGGGCTCACTCTGCACACCAAAGGCCCTGTCGTTGCGCGTGGCAGCATAAGCGCCTGACTCAAGCAATGAAAAATCACCGTCAATGAGGAAATTAAAGAGGGAGGAACGATATGGCAAATATTCAGCAGTCTGCGACGGCCACCGCTCAGGGGCCGATCGAGCAGTTTGACGCGATTGTGATCGGCGCCGGGGTATCCGGCTTGTATCAACTGTACCGTCTCCGGGAGCTGGGGCTCTCAGTGCGCTGCTTTGAGGACGGCAGCGGCGTGGGCGGCACCTGGTATTGGAACCGCTACCCCGGCTGCCGCTTCGATTCCGAGAGCGAGACCTATGGGTATTCGTGGTCCAAAGAATTGTTACAGGAATGGGACTGGACGGAACATTATTCGGGCCAGCCGGAGAACGAAAAATACCTCAATTATGTGGCGGACACGTTTAATCTCCGCCCCAACATTCAGCTCAACTCGCGGGTCAAATCGGCAATCTACGACGAGCAAACGAATCGCTGGGAGGTCCAGGTGGAGAGTGGCCAGCGCGCGCGGGCGCAATTTCTTATCGCCGCGGTCGGCATCTTGTCCGCCCGCTATACGCCCCCGTTTGCGGGAATAGACATTTTCCAGGGTGAGTCGTATCACACTTCCCGCTGGCCGCAGGAAAAAGTGGACTTCACAGGCAAGTCACCGTCTTTCAGCGGACACCCAATTACTGTGCGCCATGCCGGAACTCGCTCGTCACGCCAGAGACCCAGCGCCAGTGGAAGGCCACCTACCCAGAAATTCATAAGCGGATTCGCGAAACCCCGACGGGGTTACCGTACGACTTCGACCCGCGGAAGACCCTGGAAGTCCCGAAGGAAGAGCGACGGGCGCTGTATGAAGAATTGTGGGCGCAGCCCGGGTTCTCGAAATGGTTGGCCAATTTCCGTGACATCATGACCAACCGCGAGGCCAACGAAGATTTCGCCGAGTTCGTGCGCAACAAGATCCGCGCGCGGGTCAAAGACCCAGTGGTGGCGGAAAAACTGGTGCCCAAGGATCATCCCTTCGGTTCCAAGCGCATCCCGTTGGAGACCGAATACTATGAAGCGTACAACCGGGACAACGTCCTGCTGGTGGACGTGCGCGAGACGCCGATCGAGCGCATCACGCCCACGGGCATTAAAACGAGTGACAAAGAGTACGAGTTTGACATCATCATCTATGCCACGGGGTTTGATGCGTTCACCGGAGCGCTCACCCAGATCGATATCCGCGGCGAAGGCGGGCAGACGCTCAAGGACAAATGGGCCGAGGGACCGCAGACCTATCTCGGGATGCAGATCGCGGGCTTCCCCAACCTCTTCCTCGCCATCAGCACGGCATTCGGCAACTACCCCGTCTGCGCCGAGATGATTGTGGAATGGATTACCGATTGTCTTCGCTATGTGCGCGAGCAGGGGTATGCCCGCATTGCCCCCACCCCGCAGGCAGAAGAAGCGTGGGTGCAGCACGCGGCCGAGTTGGCGGAAGGTTCGCTCTTTGCTGCGGCGAATTCCTGGTTCGTCGGCGCGAATATTCCGGGGAAGAAACGGGTCTTCCTGCTCTACGCCAACACCGTCCCGGCGTATCGGAAAAAGTGTGCGGAGGTGGCGGCGAAGGGGTATGAAGGATTTCACTTACAATAAGCGGATGAAGAGTCACTACTGAATGTTACATAGCAACAATGTAGAGGAGGAAAACTATGGGACGCACGTATAACGTTATTGATTCTGACGGCCATGTGTTGGAACCGCAGCATTTTTGGCGGGAGTATATTGACCCGCAATATCGCGATCGAGCCCCCGATCTCATCGTTGACGACAATGGCAAAGAGCGACTGCTGATAGAAGGCAAGTTGTTTGGCCCGCCGGCGGGACTGGGGCTGATTGGGGCGATTGGCGTGCGTGAATGCGTCGACGGCAAGTGGCTCCACGCCCCGAAGGTACCGATTGACATGAAATACACCCAGGGGCGCAAGGGCGGATTTGATCCGCATGCCCGGATTCCGGATATGGATTTGGACGGCATTGACGCGGCCTTCCTCTATCCCAGCCTGGGCCTCTTTGCCGGGGCGATAGCCGACCCGCAGCTCGCCGCGGCCGCGAGCCGCGCCTACAACCGCTGGCTGGCCGATTACTGTCGCCCGTACCCGGATCGCCTGTTTGGCGTGGCCATGCTGCCGATGCAATCGATTGAGCTGGCGGTGGAAGAGATGCGCTATGCGCGCAACGCACTGGGCATGCGCGCCGGTTTTCTGCGGCCCAACCCGTATAATAACCGCATGTTAGGCGATCCGGATTACGATATTTTCTGGGCGGAAGCACAGGAACTCGATTTTTCGATCGGCATTCACGAGGGGACGGGTGGGATGCCAGCCGTCGGAGTGGATCGCTTTCAGAGTTTTGGCGCGCGGCACATGGTCTCCCACACTATGGAAATGATGCTCGCCGCGTTATCGATCATCTGGGGTGGCGTCTGTGAACGTTTCCCCAAAGTGCGTATCGGTTTTCTCGAGTCCGGCGGCGGGTGGATGGCTCCCTGGCTCGACCGGATGGATCGCCACTTTGAGGATAAAGGACTCTTCAATGACTCATCGTTGACCATGCCGCCCAGCGAGTATTTCAAACGCCAGTGCTGGATTTCCTATGAACCGGTGGAAGGCAACCTGACCCATCTGGTGGATTATGTTGGCCCCCACAAAATTCTCTGGGCGACGGACTATCCGCATCCGGACGGGTTTTTTCCCGGAGCCCCGGCCCAGATTGCCGAAAAGCTGCCAGGGAGCCTGCGGCGCACGGTGCTGGCTGAGGGCGCCATGCAATTCTACAATTTGTCGTAGTGTTGCGGAGTAGCTAAATCGGTCCGATTGAGGACACGACCTGGATTTTGCTGTGCCCACTTGATGAACGGCTTTTATCTCTCGCGAAAATAGGGCATAGCATCAAGCGAGTTGGTCCATAATCGAAACGGCGGGAAAACAGCCGCAGCAAGCGCCAACTTTCGCGCCGCTGGCTGTGTCCCGACTAAAGGAGGAAAAATGTCACACGATCTGATTATTCGCGGGGGTACCATCATCGACGGCTCGGGCTTGCCGCGCTATCAAGCCGACGTCGGGATCAAGGGTGGCCGCATCACTGCGATTGGCAAAGTCAGCGGGCCCGCTGACGAAGTTATCGACGCGGAAGGACATGTCGTCGCGCCTGGTTTCATCGACGGCCACACCCATATGGATGCGCAGGTCTTTTGGGATCCCCTCGGGAGTTGCTCATGCTGGCACGGCGTGACGTCGGTCGTCATGGGCAACTGCGGCTTCTCCCTGGCCCCGTGCGCCGAGAAGGACAAGTTGCTAGTGATGCGTAATCTCGAGCGTGCCGAGGATATCTCGCCGCAGGCGATGGAGGCTGGCATCACCTGGTCGTGGGCTAGCTTTCGCGAATATCTGGACGCGGTCGACCGGCTGCCCAAGGGCATCAACTATGCCGCGTACGTCGGTCACTCTGCCCTGCGCACCTACACCATGGGTGAGCGGGCGTTTAGCGACGAAGCGACCCCCGAAGATCTGGCCACGATGAAACGCGAATTGCGCGCCGCGCTCAAGGCGGGAGCCGCCGGTTTCAGCACCTCGCGCACGAGCGCGCATCAGACGCCCGATGGTCGCCCGGTTGCCAGCCGGCTCGCGACTTGGGACGAAGTGCGGGCGCTGGTTGGGGTGATGGGCGACCTGAAGGCCGGGGTCTTCGAAATCGCGCAGGAAGATCTTCCAACCCCCGAGCGGCTGCATAACTTCATTGACCGGTTGAAGGCGCTCGCGCTCGAAAGCAACGTGCCGACCACCTTCGGCGTCGTGCAGTTCCGCAAGCTGCCGCATGATTGGCGTGCATTTTACCAGTGTGTGGACGATACCATCGCCGCGGGCGGCAAAATGCTAGTCCAAGGCACCAGCCGATGGATCAGCACCCTGCTGTCTTTCGAGAGCACGCTGCCCTTCGATCGTACACCCGTATGGAGCGATATGCGGAAGCGTCCGCTGGCTGAGCAAGAAGCGGCGCTCCGCAATCCCGACCTACGCCGAGCGCTGCTGGACGCCGCCCGCGACTATATGACCAAGCCGGATCGCTCCGTCGGCGCCGAGGCGCGCAAACCCAATTTCGATTCTCTTTTTGTGTTGGACAAGCCACTGCCGCCGTATCATTCGATCGCACAGATCGCGAGGGAGTCCGCCAAAGATCCCCTCGACGTCATGATTGACCTGTCGCTGGAGAAGCATCTGAAGCAGTTCTTCATCCAGCCCCTCGTCAACGAGGACCAGGACGTGGTGCTGGCGATGATGCGGCATCCTCGGTCGGTAGTGACTTTCTCCGACTCCGGCGCGCATGTCTCGCAGATCATGGATTCATCGATCCAGACCCATCTGCTGGGCTATTGGGTGCG
>QHZE01000537.1 GCA_003225335.1 Acidobacteriota bacterium
ACCAGCCGCCCGCGATAAATAACCCCGCGTTTGAAGACGCAGGTGTGAACACCCGCCCCAGTGGCGGACTTTCCGGCCGCGCTCGGATCCCACGGATGATGCTTCCACGGCGTCTCGGGCGTTTCGCCGGAATTTGCGTCGTCGCCCTTCTCGAAATCGATGTAACGAATCGAACCGTTCTTCTCGAAAACAAACGGCTGCGGCTTCCATTTAAGATCGCCCTTCGCGTCAACTTCTGCGTATGAATCCTGCCAACTCCACGATGATGTTTCGCTCTTCTCGGCAGCAAGCATCACGAGCGGGATAATTTCCAGTCCCAAAATTCGCACGAGGCAAACCAGTCGGTGAGCGTCATGGTTAAGAATGGTGCGTCTTTGGAAACTGCGTTTCAAATTGCTAAGCATAACCACGAAATACACGAAACACACGAAATGAAATCCTCTGCCTCCGCCGTTCGTGTATTTCGTGGTTAGCTGGTCTTCTTCCCCAAAGACTCCGCAGCCGGCCGTTAGTGGGAAATGTCTCGTTGCGAAAAGAGCAAATAGGCGACCGTGAAGCCGCTCATGGCGATCGCCCAGAGCACGAGAATGTTTTCCACCGGCAACGCGGTGCCCATCACCAGGTCAAACGGAATAAAATATCGAAAGGGAGACAACCAGGCGAACGGCTCGGCGGCCGGCCACAGACGTGCCGTCAGGTCGAGAAGGAGTGCGGCCAGCGCGAGCAGACCGGTGGTTGCGCTCGCCACGCTGCGACGGCAGGCCGCGGCCAATGCCAGGGCGACGCTGCTCCAGCACAACATCAGCATGCCGAGGTTTAGCGCCAGCGAGCCAATCATCATCGGCGAGGGCCACTGCGCATCGTCGGGGGCAAGCATCGCCAGGCCGACCCACGTGCCGGCCATCATCAACGCCACCATCATCAGAGTCGAGATCAGCACCAGCGCAATGGTGCGCGTGATGATCCAATGGCGTCGCAGCGGACGCGCCAGGATCAAATCGGCGAAACCGGTCTCGACTTCGGAGGCGGGCAGCGTCGCCAGCGCGATGATCAGCGCCAGGAGCGCGGCAACGATCGCAAGATCAAAATAACCGAGACAAACAATGCCGCCAAACGACATGACACTGGCCACCGCCGGACCAAGGAGGGCGCGCACAAAGGGCGGCAATAGCGCGGCGAGGTCCTCGAATTTGCTGGGGTGAATCGAGCTCGCGATGAGAACCAACAGCACCTGAAAGGCCGCGAGCAACAGCCCTGTTGCGACCAGCAACGTCCGGGCGCGCTTGAGCGAGAGGGAGAGCAATAAAATTGGACCGGTCATGGGGGTGTTTCAAAACTCCGGAGGGATGAGTTATACGAGTCCCCAATTATACGAATTTCCAATTGTTCGAGAATCGCTGAAAAGTCAGTGACTCGTATAACTCGTCCCTCCGAACACAATGTTTCGAGACAGTCTCTCATGACGCGCCCTCGCGATAATATTTCAGAACGACGTCTTCCAGCCGGGCCTCTTGCACTTCCAGGTCCTTGACCGGCAGCCGGGCGAGGACCGCGAGTAAGGGTCCGAGTGGCCCGACGACATTCAGGTGCCAGGTTTGAGGAAAGGTCTCAACGAACTCGTGACCCGGAGGAAGATCCGGCGGGACGCGAACGTCTTGCTTGAAAAAAACCCGAATGCGGCGCGGGGCCAGCTGGCGGCTGGCCTCCATGCTGGAGAGCAGGACCAACTCGCCTT
The DNA here is from genome assembly GCA_003225335.1 of Acidobacteriota bacterium. Taxonomy (GTDB): domain Bacteria; phylum Acidobacteriota; class UBA6911; order UBA6911; family UBA6911; genus Gp18-AA60. Next base: position 1,736 of record QHZE01000537.1, read on the forward strand.
TGCGCAAGAGCGCAATTCGGTCGCAAACGCGCTCGACTTCGGAGAGCACGTGGGACGACATGAAGACAGTCCTGCCTTTCTGTTTCGCGTCCTGGAGCAGGACATAGAATGACTCCTGCATGAGCGGATCGAGGCCTTCCGTCGGCTCGTCCAGAATGAGCAGCGGCGGGTCCGCCTGAAACGCCTGAATGAGGCCGAGCTTGCGCTTCATGCCGGTGCTGTATTGGCGCAGCTTGCGACGCAGGTCGCTGTGCGGCAGCTCGAGCCGGTCAAAGAGCTCCTGGCGGCGACGTTTGTCCACCGCCTGCCGGCTAATGCCTGCCAGGAAATCGAGAACTTCGAAACCAGTCAGGTCGGGGTAGAGGCCCAATTCACCGGGCAAATATCCAACGCGCGCCCGGGCAGCAAGTCCTTCCGTCCAACAGTCGTGACCGAAGATAAATGCCTTCCCGCTGGTGGGCCGCAGCAAATCGAGCAGGAGACGGATGGCGGTCGTCTTGCCGGCGCCATTGAGGCCGAGAAAACCGAGGACTTCGCCCTGGACGACCTCCAGGTTGAGATCCTTCAAGGCGGTGAGCGACCCGTATTGCTTCGTGAGGCCTCGAATCGAAATGGCGGGCGTTTGCGCGTCAGTTGTTCTCACACGCTCGCTTCGGAAGTCGGTCGCGCCGAGTTTGTGCAGCCGGGCAACGCAAAAGGAATCTGCTTCGCCAGCACGACATTTGGACATGGCACGTTCATTCTCATCACGATGGGTCCGCGCTCACTCACCCGAATTGCTCCACCGCCACCGCGGCGCTGATGAGGAGCAGGCTGTCCGGTTGCGCGTAAGCGAGGTAAATGAACATCGCGTCCGGCAAATGAATGATGCACACCATCGGCCAGAGCCAGGATTTCAAGCCATGTTTTGACCCCATGAATCCGCCGAGCAAACCGCCACAGGTCAGCGCGAGGTTCTGTATGATGCCCGGGCTGATCGCTCCAGGCAAATCCTCTCGCGCTGGAAGGTTGAGCCGCCCGGCAAAATGAGGGCTTGGCCCCGACGCATGGAGGCGTAAAGTCGAGTCGATGAGCCCGATGGAAAAACAATTTCCTGTCGGTCGGAGCGGCTTCGCCATTTCGCGGAGGGAGTCAGGAGCTATGAAACTGCGTGTTCAAGTCGCCTTTAGCTCTCTGGCGGTCATCGTCCTCGTAATGGTTCTTTTATTCGGAGAGCGGTCCGCAGGTTCTCTTGACGTGAGGCAGGAGCGTATCTTGATCAAGGAGACCCCCGATCAGGTGATTCCCGTCTTGTCCAAAGCATTGACAGACGATATGGTTCAAGGTGGAGTGAAATGACGACGGGTCCAAGGCGCTGCCTCGTGTTCCTTCCTTCCACAATACGACGCCGCGTTGCACTTGTGTTCGGCATCGTTGCCGTTGGCTTGGTGGTAGGGCTTTATTGGCTTG
>QHZE01000096.1 GCA_003225335.1 Acidobacteriota bacterium
CATCTGTGGTTTCGTTTTCTGAGGTGGGACCTCTTAACCACGCTCTACTCCCACCTGAGGTCGCGTTTGAACGACGTAGAACAGTCCTCCCACATAAGCGCCTTCGATGTCCTGCGGAGAGCCAAAGACGCGCTCGAGGGCCAGGCCGATTCGAGCAATCTCTTTGAGAAGTTCGTTTCTGAGCCGTTCATCCCAGACGATCGGTTCCACGGTGTAATCCAGAGCCACGCGGCGAGGCGGTTCCAGGAGAACGCTGTCATACAATCCCGCGCCTGCGTATCCCGCCAGGTCTTCCCCACTGGAGTCTGATCTAAAGATCAAGCCGCCCCCATAGAGGCCCTCGCTCTTGCTTGGATACGCCACAAGGTTAAGCTGGAGCGTTTTCTTGTTGCAGCTGAAGCTCAGCGCTCTTCCCGGATAATTGGCCACCAGCGACTCGCCCAGGCCGAGCACGACCTCGGCATAGACTTCGCCCCTATTGCCAGAGAAAGGGTTGACCGTGTGAATAACGAAAGCATATTCGGCTTCAATCACCTGCTGTATGAGCACGGCCATGAAAAGGTCCTCATGGGCAATACCCCTGGCGTTGCGGCTCAGATAAGCCCGATCGTTCCACTTTGAAGCCCACACTCTTTTTATGCAAGTCCAGGCACCCTCCCAGTTCTGCGGCCAGGCGAGCCCCGCCCCTTTCATGGCTTCGCGCAGACTCGGCGCCAGTTCCTCCGGCGCCGCGAGCGCCGGGACAAGAGCGCGAAGTTCCGAGAGAGCCTTCCGGGGGTCTCCTTCCAGCTCGCCCACCAGTTCTTCATAACGCCTGGCAACATCCCGGTTAATGTCCAGCTCCATCACTCTTTCAAAAACTCCGAATGGGAGCGCAACCGAGGACGGAACAGAGACCCCCTCAGGCAGACTCTCGTGGAGAAGCCGCAGATTGTAAGATTTCTGCCCTACGATCCCTTGCTTGAAATCGCGCTCTGCCAGTGCGTACGCGTGGAACTCCGGCCTCGGAGCCGGGTGTGAAGAGGGCAAAGATCGAGGCGCATTCGAGGTCTCCTCGAGCTCCACCTCCTCGAATGTCACGTCGCCGCCTGCGCTCACGTCAAGATGCAGGGTTCGCCCGCGCAGCGATTTCAACTGGCCGAATATCTGTGAGTCGTAACAGGTCGCGAAGAGAAGATTGGCGTTCCTCGCCCGCACTGCGACGTGCGACACGATATCCGTGGCATCGGAAGCAATGACTGCGGTGACTGAGGCGGGAATCTCCTCGTCCCCCCGCACTTTGTCCGCAATCACTACGGCCGGGCCGTCAAATTCTTTACCTTGCACATCGGCGAGGGCGTCGACCACTTCCACTCTCCCTCCGCCGGAGCCCCGGCTGATCACCTGCCAGTTCCCAAGACGCGCCGTTTTCCGGAGTATCGGATCCATGTGATGGAGAAGCATGGAAAGCACGAAAGCCGGACCGCCGCGCACCACTTCCTCGCTGAATAGCGTGATGGTCCATGGATCGGCATGGAAGGCGCTGCCGAGAAACTCCGCCTTGGGCTGCAGCCACTGGTAACACTCATCGATCTCGGCGCTCAGGGCGCGTCCCAGCCGTTCCAGAACGGCCTTGGCGTGCAGAGCCCATTCCGGGCTGAAGCGGGAGATGTTTCCGAGACGCTCCCAGTGGCGCAGGCAGCGCGTAAGCTCGGGATCGTTCCCTGAGAGAGAGAGATTTTCAAGTACCCGCGCTATCACATCGACCAGCTGGTCGCCGCTCCATTGCAGATGTATGTTTCGCTCCACGACCATCCGCAGGAACTGTTCGAGCGCAAGGTCCAGGTAGAGCAGCTCACGCACTCCATGGTCCCGGGTCAAAACCTGGTTCAGGCGGCGCGCTTCAGTTATTCGCCCGATCAGCTGCACCCATGGTATCTGAAGATCGTTTCGCTGTTGCCAGAGCGACGAAAGCAGACCCCGAATCCCGTCGTCCAGCAGGTGATTCGCGGCGTTGATGGCCGTCTCGAGGTCGGTGCCGGAGTGGACCGACCTGAGCGTTTTCAGGAAGTGCTCGAAATCGTGAATCAAGCCCTCTTTGAGGTGCGGCACGAAATCAGGATCGGTGCGGATGGGCCGTTCGAAGCTCTCCAGGCGCTGCCTGGTGACACCGCCCGCTCGAAGGGTCTTATAGAATCCGTCAAGATTTCCGTTGCCGCGCAAGAAGGCCAGATACGCCTCGCAAATGACAATATCGTCGGGTGTTGTATTGTTGTGGAGCTTCTGATGCCATTCTTCCATAAAGCGCCCGGAGACCTCTTTGATGTGATGGCGGTGCATGATATTGAGTATTTCATCACGGATCTCCTGCCCTTCTCCGCCTCGTCCCACGGTGGTCAGCATGAGCCGAATGAGGGGACGGCTCGCGGCATCATGGGCGTAGATACCGGCCAGCTTCCCTGTGAGCCGGTCCTGGGCGTGGCTCAACTCCCGGGGCTTGGTGTTGTAGTTGCGTTGCCAGTCTAACTGGCGGATGGCGGAAAAACGCAGCCAGACAAAGAGCAGCGCGAGTCCCTCAGGATTATTCCCGACCCGGTCCAGCAGGTCATGGCACAGGCTAAAACGATGCATCAGCGTCCAGGAGCTGCGGCTCATCTCCGCGCGAACGATTTCTTCCGCGAGACTCGAAAGCTCCCGGAGGTCCACAACGGTCCCCGTTTGCGCCTGCTCCCCCACAGGAATGTAAAAATTGGAGCCGTGATCCTTGATCCAGCGGTTCGAGCCGGCATCTCTCAATACAAATGGAATACCCAGCGGGGCATCGTCCGCCTGGAATTCGAGCGCCAGCCGGTTCAGCTCGTCCTGCGAGTCAAAGGTCGTCTCCGCTGCGATGTTGTTCCAGACCGAAGTGTCAGGCGGCCGAAGCGGGGCGGGAGGGACTAACCATTCATGGGGAGAACGCCGGGCGATGCCCCAGTGCAGAATCAAAGGTCCGGCCAGATCCGTAATAAGTTCGATCCGGTAGATGTCGGCTTCCCTGGTCACGGCGACGGCGAGCTGCCGGTCCCGGTCCACGGCATACGCGCACTCGAAAGAAATCCGCTTCCCCTCAGACCGTTCACGAAGGGCCTGAACGGGAGCCACTCCGGCCGGCCCCCGCAGCGAAAGAGCGATCCGGTAGTTCAGGCCGTTGTTGTTGTCCCACTGCCCCTCGTCCGGGAAAAACAGCGCGAAGTCGATAGAGGAATAGTCCGGCCCCCGACGCAGGCGGATCGTGAGGCGAATGGCGCCGTTCTGTCTCAAAAATGGGGTCTGCAGGGCCATTTGATTGAAGTTCCTGGTGCCTTCGGGCCAGAACGATTCAGGAGGAAGCAGCCATGCTTTCGAAGTATGACGGCGCACGCCCCAGTGCAAAAGGCAATTGCTCTTCCCCTCCAGGCGAAGAGATACTTCGATCTCGTCCTCTCGATCGCTGGTCTCCACCAGAATCGTAACGCCGCTTTTGGTCGCTATCGTCTCCATGGTCATTGCCGTGAAGCTTTCAGCCCTTTGCGTTCTTTGCGTCTTCGCGGTTCAGTCGGACTCCCTCTCACCGCCAAGGCGCTAAGGCGCAAAGGGAGTTGCAAAGAGCTGTGCGGGGAATGTTATCTCAAGGCTCCTTGATGTAGTTATAGATGTTCAGGTAATGCGTGCCCGGGTCTTTCCAGGAGTACTCATAGCGCATGGCGTTGCACATCAATTCCCTGAAATACTGCGGATACAAATGCCACAGACCGATGGCGCGCCGCAGGGCCGACTCGAGACCTTGATTATTATAGTCGTTGAAACTGTATCCGTTGCGCTCGTGATACGGCCTGTCGGAGTGGTCGGCGTCAAAAACGGTATCCGCCAATCCGCCTGTGTTCCGGACAATGGGAATTGTGCCGTACTTCATGGCGATCATCTGTGTCAGACCGCAAGGCTCGTAGGCGCTCGGAACGATTATCACGTCCGCTCCGGGATAGACCAGGTGCGCCAAATCCTCGTTGTAGCCGACTTCGAGGTGGCAGTCGGGGTTTTCGTTGAGACGGTGTTTGAGCCACAGGAAATCATTGTTGATAGCGGCATCGGGGCTCGATCCCAACAGGACAACTTGGCATCCGTTGCCCAGGCAATAAAAGATCGCGTGCCGCATCAACTCCACTCCCTTCTGACGGTCCAGGCGGCTCACGACAGCCGCCAGGGGCATGAACCCATGACGAAGCCACAGCCTGTCGCGCAGCGCTTCTTTGTTCTTGTATTTGTTCTCGATGGTCTCGATCGTGTAGCGACAGGGTATGTGGGAATCAATTTCAGGGTTCCAGACCTTGTAGTCCAGTCCGTTGAGCACCCCGCCGAGCTTCTGGCTGTGCGTTCTCAGAGTATGCTGCAGTCCCATACCGAGGCCGGTGTACTGGATCTCCCACGCGTAGCGAGGGGAAACAGTTGTTACAAAATTGGAATAGACTATCCCGCCTTTTACCAGATTCACGGCATTGCCCCTCGAATCATCGCGCAGGCGGTCGTGCGTGATTAAATGCCCGGGATTCAATCCTACCTGCCGCAGGATATGCTCTCCCGTGATCCCCTGATGCCCGAGGTTGTGGAGGGTGTAGCAGACCCTCGGGTGCGTCATCCCAACGTGTTTGTACATTTCATACAGGAGGACGGGAACCAGACCGGTCTGCCAGTCGTGACAATGAACGATCTCCGGGTGTTTATTCGCCTTGAGCATGAATTCCAATGCTGCGCGGCAGAAGAAGGCAAAACGCGTCACATCGTCGTTATGTCCGTAAAACAGTCCGCGGTTGAAGAAATTGTGCTCCGAATGCGGATCTATGAAGAAGCATTTCAAATCGTCGACCAATCCAAAATAAACGTCGCAGTGAATCTGCCGGTCGAAATAGGGAACCGACAGGTCCCCGTAGCTCTTCGTGAGTCCCCAGATCCGGTCGTAACGCATGCAGTCATACTTGGGAAGAATGATCTCGACGGGGTTTCCTCGGATCGCCAGTTCGTTGGCCAAGCCCTGGACCACATCCCCAAGACCTCCGACTTTGGCAACAGGAGCACATTCAGGCGTTACCATCACGACGAACATAAGGCGGGACCTCCTTTGTTCGATTCGCTAAGCGGTATGATGCTCACTCGCTATCCATGGCTAAGTGCCTTTGTTCGCAATTGTGCTAACGTATTTTCTTGCAGAACTTGCTAATGGGACACGGATTTTCACGGATTCGACGGATTGACACGGAATCGACCTCTCCGTGAAGATCCGTTACATCCGTGCAAATCCGTGTCCTATGAAGGTGGCCCCGCAAGAATACGTATACCGTATTTATGACCACCATTAAGCTATCGCGAGAGTTTGCGGTACAGGTCGAGATAAGAGCGCGCGGAACGATCCCAGGAAAAATCGGCCGACATCGCGTTCCTCATCAAAGCAGTCCATTTCTCCTTGACGGGATAGAAGCTCAAGGCTCGATCGACGGCCGCCAGCAGCGCTCGTCCTTCGTAGGGTACAAACAAGAACCCAGTCCCGCTTCCTGTGGCGGGATCGAACTCTTCGATCGAATCCTTGAGGCCGCCCGTCGCTCTTACAATCGGGATCGTGCCGTATTTCAAGCTGTAAAACTGGTTCAGTCCGGAAGGTTCATATCGGGAGGGCATCACAAAGAGATCGGCTCCCGCTTCGATCTTGTGCGCCAGGGCCTCGTCGAAAGCGATTCGAACCGCGACCTTGCCGGGGTGGCGCTGCGGCAGCGCGCGGAAATGATCTTCGTACCTCCTCTCTCCCGTTCCGAGAAGGACAAACTGCAGGTTCCTTCCGAGCAGCGCGTCCAGCACGTCTCTCAGGATGTCCAGACCCTTCTGGTTCGCCAATCGCGAGACGACGGCCAGAATCGGGACATCCGCTGCCTCGGAGAGCCCCAAATGCCGTTGAAGATCGGCCTTGCAAACCTGCTTGCCGGAAATTTCTTGAAGATTGTAGTTGTGGGCGATGAACCGGTCGGTCGCCGGATCCCACACGTCATAGTCCGCGCCGTTGAGTATTCCGACCAACCGCTCCGCGCGCTCCTGGAAGACGCCCTCCAACCCGAAACCGTGCTCACGGGTTTTGATCTCTTCGGCATAGGTGCCGCTCACCGTCGTTATGGCGTCCGAAAAGACCACGCCCGCCTTGAGGAAGTTTATCTTGCCATATGACTCCACATGACGAGGCGTGAAGAACCTGCGGTCCAGGTTCAGAAGATGCCAGTCCTCAGCCCGGAAGAGACCCTGATAACCCAGGTTGTGAACCGTCAGGACCGTGCGCGTGCCCGACAAGGCCGGATAGCGCTGCGGTTGGGCTCTGAGGAAAGCCACAGCGAGAGCCGATTGCCAGTCGTGGCAGTGAAGAATGTCCGGAGGATCCATGCCATGCAGGGCCTCGAGCGCAGCCCTGGCGAAAAGAACGAAGCGCTCCGCGTTGTCCGGATAATCACCTGAAGCGGTCCCGTACAACCCGTCTCGGTCGAAGTAGCGATCGGAGCGTATCAGATAGACCGGGATCTCCCGGCCCGCCTTGGTGCGCAGGACCGTCACGTCTTCTTTTCGGCTGGAGACGGGAACGGCCACGCGGATGCCGGTTTCCTCCAGTATGAAACTGTCTTTAAGGGCCGAGCGATAGCCGGGAAGTATCAGGGACACGCGCGCTCCGAGACGTTCCAGCGCCACGGCCAGCGAGCCGACCATGTCGGCCAATCCGCCCGTCTTGGCGAACGGTATGATCTCCGGCGAAACCATGACTACATGCAGGGGCCGGGCTAAGCCGGCAGCGTCCTCTGCCGGCGAGGCGCCTGCTTTTTCAACGACCGCCTCTTCAACGGCCGGTCTCTCCGTGAAGTCCTTCGCCGTGTCCAGCCGGGCGAAAATGTTGTCCTGGCTTTCGAGCGCGGATAACCAGTCCTGGTCTATCTGCATTTCTTCGATCTGGCGCGCGAGCTTGTGCAGGCGTAGAAGGTGCGCTTTCGTCCTCCGCTTTGCATAATCGACCATTGTGCCCGAATTCATTATGAAAGCCCAATCGCTCGCCTGGGCCAGGAGCAATTCCCTCGCGGCCTGGTTGAGAGCCCTCCGGGCCGGTCCTCCGGCCTGAGCGTGTCCTGCACCGGCCTTTTCCAGCGACAGAGCGGCGCGGTGCAGATGCGGGTAGATCCAGTCGTTGCGGTCGTTGAGCCATACTTCGTTGTAACCTTTGTGTCCCCAGCTGGAGGGGCAAGGCTCGGCTATTTGGTGCCCGGTGTATTCTTCAAGGTATTCCGAAAATGTGATCAGCCGGACCGCTTGTTCTCCGTCATTGACCGCGCGAATCAGATACTCCAGCCAGCGAGGTCCTTCGTACCACCAGTGGCCAAACAGTTCCGCGTCATACGGAGCGGCCACGATCGGTTTGCGGTCCATCCGGGCCGCCAGGTGTTCCACCTGCCCGCGCCGGCTGGACAGAAAATGACGGGCGTGAAGTCCCGCTTTGGCATCGGCGCGCTCCGGGTCGTAGGCCTCCTTCACCTCCGTCTTTCCGGTTACCCGGTGGTATTTGATCCCGGTGTCGATCCGGATGCCATCGCGGTGAACGTAGGGCTTGATGTAGTCAAGATCGAGGTCATGAGCAATATCACGATAAAAGTCGCGGTAGTCGAAGTCCCCGGGGTACCCTTCCGTGGCGCTCCATACCTGCCTGGAGGAGTTGGGATCGCGTCCAAAGAAAACGATGCCTGAGGGAGAAGCGACAGGCGCATAGACACCGTATTTGGGCCGGGGAACAGCGCGGGTGATTCCATGCGTCTCAAGGATGGTGAAACGAATGCCGTATTCCCTCAGTAATTCGTCCAGGCCGGTAAAATACCCGCATTCGGGAAGCCAGAATCCCCTCGGCTTGCACCCAAAGACTTGCTCGTAGCTCTCGATGCCCAAGCGAATTTGGGTTCTGACGGCCGGCGCACTCACCGAGAGCAAAGGGAGATACCCATGAGTGGCCGCGCTGGCCAGGATCTCGATTCTCCCCCGCTCTTGAAGCCTGCGGAATGCCTGAACCAGATCGCGCTTATACCGGTTTGTATAGGTCTGGCGCAGGTGAAGAAAATGATCGTGGTACATTCGGGCCAGAGCCTGAAACTCCGGCTGCGAGCGGGTGCGTGAGACTTCCTTCTCTGCGAGCTCGATCAGCAGCTCCAGCCTGCCCAGATAGCGCGACTGCAGGAACGGATCCAGCAACATGGACGTAAGCGTGGGGGTGACCGTAAAAGTCAGACGGAAATCCAGCCCTTCGTCGGCGAGTTTTTCCAGAGTAAGGAGCAACGGGATATACGTCTCGGTGATGGCCTCGTACAGCCATCGCTCCTCCAGTGAGTCCTGATACTCGGGATGCCGCACAAAAGGCAGGTGTGCGTGCAAAGCTATGGCAAGGTATCCCTGTTCCATCCCTGTCCTGCGGTTCAGACCGTAGCGCTATCTTCTCGAAAGTTTTTGTCGGGTCCGTCTACCCATGGCCGAAGGCCCGGCAGTGAATAGCCCCGCCCGTGACGGAGGTTGCCATTTGAAATCTCAAATTTCAAATTCGAAATTTTCCCCGGTCATTTGCCGGAAGAGATCCCGAAATCGAGCATCCGTTCGTTGTTCGCGGTGATATCCGCCTCCAGCTCTTTCTCGTCAACCCAGGAAGCGGAACGCGCCTGCTCAAGCGATTGCGGGATCTGCGACGGCTGAAGCGGCTGTCGAGCGGGCCCTGCCTCAATCGCCTTTGCTTCAGCGTGCTCTATGAATTCAGTATCCCCTCCTGGCACAAGGCTCGCTTCTGCCTTTGCCGGCGATTCGGGAGTAAGCGGCGGGGTCGAGATCGATAGTTTCGGAGAAGTATCGGCCTTCGCCTGCACTTCGGGATCGGGCGCCGGGAGAGTCTCGGCCCGTGCATGCTCCCCTTCCACTTTCAAATAGCGTTCTTCCACCTTATCGGAAGGGAAGGCGCGCGGCGTCTGGACTACGTTGGAGCGCGCTAGCGGATAAAAGCGGCCGTCTTCGGTCTTAAGACCCAGATCCGCGTAGTACGACCTTGCCGGACTCCAGAGGTGCACATACCAGTTCCCGGCTTCCAACTGTATGTCGACATCGAACGAAGCGCGACCGCCTTCACGGGACACCCGATCCGTAATGTCGCAAAAGCGCAAAGCGGCCTGGATCCGCCGGTCATCCATTTGGCCCCTGGCCCTCTCGAGATCGCCGCCGTCTACATACCAGTATGCGTGAATGAGGTAGGGGTTGACAGGCAGCAATATCACGGTGGACTCTTCCCAGGGTGCAGACAGGTCGCCAGTCTCCATGACAAGAGGATACGAAATGCGTGAAGGTTCCGCCCTTTCGGCGCGCGACTCTGTTGCTTTCGATACCTCCCCGTCCCTTCTGCCAAAGAATCTGAATTCAGCAGGGAGATCCACGCGGCTCCGCAGCAATCCCAGCCCGATGCGGCCTAACACGTCCACGAGTCTCACCAGGGGTCTGTAAAACATCGCAAATACCAGTCCGAGCGCAGAGGCAATACTCATCGGGTCTCCGGGACCTCTCGCCTCTTAGTCCGTACTCCCTGCGTTTACCTTCCGGGTTGAAAGGTCTTCGAGCATTCAAGCGCTCCATAGACGTCATGATAGTGTCATTCGCCACAGCGACACTGAGACACGGAGAAAAACTGGCCACGAATTTCACGAATTACACGAAAACAAGCGGGCGGTTCACACAGCTTTGCGTCACATTACTCTCGTCAGCGATATACACCCGTCTGAGATCGAAGAAAATTCGTGGCAAATTGTTTCCGGCGCCACTTCTATTCAGAGTCGGGCCCCAATTATCAATTGAGGCGGTGGACCGTCAGCAGCGTGTAGTCGTCGGTCGGGCTGGCGTTGCCCAGGAACTTGCCAAGAATTGCGTCCAGGGAGTTTAGAAACTCCTCGTTTTCCAGTTGAGCGTTCTCTCTGAGCAGCGCTGGAAGCATGGCGCCGAACACCGACAGGTCGTCGGGCGACGCCTCGGAGATCCCGTCTGTAAAGGCAAAGAGCCGGTCTCCGGAGGATAGTTGAATCTCCTGATCGACGTAGCCGCCTTCTCCGAATACTCCAAGACAGAAGCCCGTGGACTCCAACTTTTTGACGTCCCGGTTGGATCTTTTGTACAGGAGCGGAGGTACGTGCCCCGCAAGGGCATAAACAAGCAGGCCCGTTTCGCAGTTCAGGACGCCCGAAAAGGCTGTCAGGTACTTGCCTCGATCCGCGCAGAACTGGAAGGCATGGTTCAGCAGCGACAGAATCTTCGAGGGGCGTGTCTCCGCAGAGAGCGCGTCCTCGAGAGCGATCTTGAGCATGGCAGCCAGAAGGGCCGCCGATACGCCGTGGCCCACAGCATCCGCCAGAAAGATGCTGGCCAGATTCCCGCCAAGCGGGCGCAGATCGTAAAAATCTCCGCCAATGTTAGCCACGGGCCTGTAGCGGGTGAGGATCTGAAAAGGGCCCTGGTCCATGCGCGCAGGGGAAAGCATGCTCGTCTGAAGTCGCGCCGCCATTTCCAGTTCCTGCATCATCTTTCGATTCAAGAGCGCTTGCTGGCGCAGGCTGGTCTGCAGCGCCTGAATGGCTTCATTCAATTGGCGGTTTTTGAGGAGCAGCTCTTCCTGCAATTTTTGCACGCGCTCGGCCGCGTGCACCCTGGCCACGAGCTCTCGCAGCTCAAAAGGCTTGGGCAGATAATCATCGGCTCCCGCCTCCAGGCCGCGCTCTACTTCAGCCAATTCGGCCCGAGCCGTCAGCATGATCACATAAGTATGCGGCACGTTCTCCATTGCGCGCAGGCGGCTCAAGACACCGTAACCGTCCAGGACGGGCATGTTGACGTCAAGAATCATGATATCGGGACGGACCTGCTCCACGAGACGGAGCCCTTCCAGCCCGTCCGGCGCCGGTAAGACCTCGTAGCCCAAAGACGAAAGCTTCTCAACAAGAAGGTCGCGAATGGAACGTTCATCGTCAACGATCAGAATGCGCATGGCCTCTCGCTTTCGGGGAAAAGAGTGGATGCACAGTATAGCCTGGATTCCGGCCTGGTACATAGCCCCATTGTGCATTCTCCAACGGTCTCGGCAAAGTCAGCGATTTCTTGAAAATGACAAATGACCAATAACCGATGACAGATGACAAGTCCACGGGCAATCCGGGCCGCTCTATTTGTCATTTGTCATTTTGAGTCCGAGGGCGGGCCTGGAAGCCTTGGAGCTCCGCGCTCTGAGCGTGAAGTGGTCCATGTTATCTTTCCAACGACTTTGCCGTTGTTCGTGCCCCAGGGTAACCGGATTCAGGCTACGCCATGTTCCTCAGACTGACCGAAAAATTCTTGCACCAGCAGCGTCCATAATCAACCATGTTGGCTCCGTAGGGTGCAATTAGTGGGAGTCGCCTCAGGTGTCCGCCTTGGTCAACTGCAGACGAACAATCACGGCTCTTTTGGAGTGCGGCGGCTTGTCGCCGCTATGGCCCGGGCGTCAGAACGAAAGCGGCGACAAGCCGCCGCACTCCATATCGGGATCGTTATTTGTCCGTCTTTTGCGCCTATCCCGCGGCAGAAACTGACCCCCACTTCTAATTACCCCCGGCGTGTTATGATGCCTTGCGTCTTTGAAAAATATAGATAATTCTTGGAGGTCGGTAAGAGTCGCGATTCTTAGCGTCTTCGCGTCTACGTGGTGAATTGGGTCGCTATAGATTGACGATTTACGACTAATCCGGGATAAGACCGCTTCAATCGTCAATTCGAATGGCCGGGCTTTCGTCTCCGTCCATACAGGAATTCATTGGAATGACTGCCAAGAACGTAATGGAACTTTTTCGCCTGGACGGCCGGCGCGCAGTGGTGACCGGCGCTGCCAGGGGTTTAGGGCGGACGATCGCCGAAGCACTTGCTCAAGCGGGCGCCAACGTTGTAATCGCCAGCCGCACGCTTTCCGATTGTCAGGCTGTGGCAGAGGAGATTGCTGCCTCCACCGGCCGTCGAACCTGGGCGTTTGTGGTGGACGTTGCGAATTCTTCCGAGATCAAGCGCTTCGCAGAGGAAGTAAGCAGCGTTTTCGGCCCTGTTGATATCCTGGTCAACAACGCCGGCATCAACATTCGCGGAGCCGCGGAGGAGCTTTCCGAAGCCGATTGGGACGCAGTGATTGCCACGAACCTCAAGGCCCCGTTTCTGTGCGCCCGCGCGTTCGGGCCGGCCATGTGCGAGCGCGGATGGGGGCGGATCATCAACATCGGATCGATTCTGTCGGCCGTCGGGCTCCCCGGCCGGGCTCCCTACGCTTCTTCCAAAGCCGGCCTGCTTAACCTCACGCGCGTGCTGGCGCTCGAATGGGGCAAAAAAGGGGTCACCGTAAATGCCATTTGTCCCGGCCCCTTCGCAACCGACATGAACAAACAGCTGCTGAGCGATCCGGCCCAATACGAAGCCTTCGTCGAGAAAATTCCCATGGGCCGGTGGGGCGAACTGCATGAAATTGCGGGAGCGGCGGTTTTCCTCGCGTCTGATGCGGCATCATTCATAACAGGCAGCGCCCTTTTCGTCGACGGCGGCTGGACAGCGCAATGACCCAACTGCTTTACGAATACAACCGCTGGGCCAACGCCAGAGTGTTGAAGACCGTTTCGGCGCTGACAGAGGAGCAGTTCAGGCGAGATTTAGGGGGAAGCTACCGTTCCGTGCGGGACGCGCTCGTACACATCCTGTCGGCGGAATGGATCTGGCTCATGCGCTGGAAGGGGACATCGCCGCAGGCGATGGTCGACCCGGCTGAATTTCCACGTCTGGACCTGGTGGCGGCAAAGTGGTCCCAGATCGAAAAGGAACAGGCCGCGTTCGTCAAGGGAGTGACGGATGAATCCCTGAAAGAGGTCATCACTTACGTGAATACCCGAGGCGAAACCTGGCGGTATCCGCTGACGCATATGATGCAGCACCTGGTGAACCATTCCTCCTACCACCGAGGTCAGGTTTCTTTGATGTTACGGCAGCTCGGGGCGGAGCCGGTGCCCACAGACTTGCTCGTCTTCTTCGACGCGGGAGGACAAGTTGACTGAGAATCCGCTGCTTTCAGGCTAACCACCCGCGTCACCGTGCAATTAGAAGAAGTGCGAGGCACTTCTTAGGCGCCATTGATCTCGGGTAGTTGCGAGACACTCTTATGGGACACGGATTTTCACAGACGCCACGGAAAAGTACGGGTCTCAATTTTTTGTCCGTGAGAATCCGTGACATCCGTGTGAATCCGTGTCCCATAAGAGCTTTTCTTAAGGACCCAATTCTTTTTTGGTTGCGGCCGAAGGGTTGCGCTGTGAAATTCGTGGCCAATAAAAGGCCACGAATTCCACGAATTGACCCGAATTAAAATCTCCACGGCTTCTTGAGGAATTCACGGCACACATTGACAGATGCACGCGCCTTGCATCTGCCTGCGCGGCGCGTCAAAATGCCTGCCTATTCTTGTGCGAACCCTAAGGAGGTTTCTAGTGAGTCCAGATGGCAAGCATTTCAAGATCGCGTTTGTGGTCCTTCTGTACTTTCTCTTCAACACGACGACCCTTCGAGCCGACGTGACCGGAACGATCCTGGGAACCATCGCAGACCCGAGCGGAGCGGCAGTGCCGGGGGCTAAAGTCACCCTCTCAAACGCGGGCACAGGATTCAATCGCCAGACTACTACGGATTCGACGGGCTTCTATGAGTTTCTGTCCGTGCCGGTCGGGGAGAACTATGCCGTTGAGGTCGAAGTGAGCGGCTTCCGTAAATCCACGCAGACGGGCATCAAGCTGTTGGTCAACCAGCGCTATCGCGCGGACTTTCAGCTTGCCGTCGGTGAGATCACACAGTCGGTGGAGGTTTCAGCCAGTCCCGTTCAGGTGGAAAGCACCAGTACCCAGCTTGGAGACGTCATCGAAGACCGCAAGATGACGAACCTCCCTCTGAACGGCCGCAGTTACATCGACCTGCTTGGATTGCAGGCCGGTGTCGTTCCCATCACATCGGACGTGCAGTTCACGGATCGCCCTATCGGTGGGACGGGCGGCGCCGGCAACGTTTCGGTAAATGGGCAACGGGAATCTGCCAACGCCTTTTTGGTGAATGGGGGAGACGTCGAGGAAGGGCGGAACAACGGGGCATCCATCGTGCCCACTCTCGATTCGATCCAGGAGTTTCGCCTGGTCACCAACTCCTTCGACGCCGAATACGGCCGTTTCTCGGGGGCCATTGTCAATGCGGTGACCAAGTCGGGCAATAATGATTTTCACGGAACGGCCTTCGAATTCCTGCGCAATGAGAAGCTGGATGCCCGCAATTTCTTTGATCCCCAGAAGGGGGTTTTCAAACGCAATCAATTTGGCGGCGTTTTCGGGGGGCCCATCCTGAAGAACCGTCTCTTCTTCTTCGGCGACTATCAGGGGACCCGCGAATCGCGGGGGCTCTCCAGCGGGAACATCCTGGTTCCGTCACTCCTCAACCGGACCGGTGATTTTTCCGACGTGGAGGCGACCGGGTTCTCCGACCTCAAGGGCCGAGTGCGCGGCGACAGCGTTGCCGGGAACGGAACCTTCGATGAAGCGCTCAGCCAGAGGCTGGGATACGCCGTGACTTCCGGCGAGCCCTATTGGGAGGCGGGTTGCAACACGCTGGCGGATGCCCAGGCAGGAAGATGCGTCTTTCCCGGCCGCGTTATCCCCCAGCGCGCCTGGTCGCCGGTCTCTGCGGCCACTCTGAAGTTTGTTCCCACGCCGACCGGCACTCTGGCCGGACAACCCTTCTTTGCCACCAGCGCTGAAAAACAAACCGTCCACGATGACAAGTGGGGGCTACGTGTCGACCTGACCCATAAGCAAACCGGGGACTGGTCAATCTATTACCACTATGATGACTCAACGGTGCTGCGTCCGTTTCCTGCCTCCACCTCGAATGTGCCGGGCTTCCCGGCCGAGACGCCGCAGCGGGGACAGCAAGCAAACCTCTCCAACACCTTTACCCTCGGGCCCACCGCGGTCAATGAGGCCCGGATCAACTTCACCCGCCTTGCCCTGACCTTGAACAAGCCGTCAGCCGGATTGGGCGAAGTGGCCGACTTTGGCTACAAGAGCGGCGGCCTTGGCATACTCTCCACCGATCCTACGCTCGAGGGTGTTCCTCCGAACGGCCTGTTTGGGGCGACCGGGCTCTCCTTCGGCCTTCCGGATGGGACAACCGGGCAGTTCAATAACAGCTTTCAGGGCCTCGACAACTTCTCCAAGATCGTAGGCAAGCACACCATGAAGTTCGGCGGCGAATTTCGCTACATCCAGATCAACGAGCGGAACACCTATGCGCAGAATGGTTACTTCGAATTTTACGGAAACGAAACCGGAAGCGACTTTGCCGATTACTTGATCGGAGCGCCCGACCTCTTCATCCAGTCCAGCCGCCAATTCCTGGACTCGCGCACGAAGTACGCGGGCGTCTACGGCCAAGACACCTACAAGATCAAACCCAACGTCACTCTTAATTACGGTCTGCGCTGGGAGGTAAGCCAGCCGTTCTATGACACCCAGGGCAAGATTCAAGCCTTCGTTCCCGGTCTTCAATCCCAGGTGTATCCGGATGCTCCTCGCGGATGGGTTTTCCCGGGAGATCCGGGAATTCCCAAGACACTGGCCCCCACGGACCGCAACAATTTCGCTCCCCGGGTCGGTCTTGCTTACTCGCCGGGCTTCAGCGATGGCTTCTTGGGCAAAGTTTTTGGCGGCCCCGGAAAGACCAGCATCCGCGCCGCGTATGGCATCTATTACACGGCCATTGAAGACTTGACGCTCTTCTTCGAAGTGGGTGATGCGCCCTTCGGACTTTTCTATGTCAGCCCTACCGAAGTCTATTTGGAGGAACCGTACAGAGATCGGAGACGCGGCAACAATCCGGGGCAGCGCTTCCCGTTTACGATACCGCCCCCGGGCGCGACGGGTATCTGGCCCCAGTTCCAGCCGGTCTCCAGTTCTCCGGGCTTTCAGGTCAACAATGTCTTGCCCTACGCCGAGCACTTCAATTTCAGCATCGAAAGACAAATCAAAGGCTCCATGATCTTGAGGCTTGGCTACGTGGGGACTCAAGGACATCATCTGATTGCCCAGACCTCTTTTAACCCGGGGAGCGCGGCGCGCTGCCTGGAGATTCGTCGAATCCTTGGCTCTGACGAAGGGTGCGGTCCCGGCGGTCAGGATCAGATCTATGATCTGAATGGGGACGGGATTCTGACACCGGGAGTGGATGCCTTCGGAACTCGACCCTTCTCCGTCACTTCCGGACGTTATGTCGGCGACGGTCTCCTCGATTTCGCCAACAACAACTATTCGACCACCATTGCCAACTCGGCTTATCACGCGTTTCAACTCAGCTTTGAGAAACGCGCAGGAGACTTGCGGTTGCTGGGGGCGTATACCTGGTCGAAGTCGTTGGATAATGCGTCGGGCTTTGGAGATACCATCAATCCGTTTAATCATCGAGTCAGCAGGGCCCTGTCGTCTTTCGACCTGACGCATAACTTCGTGGTCAGCTATAACTACGATTTGCCTTTCCACAGACTGGCGCCTTCCCGCGGCGCCGCGCGCAAACTCCTGGAGGGATGGCGGATCAACGGCATTACGCGCTTTACCACGGGCTTGCCTATCACCATGGGCGCCAGCGGGGATCATTCCCTGTGCGGTTGCGGCGGCGTGGACCGGCCTAATTACAATGGTCAACCCGTTCGCTTCTTTAATCCCCGCGCCTCCGAGACCCACGACTACTTCTCCACGGATCAGTTTTCCGAAGAGGAACTTGGTGTGCCCGGCAACGCCAGCCGGCGCTCCATCCATGGTCCAGGCTTGAACAACTGGGATTTCTCTATCCACAAGTCGACGAAGATTGGCGAGAAACTTGCCGTGGAGTTTCGAGCCGAGCTGTTTAATGTTTTCAATCACGCGCAATTCATGAATCCGACCGGGAATCTCTCCTCCGGCAATTTTGGGAGAGTGACAGGGGCTCGGGACCCGCGCATCGGGCAGTTTGCTTTGAAGTTCATCTTCTAATGATTCTTCGCGTCTTTGTGCTAAAAGAGGATTTTGTATCTTCACCACGAAGACACGAAGACGCGAAGATCCACCACGTTCTTGCCTGTGTGAATCTTCGTGTCTTCGTGTCTTTGTGGTGAGATTTTCATGAGTGCCTGGTCCATCTTGAACGGCCCCCTTCCCACTTGCCTTTGCGGGTTCGGAGCGGCGGCGGTACTGCTGTCCCTTTTTGCAGGATCGATTCCAGCTGCACCCTCGACAGAGCGCCCCGCTCAGGGGAGTCGCTCGGTCATCTCGGACGAGGCTCGAAAGCATAACCAATCGGGAATTGATCTCGCCCGGCAGCGCAACCACCGCGCAGCGGCAATAGAATTCCAGGAGGCTGTCCGGCTCCGGCCTGATTATGCCGAGGCGCACTACAACCTGGGCGTAGCTCAGGAGGCACTCGGTGAGCTGGGCCAGGCGATCGATGCGTTTCGTTCCGCTCTGAAGTTTCGGCCCGCTTCCGCCCCGATGCACCGCGCCCTCGGTCTGGCCCTTCTGAAGGGATATCACCTGGAAGACGCAGTCGCCGAGCTGCGGCGAAGCCTCGAGCTCGATCCGGGCTCCGCTGAAGCCCATTACAATCTGGGTCTTGCCTTTGGCCAACAGGGTCGTGTCGAAGCGGCATCTGCCGAGTTCCGGAAAGCGCTGCGGTTGCAGACTGGCTTTCATCAGGCCCGTCTCCGCCTGGGAGTCGCCCTGCGCCCTGAAAGCGCAAAACGAACTGACCGGCGCTATCGCCGCATTTCGCCGGGCGGTCGCCCTCAAGCCGGACTTCGAGAAGGCCCGTTATAACTTGGGAATCACGCTGCGCGCGCAAGGGCAAAAGCAGGCCGCCGAGGCAGAGCTGCGCCAGGGAGAGGTTTTGAAGAATTTCAGGCTTCGCCTGGCCCGCGCCAAGAGTCTGATAGTACAAGGAACAGAGGCGCTGAAGCGCGCGGACACTGATGCCGGATTACGGTTCTTTCAGGAAGCGCTGGAAGAGAGTCCCGAGCTTCCGGTCGCCCATTATTATCTCGGCGTTACCTGGGAGAAAAAGGGAGACATACCCAAGGCAATGACCTTCTATCAGAAGGCCCTGGAGCTTCAGCCGGACTACCCTCAAGCTCATTCCAGCTTGGGGTTGCTGTGGTGGCGTCAGGGAGAGCGTTCCAAGTCGCTGGAAAGCTTGCGGGAGGCCGTCCTGGGGGATCCCGATCTTGCCGAAGGCCACTATAACCTGGGCCTCGCATTGGCTCAGATGGGTCAATGGGAGGAGTCGGTCGACGAGCTTTCCGAAGCTGTCAGCCTGAATCCCCGCTATCTCGACGCCCGCATGAATCTCGGGCTGCTGTTGAGTCAAAAGAACGACCTTGCCGGCGCCGCCAGCGTGTTCCGAGAGATTCTCAAGCACCATCCCGATTCTGCCGAAGCGCGGAACAATTTAGGATTAGTCTTACTGCAAGGCAAGGATGCCGCCGGAGCGCAGGTTTCTTTGAGAGAGGCCTTGCGCCTGAAGCCTGATTATGCCGAAGCCCATTACAACCTGGGACTGGCGCTGCTTCAAGCGGGACAGAGAGGTGCTGCCATCGAGCACCTCGCGAGAGCCCGGCAGCTCGATCCTCAGTCCGATGAAATTCGCAGGCGCCTGGCCGCTGCTTATATCGAGGGGCGGGATCCAGACCGCGCTTTGGCCGTGCTGAAATCGGCCGCCGGAGCAGAGGAACATTACCTCTCGGCAAGCGCTTTGCTTCTGTCACGCCGCCTCCCTGAAGCCCTGAGCGAATCACGGCAGGCCTTGAAACAGGAGCCTCAGGAGCCCCGTTATTTGCTGCAGCAGGCCAGGATCTTGTTGCGCTTGGGGCAACATCCGGAGGCTCTTGAAATCCTGCGGCAGGTAAACCGGATCCAACCTCAGTGGGCCGAGCCTTACTACAGTGCCGGGGTCGGTTATTATCTCTTGCGCCGCTACGGCGATGCCCGGCGCAGTCTGGAGCGGGCGCTGGAGCTGGATCCACGCTCGGAAAGAGCTTTGTTTTTGTATGGCGCTACTCTGGCGAATGAAGGAAACAACAGCCAGGGTGAGGAATACCTTCTTCGCGCCATTGCCCTCGATCCGGCCAACGCTCGTTTCTATTACCACGTGGGCGCGATGCGGCTGCGTGACAACAAGCCGGACGAGGCGCGGCCGGCTTTCGAAAAAGCCATCCAGTTGAAGTCAGACTTCGCCCTGCCGCATTACCAGCTGGGCAAGCTCCTGGAGCGCGCAAACGATCTCGAGGCGGCCGCCAAGGAACTGGAGACGGCGGTGCGATGCCAGCCGGATCTGGCGCAGGCTTTCTACCATCTGGGACGGGTGTATGCCAGGCTGGGCGAGACCGAGAAATCGGCTCGCGCACTGGCGGCCTTTCAGCAGTTCAAGGAGAAGGAAGCCAGCGAGGACCGGGAATTCATGGAGAATCTGCAGAAGGAAATTGGAATTCCATGATGCCGGCAATACCTGGCGAGCGAGCCGCATACCGCCGAGACGGGAACCGCCGATGCACGCCGATTAACGCCGATGGAACCGATGAACATCCGCGTTCATCGGCGTTGATCGGCGGTTTCAAACTTTCAACTGCCCCTCCCACAACCATGGCTGAACTCCAAACGGGCCGCGCCAGTCTACTAATTCCCAAATTTCCATCGGGTCGCGGCGTTCAACGATTTCTTTTCTGCCAGGCCGAATGCCACTCGGGGTCGGAATTCAAATATCGGCTCTTCCTGGTAGGCCGACATATCCCAGCTGTACTTCTTCTCGTAGCGCGCGAAAAATCCCCGAGATCGCGGACCTGTCGCCAGCCGTGCCTCCCCTTCGACGATTACGGCCTCGTCGGCGCGCTCGGTACACAGGATGCACTTCGGGTTCGCCGCCAGATTGCGCGCCTTTCGTGACTGCCGCCCTGTGGAGAAGTAGAATCTGCCATCGAGCCAAAGCCCCCAGACGATCATGGTGTGCGGAGACCCATCCGGCCTTACGGTGGTGATCCAGTAATTGTGGGATTTCTTCAGGCGCTGCTCTGCCCAGCCCCAGGGCAGGAGTCCCTTGGTACCCTTGGGAAGTCCGTAGCCGGGCATGTGGGGACGGCTGGCATTGGGCGCGCGGGATTGCACTTTCTTGGATTTCGCCATGGTCAGGACCTCCGGCTATGCTGAATGGTGCAGATGAGCCGGCCTTCGTGTCAATCGTTAAGGCTCGCGCGAGTGCAATTAGAAATGGGAGTCAATTTCTGCCGCGGGATCCCCGCAAAAGACGGACCAATAACGAGTCCGATATGGAGTGCGGCGACTTGTCAGACTTGTCGCCGCTTTCGTTCTGACGCCCGGGCCATTGCGGCGACAAGCCGCCGCACTCCAAAGGAGCTGTGATTGTTGGTCTGCGGTTGACCGAAGCGGCGCCTGAGGCGGCTCGGCCTTGGTTGCGCTGTAAACACTGAACGCCGGGCGAACGCTGTCACGAGCATTTCTTTACCTTTCGGTATAAAAGCGGCGTATGATTGCCAGGTATGAAGAAAAAGAAGTCCGGTGCGCCGATGGGACGTCCGCGCGCGTTCGACGTGGATAAGGCGCTGGAGCGCGCGCTCCGGATGTTTTGGCGCAAAGGATTCGAGGGCACGTCCCTGTCGGATTTGACCAAGGCCATGGGAATCAACCGCCCGAGCCTTTATGCCGCCTTTGGCAATAAGGAGGCCCTGTTCCGCAAGGCGCTCGACCGCTACGACGATGGGCCGGCATCCTACCTGCGCGAGGCGCTGGATGAGCCCTCGGCGCGCGACGTCGTTGAGCGGCTGCTGCGCGGGGCCGCCGGCTTGCTCACAGATCCGCGCAATCCGCGGGGATGCCTCATGGTGCAGGGTGCGCTTTCCTGCGGCAAGGCGGGCGATCCCATCCGGAAGGAGCTGGCTTCGCGCCGTGTGGCGGGCGAGGCTGCAATACGCCGGCGCCTCGAGCGCGCGAAATCTGACGGCGATCTGCCGGCCGATGCGGACCCCGCCGACCTCGCCCGCTACGTCGCTACGGTCATCCATGGAATGGCGGTCCAGGCCGCAAGCGGCGCAAGCCGCGATGACTTGCAACGGGTTATCCAAACGGTGTTACGAGCCTGGCCGGAGTGAGATGAAACCTGCCGAGTCCCGGACTTACGCTCGGGCCGTCGCGGTTGAGATGGCTGTTGCGACAGACCATCGGAATCGGGGGAGTCGACTGCGGGCATCACACGCGGATCGTGTGAATTGCCCGCAATGGTCCGGTTGGCCGGCGCCCCGGGGAGAATTTGCAGGGAAAATCTGATGGAGGGAAACAGTGAGCACACTCAGCCTTCGCCTGCCAAACTCGCTCCATGAGCGGGCGCGCGAGCTCGCCGGGCGGGAGGGCATTTCGATGAGTACCTCGACGCCGCAGTAGCCTGGCGCGCTACCTCCGGGCGTTGGCGCAGGTACCGGACGTCGAGCCGGAGCCGTCCGACCGGCACTCACGAGAGCGGCCAGTAGAGCTTCGCATAGCCCCAGACTGCCGGCCAGGGACCGCCGTATTCACGCGCCATGCGGTGCACGCAGCGGCGGAAAACGCGCCGCATGCCTTTACCGTAGGGACGCAAGCAAGCACCCGCGAATTCCTTGTTCAGGCGGCGTCGCGCCTCCTTGAAGGCTGTCTTCTTTTCCGGTTGCGGACTGCTGCGCAATTTCACCACGGCATCTGCCAGTGCGAACACCTTTTGCATGAAGGGCCTAAAATCCGAAGCCTGGAATGTGTCAATCGTTTGCGCTGCGCGGTTCGCATCTCCCGCGAGCAACTCCTCCACCGCCAGCCACAATGCGAAATCGTTTGAGGTATGATCGCGTATCGGCAGGCGAAGCGCGGCGCGGCAGACTTCGTTGGCCTCGGTGACACGGCCAAGGTCTCGGAAGGCCACCACCAGGTTTGAGAGCATCCACGGCTCGGCGTTCGGATGATCGCGCCAGCTTGCGAGCCACTTCACGACGGCTCGCCGCCGTCGCATACTCGTCAGCGTATAGCCTACCGTGCCCCAAGCCTGGTCGTCTTTCGCCAGCCACGCCCGGTGCCGATGCAGCAGCCGCCATAGCAGAAACCCGTGCTCGAGGCGCGATGAACCGCGCCGGACGAAGGGCTGGCGGACCGTTTTGCCCATGGCGTTCACATACGCGATAATGGCGCGCCGCCCAATCTCGCCGCGTTTGTGAAGACGGTCCAGTGTGCCGAGGATGAACCACCGGTCCCGAGCCAACTGGCGTTGCACCCAGACTTCACCCAACAGCGGGGCGGCATCCGGCAAGGCCAGCGCTTCGCGGAAGACTGCGTCCACCTCCCTTCGCCGGCCAAGCTTGTCGAGCGTCTCGGCGATGCCGGAGAGCGGCCACGGATCGTCGAGGTTCGCCACGCAAAGCTTCTTCAGAATGGCAAGCGCCTGATCGAACTGTTTCTGATAGGCCGCCAATTGGGCGGCGCGGGCTTCCACGAGCTCGCCGCCCACGTGCTGCCTCAGCCCTGCCAGCAATTCTGCCGCCGCGCGATCGTTCCGTTCTTCGAGCTCCAAATCGAACAGGCTGAACCCGGCGTAGCCGTAGGCGGGATCGAGCGCCAGGGCGCGGCGGAAATCCTCTTTGGCCCCGGCGCGGTCGCGGCTGCGGAGCTTCATGTCGCCCAGGTAGCACAGTGGCGTCGGGTTGAGCGGCTCCAGTTCTGCCATTTTTTGCACGGCTTCGATGGCTGCCTTGTGTTCGCCGATGTTCGAATGCCAACCTGCCAGGCATTGCCAGCCCCAGAACAGGCCCGGATTCTCCGCCACCACCACGTGCATCATGACGATGGCCTTCTTCACATCGCCACGTTCGCCTTCAATCCAGGCGGCGCGAGCGCGAAGCTCGACGGGTGGCCGCTCACCCCATGCCTCCGGCCGGCACGCAGCCAGCGCTTCCTCAAAACGCTTCTCTCGCGCAAGCACCGCGGCTTTGATGTCATGAGCGACAGGATCGCGCGGCTGAAGAGCAATCGCTTTGTCGAGTGCGGCGTGGAGCTCCACCTTCTCATTCGAGGCAACCAGCGTTTCGGCGAGCAACAGCCAAGGCCGCGCTTCCCCGCCGCGGCGGACGATAAGCTGACGCGCCATCCGCGGCGCGAGCTCTGGCTGGCCGATCTCAGCGGCCCACTGGCGCAGCGCGCGCCAGGCCCAGTCGTAGTTCGGGTTCAACTCCAGCGCGTGTTGTATGCATGCGATGGCTTCCTGCTTCTCGTCGAGCTTCCACAGCACGTCGGCCAGGCATCCATGGTTCGAGGAATCCAGCGGCGAAGCCGCGCAGGCATCTTCGAGAACTTTCCGTGATTTGTGGAATTCACCCGCGCGCGCATGCAGGTCCGCGAGCCGCTGCGATGCGATTCCGTAAGCGGGCTTGATTTGCAGCGCTTGCCGCAGGCAGGCGGCTTCCTCGGGGGCATTCAAGCGGGCCTGATGGACGAAAGCGCGATCGAGCCACAGCCGGGGCAGCAAAGGGAACCGCTCGGTGGCTTCGCGCGCGAGCTTCTCGGCTTCATCAAGGCGCTGGAGATCGACCAGTTGGAGAATGACCGCAGACCAGGCGTGCCACAGGTCGGGGCGCGCCGTCAGCGCCTGCCGCAGGAATGTCAGCAATTCCTGCGGCTGCAAAATGCCGCGCGCGATCTTGCGGAACGCGAGCACCCCATCCCCGAAGACGGTCTGCCGGATCAACTCTTGTTCGATGAAGCTCAGCGCTTGCTTTCGTTCTTCGAGACTGGCGGAAACCTTCATCAGCGAAGCGATGGCAAACTCGGTGTCAACCGCAAGCCGCAATGCCTGTTGGAAATCCGTGCGTGCGGCGTCGGGATGGCCCTGGCGCAAAAGCAAGTCTCCGCGCACGCAGAATCCGTCGGGATGCACCGGTTCGAGTTGGAGGGCCTGGTCCGCTTCGGCCATAGCTTCGGGAAAGCGGCCCTGCTTCGCTAACGTGGCGGCCAGTTGGCGATGCGACCAGGCATCCGCCGGGTTGATCTCCAGCAGACGGCGAACAATCGGTTCCACGGCCCTGGCGCCTTCCTCGTGGAGCCAGTTGATCCATAGCTGGTGCAACGCGAAGTGATGCGGGAAGCGGGCGCACGCCAGTTCGAGATGCTGAAGAGCGGCGGCCCGGCCTTCAATTTCGGCCAGCAGCCACGTTACGGCGCGGTGGCCGTCCATCGAAAGCGGTTCCAGTTCGAGCGCTTCGCGCCAGAGCGAAAGCGCAGCCTTGTTGTCGCCGCGAAAATGCGCCATATCCGCGGCAGCGCGCAGCGTGGCGACCCTGGGCGCGCGGCCATTGGCGCGTTCAAGAAGTTTCCCGGCCTCATCAAGTTTTCCCCAGCGAGCGCAGGTCGTGGCGCCAAAAAGAAGCAGGTCGCCGTCGGAGGGACAACGCTGCAAGGCTTGTTCCAACACTGCGAACGCTTGCGGGACTTCGTCGATCTCGCTGAGGGCGTCGAATAATGTGATGGCGGGCCAGCCCGATTTGCCGCCAAAACGCTCAAACCGCTGCTGAAGGAACTGCAACGCCTGCTGGGTCTGCTTGAGGTGGCGGGCAGCGCTGAAGTAACTGCGCGCAGGTTGCTCTTTCTTGTCGTCCAGGCAGGCGGCGAACCGGTACATTTCGACCGCCTGCTCGAAGTCGCGTTGCAGCCAGAGCAGGTCCGCGAAGCCGCCGAGGTTGATGGCATCGGTAGGCCGGAAGCGCAGCGCCCGGCGCAGCCAATGCGCGGCGGCTTCATGTTCGCGGGCGTCGGCGCGGAGTTCCTGGGCGAATTCCTGCCAGAAGGCCGGGTCGGCCTCCGGCTCGGCGCACAACTTCTCCAGCAGCGACAAACGGTCCTCCCGCCGGGAGAGCTCGCGCAGACAGGAAAGTTTGGCGAGTTGAGAAGTGCCGTCATCGGGAAACTGTTCGAGCAACTCGTTCAGGCAGGCGAGCAACGCCGGAGTGTTCTGGTCGTAGCTCGCGAGGGACCGTTTGGCGCTGAGGGTGAGCCGATGCTTCGGTCCATCGGCCTCCATCTGCTGGAACACGATTTGAGCTTCGGCGCGTTGGTGCTGAAAAAGCGCGCGTTGCAGCGCATGCAGTCGATCGAAGAGCGCCGCATCGGGGAGGTCGAGATCGTCGAGCAAATGCGCCTGAGCTTTCGGCACGAGCGCCATGCCGCGCGGCCCGCGGGCGCGGTAGTGCTCGAGGAAAGCTTCCGCCACTGCTTCGCCCGCGTAATACTGATAGGGGTCGCGAATGATCAGCGTGCCGCGCAAATCGTCGTAACCGATGACGGCCTGCAGGTGGGCGCTCGTCGCTTCTGCAGTAACCAGAGTGAACGGCACGCCGCGATTCAACAAAACGACGGCAGCTTCCCAGGTCACCGTGAACTCACGCGCTATCCAGCCGTTTTGCTCGGCCCAGTGGCGTTCGCTGTGGGCGGGCGTGCCGTCGTAGCAAATGATCTCGGCGACCGCCAGATGCTCGGCCGGCAGGTTCCAGAAGTTGCTGATGGCCGTGAGGGTGGCCGGAGCGCAGGTCTGGTGATGCTGGCGGACGAAGTTGACAGACAGTTTAACGCGGCGGCGCGCCGCGCCTGGCTGCGAAATCCGGTCGGCGAACTTCTGAAAATAAGCGTAGTCGGTCTGCCGGGCGAAGCGGGCCGCCGCGTCGAATTCGCCGCAGTAGTAGGCAACCTGCGCCCGCTGAATCGTGAGCCACTCGGTGTAATCCTCCTCGAGAATAGGCGACAACGCGGCGATCGCGTCAAGCGAGACGTGCGCGTTGCTAAACTTCTCCAGATCGATCTGCAGAATCGCCAGCTGCGTCAGGACGGGAACGCTCTCAAAACGTTGCGCGGCGGCTTCGAGCAGTTCCAGCGCTTCATCGTCGCGGTCGAGGAGTTGCAGAAAGTGGGCCGTGGATTGGACTCCGGGGCGATACCACGCGCGCAGTTCAAGTGAATGGCGCGCCGCGGCCAAGCCCTCCTCATAACGATCTTCCAGCTCGAACAGATGGGCGCGTTCAGTCCAAAGCCATGGACTCAGCGGATCGATCTGCTCCGCGCGCTTGAGCCATTCCTCCGCCCGTTCGAAATCCCGCATGAGGGCGAAGACACGAGCGCGCAGGCAGCGGAGATATTGCCGGCCGTCGCGGGAAGCCTCGTCCTCGCCCGGCCCTTCCTCGAGCAGACGCAGGAGCTTCCAGGCGGCCAGGGGACCGCGTTGTTCGAGGACTGTGGCGGCGAAGTAGGCTTGGGCTTGCGCGTCCTGCGGCGCGGAGCGATAGGCGCGGAAGTGCAGCCAGCGTCCCAACCGGGGCGCGCCCAGGTTGCCGGCGACGCGGCCCACCATGATCTGCGCGCGCGCGCCAGTCCATGCCGGCAGCGGCCCCAGCGTCAACGCGAGATCAAGCGCCTGCCGGACAAGGCCCCGCTCGTAAAGGTCGCGGAGCCTGAAGAGATCCTGGGCGGAAACCGCCACCGCAGGTTTCTGGGCAAAGAGGTTGTGCACTCGTCTCCTCTCTTGCGCTGTCTGCATAAACGCTTAATCGACCGGCGATGGCAGGGACTTCAATGAAGCAATGCATCGAACTGGGCTCAAGACTAGGTCCTCTTGGTGGACACAAAGTTCACAAATCGGTCAAGTTTTGGACATGGCCGGGACGGCCATGCCACGAAGCCGTCGTGGCACGGGCGTCTCGCCCGTGACTGACTGGGCGGTATGAGGGTGGCTCGCTATTAATGGCGAGCCACCTCATACTGCCGAGGGCAGGGAACCGCCGATGCACGCCGATTCACGCCGATGAGCGGCGCCGAACATCGGCGTGCATCCGCGTTCATCGGCGGTTTCAAACAACTGCGCTTGTTCCATTTCTCTTGTATCAACCTTGCCTCGGACCGTAACCTCCTGGTGGATTGTTCCGCCGGTCCGACGGACCTGCGACACGGAATTTTCCTTTGACGCTCCATAGCCTGCTGAGACCGTGCAAAGCTCCCGAAATCTGTCCATCCTGTTATCCTGTCTAGCTGTTAGTGACGGGATTTATCGGGGTTGCTGCCAGCCGGGGCGGCGGACGACCAGGGTAGACCCACTCGTCGGGCTACGTAGCGAGTGAGCTGCTTTGAGCCAAGGAGAACGGCGGAGGAAATTTTAAACGCGCCTGTTTGGAAGCCAGGGATCAGACACTGACGTGATAGAACCGCTTATTCATCGAACGCAACGGGCTATCAGGCGATCCAACCGTACCATCGGTGGCTCGGCTCGCCACCTTCTTCCAGGTAAGCCATCTTGATCCGGCTCAGGTAGTCTTTCGGCAGTTCGTTACGCTTCGCGCTCGCGTCGACTCCGAACACGCGGGCGGCATTCAGGCCAAAAATTTGCTCCTTCACATCACGGGTGAGCGGCTGATACTTGTGCTTCTCGATGAGATCGCCGGGGACCTGAAATCGTCTGAACGCCTCAATCTGCCACTGTGGCGTGCCGTACCAGATCGAGTCCGTTCCCCATAGAACGTGATCGGCGCCGAACGCGTCGATGATCTGTCCGAGCAGGTGAGCGCAGATCGCCGGATGGGTTGTGACGAGCTGGCCGAAGGTCGAACCGAGCTCCATGTAAATGTTCCGGATCCCAGGTTCGGCTTTTTTCATTTTGCAGAATTCCGTCGTCCACGGAATTTCGCCCGTGCTCGCGAAGACTTTCTCTGCCGAAGCCGCGTCGCGCAGTCCCGAGTGATAGACGAGAAACTCCAGGTCAGGAAAATCCTTCGCCGCCTTGATCAGATCGCGTGGGTGGTTGTAATCCACCACGGGGCCTAACGGGAGCCCCTTGTGCACGCAGATTCTCGGGATCTTTAGAGCGCGCGCCTTCTCCAGCATCGGGTAGGTCACCTTTTCGTCATCCATCCACCACCCATGGTCGAAGCCCTTCGGCGCGGCTCCGGTGTAAGCTTTCCAGGCATCTACCTTCATCGCGCTCGCCTGCATGTCCATGAAATCGAGGTCGGCCTTCCCCAGTTGCGGCGTGACCAATCCATGCGCGAGCATCCGCTGCGAACCGGTCACCCGATTGATCTCGTCACGAATATGGGTCATCTGCTTCGGCGGGACGACGGCCTCCTGGGGATACGGTCCCGGTGGTGTGCTGATCAGGCCCAGCGACGTCTCGCTGTCCAGAAATACTTCTTTGACGAAGTTCTGCCACGAGAGGTCTGCCATCGTTCCGGTGTCGCCGGCCAGCTTGGGATTCAGGCCGGCCCGCCGCGCCATCTTGCGCAACGCGAGCAGTCCCTGCTTCGCGACCGCGCCTTTGCGCCCGGCCTCGGCGTTCGTTGGGTCGTAGCTCTCGCTGACGTAATGGGTCTGGACGTCAAAAATGAAAAACGGCTCGCCCTTCCGCTCCACGAATGCCGCCGCATCGAACATCTCTGCCTCGCCGACATCGAAAAACTTGCCAAAGACGTCGTTCAAGGCCAGGAGAGCGGCAGCCATTCCGCCCGTGGTCTTCAGGAAATGACGGCGAGTCAGTCCCAGCTTCGGTCCGGCCCGCTCCGCGTACAGGTCTGTGAGGTGCTCGACATTTGCCTGTGCGGGCGTTTGCGGCGGGGGCGGAAACTCCTCGTTCGAGACGATGCGGGTCGGGATGGGCGAGCGGGATGTGAAGCCTTTCCGCATCCCGGGCCGGATCGCGAAAGCACTACGGTTGATCATGACGCCTCCAGAATTAGCAGCGGTGACGATTGTCCGTGAATTTTTCGGAACCGGCATACAGGCATAGCATCAAAAAGTCATTGACGCAACAACCTGTAACAACTCTTAACAACTCTCTGTCGCGAAACCAGGGGGATTAGTGGACCATCCGATGGTTGGGCATTTCGACGTGACGCGCGACGGCCGGCGTTTTCTCGTCGTGACCGTAAGTGAAGAGACGGCGGCTGGGGCCGTTCACGGTCGTGCTCAACTGGACAGCGGAGTCGAAAAAGTGTTTTCGTATAATTCGTGAAATTCGCGGCCAGTTTTTTCTCAGTGGCTCTGTGGCCAATGACGGTTTTTTGCCACGGACACACCGAGGCACGGCTTATCAATGGTGCTCCGGCGCTGGAATCGTTTATAGTATCCGCAGTTTACCGGAGGACTCGGTAATGAATCGCGGGGCGCTTTGGATTCTCCGATGGATAGCGGTGCTGTTTTTGGTCGTCGCCCCGATCGCTGTGGGGCGCACGCAGCAACAATCGGCCGTTCTGCCTCCGCCGGCCCCCTCACCCGAGCGTGCCGCCGTCAATCGATATTGCGTCGGCTGCCACAACAACCAATTGAAGACGGCGGGACTCGAGCTCGACACGATCGGCGCTCAGAGCCTGAGTGCGCACCAGGAAGCGTGGGAGAAGGTGGTCCGGAAGCTTCGGTCCCGTTACATGCCGCCCCCAGGAATGCCTCGGCCGGATGAGCACACCTACGACGCCCTGGTGTCCTCGCTGGAGGCCTCGCTTGACAATGCGGCCGCGGCCAAACCCAATCCCGGCCGAACGGACACGTTCCGTCGACTCAACCGGACCGAATACCAGAACGCCATCCGCGACCTTCTTGCGCTCGAAGTCGATGTCGCCTCGCTTCTGCCGGGCGATGAGTCGAGCCAAGGCTTTGACAATGTGACGGTCGGCGATCTCTCTCCGACGTTATTGGAGCGATACCTGTCGGCGGCCCAGAAGATCAGCCGGCTGGCGATTGGACGCCCCAGCCGTTCTCCCGGCGGCGTTACCATCAACCTTCCGCCGGACCTCACACAGGAGGAGCACTTCGAGGACCTTCCGCCCGGCACACGCGGCGGATTGGTGGTTCGCTGTACCTTCCCGCTGGACGCCGAGTACGAGATCCAGCTTCGGCTTGCGCGAGACCGCAATGAGCACGTCGAGGGCTTGAACGAGGCCCACGAGGTGGAGCTGATGTTGGATGGCGAGCGGCTGCGGTTGTTCACGGTGAAGCCGCCGCCGAAAGAGAACGACCATCATCTCGTGGACAATGACCTCAAGCTCCGCGTCCCCGTGAAGGCCGGTCCGCACGCGGTCGCCGCCGCATTTCCGAAGAAGACCTCAGCCTTGCTCGAAACGGAGCGTCAGCCGTACCAGGCACACTTCAATATGGACCGGCATCCCCGGCCTCAGCCGGCTCTGTACTCGATTTCCGTCAACGGCCCTTATGAAGCCAAAGGACCCGGCGACACGCCCAGCCGCCGCCGGATTTTTGTCTGCCGGCCGGCGAAGGCAGGCGAGGAAGAAGGCTGTGCCAAACGCATCCTGGCGACTTTGATGCGCCGCGCCTACCGGCGGCCCGTGACCGACGCCGATTTGCGGATACCGATGAGGTTCTACAAAGACGCGCTGCCGGACGGTGGATTTGAGGCGGGGATTGAAATGGCATTGCGCGCGGTGCTGGTAAGTCCGGAATTCCTGTTTCGCGTCGAACAGGATCCTGCCGGCGTTGCTCCGAATACTGCCTATCGCATCACCGACCTGCAACTGGCATCGCGCCTGTCCTTCTTCCTCTGGAGCAGTATTCCGGACGACGAGCTTCTCCAGGCGGCCATTCGAGGAAAACTCAAAAAGCCCGAGGTGCTCGAACAACAAGTCCGGCGCATGCTGGCGGATGACCGGTCGCGAGCCCTGGTGAGCAACTTTGCCGAGCAGTGGCTGTATCTGCGGAATCTTGCCTCGACGACTCCGGACATGCGCCTGTTCCCGGACTTCGATGACAATCTGCGGCAAGCCTTGCGCCAGGAAACGGAGCTGTTTTTTGAGAGTATAATGCGCGAGGATCGCAACGTGCTCGACCTGCTCAGGGCGAAGTACACGTTCGTCAACGGACGCCTGGCCAGGCACTACGGAATTCCGAACGTGTACGGCAGCCGCTTCCGGCGCATCACGTTCGGCGACGACAGCGTGCGAGGCGGGCTGCTGCGCCAGGGGAGCGTTCTGACGGTGACTTCCTATGCCACGCGGACCTCGCCCGTGATTCGCGGCAAGTGGATCCTGACCAATATTCTCGGCGTGCCTCCACCGCCGCCACCCGGGGCGGTGCCGGCGCTGAAGGAGAACGGCGGGACAGGTAAGACTTTGTCCATGCGGGAGCGCATGGCCGAACATCGCGCCAATCCCGCCTGCTCAGGCTGCCATCAGCTTATGGATCCGGTCGGCTTCTCGATGGAGAACTACGATGCGGTGGGCCGCTGGCGAACCCTCGAGGAGGCTAAACGAATCGATGCCTCCGGGGGGCTTCCGGACGGCAGCAAATTCGAAGGTGTGTCCGGACTCCAGCAGGCCCTGTTGAGACGTCCGGAGATTTTTGTTACGACTTTTGCTGAAAAGCTTCTTACTTACAGCTTGGGCCGGGGAGTCGAGTACTACGACGCCCCGGCAATCCGAAAGATCGTACAGGAGGCCCGGACCAAGGATTTCCGGTTCTCGTCAATCATCCTGGGAATAGCTGGCAGCACACCATTCCAGATGAGGAGATCGCAATGATCATTACGAAGAAGGCTCTACCGCGGCGAACGTTTTTGCGGGGCATGGGCGCGTCCCTTGCGCTGCCGTTGCTGGATGCCATGGTTCCGGCCATGACCGCCCTGGCCGCCACGACGGCCAATCCGGTGCGCCGCCTGGGTTTTGTGTACGTACCGATGGGAGCCCATATCCCTCAGTGGACTCCTCCAGGCTCGGGGCGCCTCACCGAACTTTCGCCGACACTCCTCTCCCTGGCGCCGTTTGTGGATCAGCTCACCGTGATCACCAATCTGGAGCTGAAGAACGCCTATCCCGGCACGCATGCAACCTCCAACGCCGCCTTCCTGAGTGCCGCCAGGGCGAAGTGGACCGAAAGCACCGACTACTACCTGGGCACCACGGTCGATCAAGTCGCCGCCAGGCAGATCGGCGGGGAGACTCCTCTGCCGTCGCTCGAGCTCGCGATGGATTTGCTCACCACGGTCGGCCAGTGTGACAATGGTTATGCGTGTGTCTACCAGAACAATCTCTCCTGGTCGTCACCGACGACGCCGCTTCCGGCAGAGGCTCACCCGCGCGTTGTGTTCGAGCGCCTTTTCGGCGATGGGGGGAGTGCGGCGGACCGGCTCACGGAGCTGCGGAAGAGATCGAGCCTTCTCGATTGGGTCAGGGAGGATATCTCCCGCCTTCAGAACAGGCTCGGCCCGGGCGACCGTACCAAGGTCGGTCAGTATCTGGATACCGTTCGAGAGGTGGAGCGACGCATTCAGAAGGCCGAGGCCCAGACGGCCGATTCCCCGCTGCCGGATCTGGATCGCCCGGTTGGCGTACCGGCTGCTTACGCAGATCACGCGCGGCTGATGTTCGACTTGCAGGTGCTGGCTCTCCAGGGCGACGTCACAAGGGTGATTACGTTTCAACTGGCTCGCGAAACAAGCACGCGAACCTATCCCGAGATCGGCGTTTCCGATCCGCACCACCCGCTGACGCACAATGGCGGCAATCCGGAAATGCTCGCGAAGGTGGCCAAGATCAATGCGTTCCATGTGTCGCTGTTCGCCTATTTCCTGGACAAGCTGAAGGCCACGCCGGATGGCAACGGTTCCCTGCTGGACCATTCGGCCTACCTGTATGGCAGCGGCATGAGCAATGCCGACAAGCATGACCACGTAAACTTGCCGATTCTTGTCGCCGGCGGCGGAGCAGGCAGGATCAAGGGAGGGCGTCACATCAAGTATTCGGAACCTACGCCGCTGGCCAATCTTCACCTGACGCTGCTCGATATGGCAGGGGTGCATCTCGACGCTTTCGCAGACAGCCAAGGCAAGGTCAAGGAGCTGCTCGAGCCGCTTTCTCTGTAGGACCAACGTCTATGAAGCCAAAAATCCTTTGCCGGCTGGAAAGGATTTTCCCCCGAGTTCTCCTGGGAGAGCACGCATCTTGCGTGCTCTGTGAGTCGCGAAACCGTGAGCGCGCTGGAAGCGTGCGCTCCCAGGAAGCGTCCTCACCCCTCTGCTTCTCCTGTGGTGAATTTTTCTTGGTTGCGGCTATGCTGCGCTGTGTAAATCTTCTCATACCGCCCGGTCATTCACGGGCGAGACGCCCGTGCCACGATAGCTTCGCGGCATGGCCGTCCCGGCCATGGCGCAAAACTTGACCGATTTGTCAACTTTGTGTCGAGCAGGTGGACTTAGGGCCCGTCAGGAAATAAGGTGTGCATTTTGGCGCGAGCGCCGGGCGGGCAGATGCAAGGCGCCGCGACGCAGGCGATGTGGTGAACATCGTCGAGGAGCGGCAACGCCGCAGATGCCCGCCCGCCGCCGCGCCCCTCCGGGCTGCGGCCCGCAGGCCCGCTGGCTGTGTTGCTCGCTCCTTACATACCGCAGCGGGTATGCTCGTCGCTCGCGCCTTGCCAGCGGGCCTGGGGGCCAGCAGCAAAATGTACACCTTATTTCCTGACGGGCCCTTAGTTGTCCGCCTCGGTGTTTTCGGAACAGAGACGCGGAGAC
>QHZE01000538.1 GCA_003225335.1 Acidobacteriota bacterium
AGCTCCGAACCTTATCTTATGTATTCCGCGTACAGTGTTCTGAATTCCCGGACTTTGTTGGCGATTTCCAGCAGGCCCGGATTGGGATTCTTCTCGACCTGTTCCAGTTCAATTTTGCCATCCTGAAAGCTGTTCCCCTGGATGACAATCTTGTTCTTCTCCGCCTTCACAGCTCCAAGGCCCTCATAGGGCTGCTTGAAGGTATGTGCTGTCCCCTGATACTCGATACTGAAGCCGTCCACTCGCAACTGCCCCGAGCATTCCTGCCCCCCCAGGACCAGCCATTTCCGGCTGTGGTTGTGTTTTACCTGGACGCTATAGGTCTTTCGTAACGCCCCCACCTGCTGGAGCTTTTGCCTCTGCTTTTCAATAGCCTGTTCGATTGCGGTCACGCCCAGCGGAGGACTGTTGTAGTGCCGTTTAAGGGCCATGTAGATCTCGAGAGCATCCTGGTGCTGCCGAGCGACTGCCTTGGCATTTGCCTGGTCCCAGGCGCGGCTGAAGATGTCCGGTTCCAGGGATTTCGCCTCGGGGTCCTGCGGATCGATGCTGGCCATCAGGCGGACGTACCGCAGCGCATTATCGGGTTCCGGTGTGACGTAGTTCTGGCGCTCGATCGCGGCTCGGGCGCTGAGGCGAAGCTCTTCGATGGACTTTGCAACAGTTCTTTCGTAGCCCTGTGCGAGCGCGGCGGCGCAGGATGAGCCAAGGTTGTGACGCCGCATGTGGTCCAGGATGGCGCGCGCGCCTGGGAAGTCTCTCTGGTCCAGCTTCTCCTGTCCCACCACCTCGATCTCACGGCAAAAGGTATCGCGCGCCTGCACCAGCGCGGCAGAGGGGGCGCCCGCTTCGGCTTGCTGCCAGCGCTGAAGAATATCGAGGGCATTGTCTGGCGAAGGGGGAAACAAAATGCGCTCCCTCAAGGCGGCGTTGAAAGCCGCCGCAAGTTGCGCGGCTCTGTTGGGCTGGGGAGAGGAGGGCGTCAGAGGAGATGTCGGACCGGGAGGCAAGGGCTCCAACGGCGTAATCGAAGGCGGAACCAGCAGCCCTTGCTGACGTACGAGGGGATAGCTGCGGCTGATCAGGCTGTTCTCAGTGACTTCGATCTCAGCCGTGTAGGGTTCGTACCCATCGAGGATCAGCCGAACGCGGTAAGTTCCAGGCTTGAGATCGAGCTCGCGCGTCGGCGTCTTGCCAATTTCCCCGCCATCGTCAATGAGTACCACGTGGGCGCCTTGGGGGGTCGAATCCAGTGTGACCTTGCCGTTAGCCGGGGTGCGCAGCCAGAGGATCAAGACGATCAATCCTCCCAACACTACCACACCGGCCGCAGCCGTCACGATATAGGCTTTGTTCGAGAAGCGGCGCCGCGGAAGCGCGCCGGTGCCAGTCATGTCTTCGCCGCGCCCGGTGAGTCCGCCGAAGGTGTCGGAGGGACTGCGTCGTTTTTTCGCTCTCACCGGCCCGGAAACCACGACGGTGCGCTCTTCAAGATCCTCCGTCCCGCCCCTGCGCGACGAACGGCCGCCGTAATTCGAGTCCTCCGGGTCGGAACGCGGGGAGCGCGTCTCCGGTCGCCGCGCGCTTCCGCGCGCCCCCGCGCGTGTCTTGAACCAGCTGAAGAGGCTTCCTTCTCCCGAGGTGTCTTTGGCGTGAGCCGCTTCCGGCCAGATGCTCTCCACAGATTCTCTTTTGGACGAACCGGATGGGGAACCAAAGAGGCTCGAGTCCGGGCCCGGCGGAGGATATTGCGGTTCGCTGCGATACTCCGCCCGGGGGCGCTCCGCCTCCCGTACGGGTTGCTTCGCGGCGTCAAGCTCTCGTATGAATTCCTCCATGGATCCGTGCCGGTCGGGCGGCTCCTTCGAAATAGCTTTGAGCACGACGCGCGCGAGAATCGGCGGGACATGAGGATTGGCGAAATTGGGTGGCAGCGGCGGGCCGCTCTCCATAAGGGCGGCGAGCTCCTGCGGGTTCTTCGCTTCATAGGGCAGACGCCCGGCCAGCAGTTCGTAAAGGATGACTCCGAGCGCATAGACGTCCGCGCGGTAATCGGGCGCAGGCACGTCCCGCACGATGCCTACTTGCTCCGGAGCAAGGTAGGGGAGGGTAACAGGCGTGGCCGTGAAAACGTCCACGCCTTCCCGAAGACCGCTGCGGTGGAATCCCGAGATCTTCACGGATCCCTCCGGCGTTACAAAGATTCTCGACGGATGCAAGGCGCCGTGGAGAAGGGAAATCCGGTGTGCGGCCATCACCCCCTCCGCTGCCTGACGGGTAAGCCGGCAGGCCTCGGCGATCTCCATTCCAGGACGGGCGCGGCGGTAATTCTGGAGCGTGGTCCCTTGAACGTACTCCATCAGGACCGCCACACTGCCGTCTGGACTGGGTTCCATCCCATAGACGCGGACGACTTGGGGGTGATTGAATTTGGTCGCAGCCTTGACCGCGTCGCCGAAGGCTTCCATCAGAATCGGGCTGGCGATCCGGTCTGACCCGGTGATCTGAATGGCAACCACGCCCCGGATAGGATCTTCGGCCTTATAGATGGGCCCCAGATCGCCGTGGCCGAGTTTCTCTACGACCCGGCACTGCGCGATACTCTTGCCAATATGAGGATCCGCTCCGCTTGCCCCCGCCTCCTGGAGCGGCGCTCCGTCGATCGGGCACATTCGGAAGTCGTTCTCCCAGCTGCGGTTACAGACAGAGCAGATTTTCACCCAATTCCTCGGACTTCGATAGGAGCTTTCCTGTATGCGCAGTTCGGGGATATGTTGCCAGACGCAATCATAGCTCAAATGCCCTGGAAAATAAAAGCCAAGCCTCGTTCAGGGTGTAATTAGAAGTGGGAGTCAAATTGACGCTGTGCGTGAAGTCTTCAGAAGCTGTGAAGAATTCAATTCGTGTTAATTCGGGCGGTTTTACTGGCCACAAATTCCACGAATTTCACGAAAACGATCACGGCAATTTGAATGCCGTTCGGGTTGATGGCCACAGGATGGCATAACGCGTGAATCGGTTCGTGGCACGGGCGTCCCGCCCGTGGAAACTCGGGAGCTAGCGAGCGGACCCTCATACCGCCCAGTCATTCGCGCGCCGTGGCATGGCCGTCTCGGAGGCAGGATCCTCAGTTTCACGGGCGGGACGCCCGTGCCAGTGCGCCTGAGGTCTGAGGTCCGCGACTACGGGATGCAGGGTTCCATGGAAATGTTGAAGAGCTGGGGCTTCTCGCATATCAAGGCGGCCGAGAAGATGTTCAACACGTAGCGCTTTGTTTCATCGGGCAGCCATCCATTGCGGTAGAAGTTCCAGAAGTTGCGGTGTCGAGGGTCCGGTGGGAGCTCGTCGAGCCTTTTGATGATGCGTGTCTGGCCGTAGTTGTAGGAAGCGATGACGAGCATGCCCGACGCTGCGGCCTTCGTCGAGTAAAGGTATGCCAGGTACTGCGCCGCGGCATACGTGGACTTGTTCTCGTCGTGACGCTCGTCCAGGGCGTCGTACTGCGCTTCGTTCTTCAGAGGGCCGATCTTGAGTTTGTATTCGGCGGCCGTGCTCGGGATGAACTGCCACATTCCTTTGGCGATTCCGAAGTCCGTCCTGGGTCCAATGGCGGTCGCATCAAAGTTACTTTCCTGAAGCGCGAGAAACGTCAGCTCTTTAGGCAGGCCATGATGGGCTAGGGCCAACTGAATTCTGGGAAAGAGCTGGCGCTGACGGGCGTGATCGACTGCGGCGCGCAATTTCGTGGTGCTTTTCCACTGGCTCACGTGACCCATTACGGTGTCGTAGAA
>QHZE01000539.1 GCA_003225335.1 Acidobacteriota bacterium
TTTGTGAGCCAAGGGTCTTCTAGTCGAGCCCGAAGGCGATCAGCACGCTTTCGATCGGGATCGTGATCAACTGCTTCCCCCGGCTCAAGAACGTGATCGGGCTGGCATATACCCGGCCGCCGCCGTTGAAATGCCACAGATCCTTGCCGTTGCGCGCGTCCAGGGCGTAGAAGTTCCCGCTCGGCGTGGCCGAGAAGACCACATTACCCGCA
The DNA here is from genome assembly GCA_003225335.1 of Acidobacteriota bacterium. GTDB lineage: Bacteria > Acidobacteriota > UBA6911 > UBA6911 > UBA6911 > Gp18-AA60. The sequence continues at coordinate 213 of QHZE01000539.1, forward strand.
GTGGACAGCACCCCGGCCCATGGCGGCGCCAGTATGCGATGCTCCCACTGGATTGCTCCGGTCTCCGGAGTCATGGCGATCAATTTTCCCCAGCTCTCTTCGGGCCGGAACCGTGCTCCCCCACCACCGCCTCCTCCGAAGAAGGACTCACCGGGCCGGAATTCGGGAGCGTCGGTCTTGAAGTACCGGCGGCGCTCCTCGCGCGCGTTGAAATACAGGAGCTTCGTGCCGGGATTGTAGCTGGGCGACATCCAGTTGTTCGCGCCGTCCACGCCGGGCCAGATCGAATCGTTGCCTTCCAGCGTCGGCTCCTGACCCGGGTTCAGAACCGGGCGGCCTGTCCTGTCGATCTCCTTCGCCCACGTCTGCTTCACGAAGGGTTTAGCGAGCAGGAATTCGCCCGTCTGACGGTCCAACACGTAATAGAAGCCGTTGCGGCTGGGCACGACGACCAGTTTGCGCGCGCGTCCGCTCAGCGTCGAATCGAGCAGAACCGGAACCTGCGTGGCGTCCCAATCGTGCGTGTCGTGCGGTGTGAACTGGAAATACCACCTCAGCTTGCCTGTGTCCAGATCCAGCGCGAGTAGCGAGCAGGAATACAGGTTGTCTCCGGGGCGAACGTCGCCGTTGTGATCGGGACCCGGATTTCCCGTACCCCAATAGACCAGGTTCAATTCCGGATCGTAGGAGCCTGTTATCCACGTCGATGCGCCACCGTATCGCCACGAATCACCTCCCCAGGTTTCCGAGCCTGGTTCACCCGGCACCGGCACCGTCCAGAAGCGCCAGGCGCGTTCGCCGGTTTTCGCATCATAAGCATCGAGAAACCCGCGAACGCCTGCGTCAGCGCCCGCGATGCCGGCAATCACCTTGTCCTTGATCGCCAGCGGGGCGGCGGTAGCCGTGTAGTTGAGCGCGGGATCCGCCATCTCTTTTTTCCATAGCATGCGGCCGGAACGGGCATCGATCGCGATCAGCTTGGCGTCCAGCGTAGTGATGAAAAGCGTGCTGTCAAGGATCGCGAGGCCGCGGTTGACCTCGCCGCAGCATGTATAGACCTTGCTGGGCAGCCTGTATTCGAACGTCCACAGCGCGCGGCCGGTTTCCGCGTCCAGAGCGATCACATCGCTCGGCGGACGCGTGACGTACATGATGCCGTCCACCACGATCGGCGTGGTCTCGACCTTCTGGCGGTGCATCTGATAGATCCACTTGGCGCGCAGCCTGTGGACGTTCTCAGCCGTGATCTGGTTCAAGCCGCTGTAATGTTGGCTGCGATAATCGCCGCCGTACATCAGCCAGTTGGCCGGCTCTTGCGCTGCTCCCAGCAGCCTTTCATAGGTGACCGGCAACCCGTTGGAGGCCGACGGGGACTGCGCCGTCGTCACTCCTGCGAGCGCGAGCGCCGCCGTTACGAGCAAAGAGACCGTTCTCTGGTTTCTTACGAACACCCACAGCTCCACGGGCACGTCCCCTTTTAAGTGATCACGCTCTCTAGGTCCAGTTGGTGGACACAAAGCTCACAAATCGGTCAAATTTGAATCCGGTCGTGGCACGGGCGTCCCGCCCGTGAAGCTGCGAAAAAAATCGTAGCGCCGGCTTCCAGCGGGTAGAAGGCCCATTGAAATGCAACGACTATATGCCGGCGAGACGCCGGCGCTACAATTTTTTACACGTTCGGCTGTCACGGGCGAGACGCCCGTGCCACGATGGCTTCGTGGCATGGCCGTCCCCGCCATGATACAAACGTTGACCGATTTGTGAACTTTGTGGCCACCAAGAGGACCTAGCGCCGCGCGGCGAGTTGCTTCTCGATCGTAGCGCGAGCCGGCGGCAGGTACCGCAGAGCGTTGGCATAGTAGACCTTCCGAAGCACATCGTCCGGGAGGCCGATACCGTAAATTCTCCAGCGGCCGTGCAACGGCGCGCCGGTGGGCGAGCGAAGCTGGGCCGGGTGATCGAAGTGCTCGTCATAGGTCTCGAGGAACCTCCAATGAGGCACCCAGAACTCTTCCATCCCGCGGCCGGGATTGCCGTCGGAGCCGAAAAGGATGCGGTCTTGATACTTGAGGAAGAACTTCCGAATCATCCGGGGCGCGCGGCCGAGGTCCTGAACGGTAGCCGAGATCTCTACGTCGGCGTTGGGATACTTGTCGAGCAGCGCGGCAACTTTATCCATGTCGTAGTACAGCATCGCCATGTGTGCGTTGACGAAGCGCGTCTTGGGGTGCCTCGCGTGCATGTTCTCGCGCGCCTTTTCGATGACGCCGGGAGCCGGCTGGCCGGTCTTGTAGTAGTTGCCCTCGGGGCTCGTGCGCCAGAGGCCGGCTTCATAGCGCTCGTTCTCGGGGCCGATGGGAAGGAAGCGGCCATACGAGTCGCTTGTGTGAATCATGACGGGCTTGTCGTGCTTGGCGCACATTTCCCAGATCGGATCAAACCGCGGGTCGTCGGACTGGATATAGGTGCCGTCCGCATTCTTGAGGTCGAGTCCCAACACCTTATTGATCTTCAATCCTGCCGCGCCGGCGAGAAAACAGCGCTCCAGTTCCGCGGCGGTTCTTGCGGACCAGCCCGGGTCGTTGATCCCCTCAAAGTTCAGCCGGGCGAAATGAATGATACGGTCCCGGAAGGGCTCGCCCACCTTCATGTTCTCGTCGAAGGTCTTTCCGAAGCCGCCGTCCATGTTGCAGATCACCCCGATACCCGTCTGGTCCATCAACTGGATCATCTTGCGGTAGTCTTCCGCGGACTTGAGACCCCCTCCATGGAAGTGGAAGTCGATAGCCGGAAACTTGGCTCGGGTGATGTGAGTCCTGGGAAATTTCATCAAGGCCTTGGGCATGGCCGGCACTTCGGCGGAGGGCCGGAAGTCGGGAGACCGGGGAGCCTGCTTTCCCGGCTCGCTCCTTTGACCCCAGGAAATCAAGCTGCAGGCTGCAATGAGCAGCCCCAGAATCGCCAACCTGCGAATCATAGTCGCAACTCCTTCGGGAAAAAAAGGGTGGGGCATTGTGACCGAGCTGGAGATCATAGGCAAGAGTCAATACCTATCAGACTCTCGGCAAAGTCAGCAATTTCTCAAAATGACAAATGACAAATCGCGGTGGCAAGCCGCTCCAGTCTATTTGTCATTTGTCATCGGTCATTTGTCATTGATCATTTCGAGTTCGGACCTTAAAGCAATTTCCTATTTTCTATTTCTTGAAGGCCTTCGGCCCTGAAGCCATCCGGCATGTCTCCGGTGTCCGGCCGCAGATACCTCCGGAGCTGGGGTTTGATCGAGGCCAGCAGTTCCTTGCGGGTCTTTATCTTCAGGGGCCTGCCGCTGTGGATCTTGCCTATCCGTGCCATCACCGGTTCCGGCAGCGCGCCGGAGAACATCAGCAGCGGCCAGGTGAAATTGGGCCCGTTAAGCTTCCGCAGCCGGGACAGCCAGACAACGATCGCGCCGGCGCGCCATGCCGCCGGCCCCCACCAGCTGTAAAGCCCGGGACGCAGGTTCATCTTCCAGCACTTCATCATCAGCTGCCACTGGAGAGGCGTGAACTGACGCGTCTCGGTCACGCCTTCCTCGCCGGCCATGCGCGTGTCGCGCAGCGGAGTGAAGACCGACGGTATGAAGAAGGCGAAGAGGCCCCGGCGCTCGACCTCGTAGACCAGGTCCAGGGTCGCCCTGACGTCGTCGTCCGTCTCCCCGGGACTCCCGATTATCAGCGTCATGGCGGGAAACCAGTTGTTCCGGTTCAGTATTTCGAGCCCGCGGATGATGACGCTCGGCCACTCCTCGATGGGAAAGGGCACCCCCTTGCTGGGCATGATCCTCTTGGCCATGCGAACAGACCCGGTCTCCATCCCGATCAGCGGCACAAGAGCCTTCTTCCGGGGATGGCTGCTCAGGTGGGGGAAATGAATCGGGCTTTTTTCCAGAAGAAGATCCGAAAGCCTCTCGACGAGAACCGGGTCCACGACCGCCGGCGCGATCGTGCAGTGGCTCAGCAGATGGTGTTCCACGCCCTTCGTATTCACCACCTCAGAGAAGAGGTCGAGCAGTGCCTCCCGGTTCGGAAAGTAAAAGGGTGTGCCGGTCTGGACCTGGCCCCAGATAAACATGTCTTCGGTCGCCAGCGACACCTGCTTGTTCCCCTCGCGCACGTTGGCGTGGACCGCCGTCAGAATCTTCTCCTTGGGCAGGTCGATCTGCGGATTCAAGTCG
>QHZE01000540.1 GCA_003225335.1 Acidobacteriota bacterium
TCAGCGTGTGCCTGGGCATGCGAGACCACCAAGTCGATGGCATCGCCACTCGGCGAGAGGCTGGTAATGTGAACCCTGATCATGTTGACGGTCAGGTCGGCGGCGAACGTCCCGCCCGTGAGTTGCCCGGACGAGGGCTGGGAACTCGACCCTGTCTCCTCCAAGAGCTTGACAAAACTGCCGGCTCCGAACTGGGACGCGGGCAGGTTTATCGTCGTGTTAGGGTTGACGTTATTCATCTGGGTGCCGTTGACGACCAAGTTCTTGAACGCCGACCCCGCCGAGCTGAAATTCGAGTTGAACCCCGAGGCTTGTGCGGTAGCCACTCCCCGCACGGTGTCTGCAGTGACCAGTCCACTTACGAGGTTCACCCCGGCCGTCTCGGCAACGCCGGTATCGGTCGCGGTGTTCGTCGTCGAATCGACCGTGCTCGTGCTCGACGCGCTCAGCACGTTTGCCTGCAAGTCGCCGCCGCCGGGAGGCGGGATGGCCACGTTCAGGACTTGGTTGCTGTTGCTGGTCGAGCCCACGCCGGACTGCGAGCTGCAAACGCCTTGCGTGCAGGTGACAGGCGTGGCAGTCGGCAGCGTCTGGTTGATGCCCAGGAGCGCGTCTTGGACGCTGGCCGCAAAGGCGTTGCCGCTGGCGTTCGCGCCCGCAGGATTGGAGATGGTGAAATTCACCGGCTTGACCTTGGTACGGTCTTGTAGTGCGGCGCTCAACGACGTCGAAGAACGCGTCTTCATCGACACGAAGAGAACTTTGTTGCACGGAATTGTTCCAATTGTGTCGCTGATATTGAGGGCGAGTTCGCCGAAGAGGTTGGTCCCTGTGACTGTTAAGCCGGTAATGCTGGCTACGGTGTTTACCGCGGCGTCCCAAAGGGTCCCCTGATTCCCCAAAGAGAGCGGCGCGAAAGTAGTGCCGTTCCACGTGGCGGCGCTTACGTTGATAATTGCGCCTCCAAATTGTGTGTCAAATGAGATTACGAAGTCGCCGGGCGTACGGAGCGGCAGTTGCGGGCAGCTGGGGACCGGATTAGTCGAGGGGTCCGCCTGGTTGAACTCATAATCGATATGGGCGTCGCCGTTGTTGGACAGCCGCGACCAGTCGGCGTAGAGGAACTGTTTCTGCACGCCGCTGACAGGAAAGAAGCGAAAGGCGATCTCGCCGGCAACCGGAGGAGCGCCGTTTATTGAGATTTCGCTTACGAGGTCGTCCTTAGCGGGAGCGCTTCCCGTGATGCAGGACCAGGTGCTCTGGTCGTTCTCTTTGGAGCCCTGGCCGAAAGCGTCGTCGGTTGACCCCGTTCCGTCGGTAAATGTGGTGAGGGCGGCCGGAAAGGGGTTGCTTTTCCAATCGATGGGCTCTGCCGGCGGCACCAAGTGATCGACGACTAGGTTTCCGTCGATCTCGAAACTGCCTACCGTGTTCCCGGCAAACGCGACCCGATTTGCGGTCCGCGTGCCCATCAGGAGCATCAGTAGAAAAGCGCTGAGGATCAACAGTACGCGCGGGGCTGTGCTTGCAACCACGCGCCAATGCTTCTGCGAGCGGATTCCCGTTGTCATATATCTCCTCCTTTACGTAACTCATAGGTAAGTCTTAATGTGCGTTGCCCACCAGAGCGAATTCATTCAGGGCTGTGTCGATCCGCTCCGAATGGACGCCTGGCTGGCGCAGAAAACCGCCTACCGCCTCGGTCGAGTTCCGTGAGAAAATGCGGGCTAACGAGTCCTGAGTCCCGATGGCGACCCCTGAAGGGAAGGCGTGGAAGTTACGGCATTCGAGCGGGTTGTACGTGAGATTAGCGCGACTACTGGTGTGGTGTGAAGCCCGCCGTAATACTCAACAGGGGTAGCAAGGGAAGAGCCGCATATTTTCCAGTAGAGTGTTGCCATATGTGCTCGGCTCAGGTTCTATCGAGCCGCGTATCACCCGAAATGGATGAGCCCTTCCCGTAACAGAGGTTCATTTTGCGGAGCACGCCGCACGTTACTCCTGGAGCGAAAGCCGTGTCTACTAGCTTGATGGTTAGCTGTGCGGACAGCTAACCGTTCGGATAGCTACCCGTCTAGGTATTTTAAACAATTAAATTAAGTACATTTCTAGGTATTATTACGTATTGACAAACCGCCCTTTTGCCGCACAGAATGGGAACAGAATGAGATCTTCTCAAACAGGCTAACGAACGGCAGCGCGGGGCGCGCGGTCAGTGGTCCTCAACAGCGGCGCGTTAAGTGTCCGGCGATCTCGCCACCGTAGATACAGCGGCGCAAGCCGCTGGGCAGGAGTGCGAAGGGGGTATCGCTCCGGTGCGTAGTCCTGCGCTAAATCGAGACCAGAAGATTGGCGTGTGTCTGGTGGAACGTAACGCTCTTGCTGCGGGTTACTTACGCACGATTCTGGCGATCCTTCCGAATATCGAAATCCATGCAGAAGCACAGGCGCTTAGTCGCCCGTTTGCTCCCCAGAACCCACCTGACATTTTCGTGATCGACGCGAGCACCCTACCGGACCCGCTGGCCAGCTACTTAACCATTCTCCGGTCCCGTTTTGAGGGGGTGAAGATTCTTCTTCTCAGCGAGGAACTTTCCCCTGACGAGCTGCGCCGCCTTCCGTTCCTAGGAATTCAAGGATTCGTCCGGTACGGTGATGTAAGGGAGCGGCTCGGGTCGGCAATCGAAGCAGTCTCTGCAGGAAATAGGTGGTTTCCTCCTGAAGTACTCAACGAATTCCTCGCCTGGTCGAAGTCATTACAGTCCAAGACACAGCCTGGGGGAAAGCGGCGGGACATCTTCACTCCACGCGAGAAACTGATTGCGGGACTGCTTGAGCGCAGACTCGGCAACAAGGAGATCGCAAAGGCGCTCAAGATCAGCGAGAGCACGGTCAAATTTCATCTGTCAAACATTTTCCGAAAGCTGGGAGTGCGTGATCGGCACTCGGCGGCCGAAGTGAAGGTAGCCATCCGTAAGGGTCGAAGCCTCCCGTTCTTCCGTAATCGGCACGCCCTCTTCCCGAGCCGGGTTTGGCCTCTCTTTGTGAGGTAGGCAATGGGACTTAGTGAACGCTGTGAACTTTCCACGGGAACTGCGAGGCCTAGGGATGCTTAGTCCACGCCAATTTCCTTCCCTTCGGAATCAGGGTGTTTCTGCATTGCCGCCCCCGCAACAAGTTCACCAAGTTCACGGAGTTCACCCAAACCCAGGGCGGGTTCGGCTTCGCCCGGCGGACGATTCTTACCAATCAGCATAATTGGTTCCATCCAAAGCGGACGCGACAAGCCGAAGAAACGATCGGGTAACATCTTTGTTCGATTGGGCATTCCAAGCTGCGGACTTACTTGCCTTCGTATGCCCGCTTGAGAGCGTCGATATCAAACTTTTTCATTTTCAGGAACGCTTGCGTCACTCGCGCGATTCTCTCCTTGTCCTTCCCGCCCAGCATCTTGTTCATGATCGTGGGAGTGATCTGCCATGGAAGACCGTACCTGTCCTTGAGCCGACCGCACGGTTCTACCTGCGGGTCTGCGGAAAGTTTTCCCC
>QHZE01000541.1:0-5402 GCA_003225335.1 Acidobacteriota bacterium
TGGGCACACCACTCTTTGCCTTGGCAGGCTCTGCGCTCTTCTTGCGTTTGTGTCTCTTGGGCAAAGGGTCGGCGGAGGGAAGGCGACGTCCTGAATTAAGACGAATGGTCCTCGGGGGCCAGGGTTACGGCAGTTGGGGCTGCTTCGAACCCTCAGAATCCAGGGTTTGCTTCGTCGCCTCAGGGGTGGCCACCGCTCTGGGCACTTGACCTTCAGTGGCGGACTCATCGGCGTAGGGGCGGACGTGGTATTTCTGGAAGAGCGCTGTCTCATTCTTGTAATCTGCCGCGTCTCCCAGGGACTTGTACGCCCCAGCAAGCAAAAAGTGCGAGACCTCGTTGGTGGGATTCAAGTGAATAGCAGCACGTAGATGAGGGAGGGCCGCTTCGGCCTTCTGGAGGTTAATCAGACTACGCCCCAGGCCGATCTGAGCATCCTCGAAATTCGGGTCAATCTCGACGGCGCGAGAAAAGTGGTCGACGGCCCTCTCCGGCTGGCCCCGCCGACGGAATATCTCCCCCACCTCGTATTCCGCACCGGCGTTTCGCGGGTCCAGGGCGATGGCTTGCCGGAACTCCTTCAGCGCGTCGTCCCGGGCCTGCTCACTCTCCGGGGCCTTCAGCAGCAAAGCCTTGCCCAGCCGATAGTGGACCCCCGGCATACGGGGGTCAGCTTCGATCACCTTTCCGTATTCGATGATCGCCAGATCGTAATGCTTCCCTGCCTCGAGGGCTTCCGCGAAGGCCATCCGTTTCCAGGGAGACTCCGGCGCGATCTCCGCGAGCCGCATCATGATTTGAAGAGCCCTGTCCCCGTACAAGTGTGAGGCGCGGTAAAGCATTTCCGGGTCATTCGGGTATCGCACGACCAATTCTTCCGAGATTTCGAGGGCCTTCAAATGCTCGTCCAGGGACGTGTAGGCGCTCATCAAAGCGAGCCCAATTGTGCGCGCGATCTCATGGTTGGGCGGATGGCGGAAGGCCGGCTCGAGGATCGGGACTGCCTCCTTCGCACGTCCGAGTTCGGCATAACAAATTGCTAGGATGAGCGGCACATTGGGGATCTCCGGGTTCAATTTGAGCGCCCGCTCCAGCGCCTCGGCCGCTTGGGCGTAACGACCTCGCGTATAGTAAACCGTGCCGAGGTTGGCGTAGACCTCGGGGACGTTCGGAGTCAGGCGGGCGAGTTTTTCGAGCGCCGAGCCAGCGGCATCCAAATCTTTTCGAGCCAGGGCTTGCTCAGCTTGATGCGAGTAACGCTTGATCGTCTCTTCGTCAGCCTGCTGTCCTGCCGGACAGACCGAGACCCAGGAAAAGAACACAAGGGTCCAAAGTGGGCGCAATCGCAACAACATAGCTTGTGCTTGTGGTGGTGCTCGCCTTCTTTGACGGCTGCCCGCAGCGCTCAGGTATTATAGGTTCGAGGGCCGTATGCCGCAACGAAATCGGGGCGCGAAATCGGAGCCCTTGGAGCAAAAGGAACAACGAATCAAAATGCGATTACGCCAGGGAAAGCAGCAGACCAACTAACACAGGGGAAGACCATGAGGGAAAAATTCTTCTGGGTCACCTGCTCTTCGTTGCTCTTGATGACGAGTGCCAGGCCCGCGCCTCAAATCAAGAACCGGCCCGAGATCGAACAACACTACAAAAAGGCGCAAGAGGCGCTCCGCGCCGAACAGGATGCCATCGCGATAAGGGAATTTCGCGCGATCCTCCGCCTGGATCCGGGGAACGCATCGGCTCACGCCAATCTGGGAGTTATTGCGTTTACTGAGAAGGATTACGCGCAGGCTTCCCAGGAATTTCGGGCGGCCCTGAAGCTCCAACCTTTGCTCTGGAACGCCCGGGCATTCCTGGGCATGAGCGAACTTCGCCTGGGGCATCGCGCTCAGGCGCAGCCGCTTCTCGAAGAGTCTTTCAAGAACGTGCAAGACGGCAGCCTGAAAACGAAAGTGGGCATGGACCTCATCACCCTTTACTATCAGTCGAAAGACCTGAACCAAGCTGTGGATGTTGTGCGGGTGCTGGCGCGAATCCGGCCGGAAGCTCCTGACGTTCTCTACACCGCCTATCGTACTTATTCCGATCTCGCGGCGCGGTCTCTGTCCGCCCTGGCTCAGGTTGCTCCCGATTCCGCCGAAATGCACCAGATCCTCGCCCAGGCGTTAGCCAGCCAGGACAATTTCCCCGGCGCCATGGCGCAATACCGCAAAGCCCTTGAAACTGACCCTCAGCTTCCTGGGGTCCACTTCGATCTCGGGCAAGTAATCTTGGCAAATTCCCAGGAGGAACCGGCGCGCAAGGAAGCAGAGAAAGAGTTTGCCTTGGCTTTGGCCGCAGACCCGACCAATGCCGACAGTGAATACATGCTGGGAGAGATCGAATGGCTGCGTTCGAACCCACAGGGAGCACTCGAGCGCTACAGCCACGCACTGCTGTTTCGGCCCGATTTCGTAGATGCGCACATCGCGGCAGGAAAAGCCTTGACGAGTCTGGGCCGGCCCGCCGAAGCTCTCGCGCATTTACGGGAAGCGGTGCGCCTCGATCCCCAAAACGAAGTCGCGCACTACCGTCTGGCTCAAGCCCACCGCAGGTTGGGCCGCGAACCAGACGCGGAGCGCGAGGAAGCAACCTTTCGAAAGCTGCGCGACTCGCACGAGCCTGTCCGCGCCCTCTTTGAGCAAGTGCAGGAGCGCCCAGTGATGCACCAAACCATCGGTCCTAACGAGCCCCAATAGCGCGAAAGAAGCGTGCTATAATTCCGTTGTTTCAGGAGATTGTGTCCGGCACATCGAATTCGCGCCCGCTTTCAGTCACTCTTCTCCCCAAAGCTCAGGGGATTATTGAATCTGCGACCGCATTCACTGCCGGTCGCTTCACGACAAGGATGGGACTGAGGGTCTTTGACATGCAGCCCCTCGGGCCATAGGTAGTCTGCCATCTCGTATTGGGTTCGGAAAACGGAACACATCAGCTCAGAATTGCAGTCGCAACGTAAACTCCATGCGTCGCATCGTAACTGCGTTGGCTTTGAGGAATGTGCCTAACAAGCCCGTGATTTGGCCTGCCAAGGCGGAGTCCGTGACCGTGTTGGGCTCGCCCAGTGGAGCGTGGTTTAGGGCGTTAAAATTCTCCCAGCGAATTTGCAGCAGGGTATTCTCGCGGTTGAGAGGCGTCTTAAACCTGAACTCCCTCCATAACGCCCAGTCCGTCCCGATCATACCTGGCCCACGGATGCTGCCCCGCGCCGCGTTACCCCAGCGGCAGCACTGTATAGCTTGCCCCGGAAACTGAGGAGCCTCGAAGGCCGCCGGGTTGAACCATTGGGCCGTAGTCTGGTGGGCGTTACCCCATTGAATTCCCAGCCGGCCAGCAGAGCCTTCTTCGCACCCGTAGCGGCGGAACCCCACCGCAATCCCGGCCCGTACGGCAATTGCCATTGGTGGGTCAAGGTCCAAACCGCCGCTCGATCCTGATTGTTGCCGACTCCATAGGATCCCTTCCGATCATAGGGATTGGTAGACTGGTCCCCCCATGAGAAACCGGCAATCTCATGGTCGAGAGCTTTGGACCACGTAAACGAAGATGTGATGGAGTAGCCGCTAGAGAAGCGCTTATCCACAATAAATTGCATGGCGTTGTAATTGGAATCCGCGCAAGTACAGCGGCTACCGATCCCCTGAGGTAAGCCGTACTCTTGGTAATAGGGACGTCGACCCAGAATGTCGCCGGGGCCGATATTCGCGGCGTTTATGTTGGGATTCCATGCTAGATTGGTTCCCTTATTTCCGATGTAGGCGAGGGAAACCTTCAGGTCCCGGCCAAACAGACGCTCCACCGCGAGATTCCATTGATCGACGTGTTCGGTCTTGGTAGACGGAGGATTATAAAATATGCTGACGCCCGGAGGCGCCTTCAAATGGCCCGACGACGGAGCGTTAAAGGGCGGAGGCGGGGGCGCTCCTTGGTCGAGAGGGAATATGGGCTGATAGATGTTGGGCTGGAGAACACTTTGTGTTGGTGCGATGGGATACTCGATCGACAATTGCTGAAACGTACTGGAGTAGTTGGTTGCAAAATAGCTCCGTCCCAGGCCAGCCCGGACCACGGTGTTATCCGTGAGCTTATAGGCTAACCCTAGGCGCGGCGCAAAGCCTTTGTGATAGCCCTGGACATTGGCCGTCTTCGAGACGTCCCCAAGATTGGCCAGAAGGAGGTCGCCAGTTTTGGGATCAAAATTAGAAAGGCCGCCCTTCAGGTCGGTTTCGTCTGGACCGAAATAGTCCCAACGCAGACCATAATTAGCTGTCAGCTTGGGAGTCACCCGCCAGACATCCTGCCCGTAAAATGCGTCCCTCCATTGTCTTTCGTGGGGGATGAAGTTAAAGACTCCGCGCAGAAAGATGGAGGGCTCGCCGAGCTCGAAAGCCGCCGCTCCGATTCCAGACCCGGCTACGCCCGGGTTTGCGGTAATCAGTTGGCTGAATTCGAAGAACCCGTTCGTATGGGCATTAATGGTGAACAAATCCTCCATGTTCCGACGGATGTCCGTCCCCCACCGAAACTGATGGCGCCCCATCATCAAGGTCCAATTGTTCACGCCTTCCCAGATGTTAATAATGTCCAGGCGAGGAAGTGCCACATTGTTTGGGCCGGGTCCCTCTATAAAGTTACCCAGGGGACCGTCAATCACAAAGCCAGCCAGGCCGCCCGTTATTTTGCCGCCGAGGTTGAGACCCTTGATCCCTACCTCGTCGTTGGTTTTCAGGTTTGCATCAGTCTGATAACCCAGCAGATGCCAACGTAGGAGGCCGCCGCGGAACTCCGCCAGTAAGCTGGGACCAAAGGTATGGGTGTAGTTCAACGCCACACCGTCATCATACGTGGGGACTGCTTCAGAGGCGAGTCCGCCGACCGGCGGCCCTCCCGCTTTGATCCCAAACAGCGGCGGGTTCAGCAGGAACGAATACAAGTACGTGTTGCGCACGAACAACTTGTCTCTGTCAGAAATGTTCCAATCCCAACGCGCGTCGAATTGGTCCGTCCTGAACAGCACCTTCCCGTTGCCCACATAGTTCAAGTCAGTGCCCTGATTGATGTTGGCGCGCGGCAGTAGACCGATGAGATTTTTGGCAACCGGGCTGATCCTGTTAACAGGAATTATGTTCAGGCAGGGCGTTGGGCTTGTGCAAGCAGGATTATAGGAAGCATCGGCCGAGTTAGAGGTGGCAAAGATCTGAGTTCGCCCCGTGCCATCCGGATTTCCCGTCTGTGGATCAAAGATTGGATTCGTCTGTGCGACGGCGCTAAAATCTCCATTTCGCCAGGCATCATTGAGCACTGTGGCCTTGAGCGTAGCTCCTTGCCTCCGGCGCAACAGTTGATAGTCCCCGAATATGA
>QHZE01000541.1:5422-6882 GCA_003225335.1 Acidobacteriota bacterium
TCATATTGGTCCACCACAACGAGCCATGTATTTCGTTCGTCCCCGATTTCGTTACGTACTGAGCGATCAATCCCGCCGAGTTGCCGAACTCGGGATCGTAATCGCCGGCAGACATCTTTAGTTCTGAGACCGAATCTTGATTGGGCACAAACACAATCTGATTGCTAAAACAGCAAGCCGTGTCCGTGATTCCGTCGATCACGTATTCGTTAGCGCCGAACCACATGCCGTTAACCGTGACAGAAGTCGCGCCGCTCGGGGTTTCGCCTTCCCCGATTTGAAGGACGTTCTCGACCGCTCCCGGCACGACGTCAAAAAGCTTACTCAGATTGTGTGCAGTGACCGGGAGGGCCTGAATGGTCTGTTCGTTGATGTTTCTGGCGACGTCGGTCTTCTCGCTCTTCAGGAGCGGGGGTGCTGCGGTCACCGAAACCTGCTGGCTCACCTCTCCCAACTCTAGTTTGGGATCGATCCGCACCGTGGAGTCAACCTGCAGAGTGACGTGCTCCTGAATAAAGCGTTTGAATCCTGAGGCCTCCACGGTCAGCTTGTATTCACCAGGATCGAGATGGGTGATGTTGTACAAGCCGACGGAATCCGTAAGTCCTTTGGTCACGATGCCGGTCCTCACTTCGGTCACGGCTACGTTTGCGCCTGGAACTGCTGCCCCTGAGGGGTCGCTCACGTATCCGCTAATCGCGCCCCAAGTAGCCTGAGCCGATGCGCTGGGCGCACCCAGAGCCACAAACAGCGCGCCGCTGAAAACCAATGCTAGCGCCTTTTTCATGGTCACCCCCCTTGACGTGTCGTGATCGAGAGTGCTCGTGGCCCGACGCTCCAGAGACCGTGTGACATCTCAATTTCCAGAATCTTCTTCACGAGCTAAAGGAGTTCCGCTCAGCAGAACGTCATTCTCAAGCGCCGGGCGCGGGTTGTCAAGAGAAATTTAAACGTTTAGCACGCGGCAAAAGAAAGCCGCAAAGCTCTGCTCGGATTTTCGATAAGGTTTCATCGGACTTGATTTCCAGGGCTATTGTAGAGGTGAGGAGCGCGTTGTAGAATTAAATAGGGGTCAAGGGGGCCGGTTCGGGCGGAAGGCAAGTGGCTAAGGGCTCTCATATCGTTTCACACGCCACCCAAACCGCCGGATGCCCCGACATGGTTCCCCCTTTATCTCGCGCCGGAAGGCGGAGGTCGCTCCGAAGAGCCGACAACCGGGCAGGTTGAATATTGCTCACGATCAAGGATGTAGCCAGGCTGGCGGACGTTTCTATCGCGACTGTCTCCGCGGTCATGAATGGCAAGGGAGGAGTCAGCCCCGAACTCGCGCAGCGAGTTCAGCAGGCAATGGAGGCCCTTGATTATCATCCGAACCAAGTGGCGCGCAGCCTAAAAGTTCGCCAGACCCACACCATCGGCATGGTAATTCCAGACGTAACGAATCCCTTCTTCACTGACGT
>QHZE01000542.1:0-7355 GCA_003225335.1 Acidobacteriota bacterium
ATCGGAAAGGCGGGGAAACCGGTCGCGAAGCTCGTGCCCTACCGGGAAAACCGCAAACCTCGAAAACCCGGAGGCCGCTGGAAAGGGAAGATCTGGATGGCGCCGGATTTTGACGAATTACCGCTAACCGTCGCGGCCGCATTCCGGGGCGAGAAGGAATGAAGCTCCTCCTCGACACTCACACGTTACTCTGGTGGCTCGACGACAATCCCAAGCTCTCCGCGGAAGCGCGCGAAGCGATCGGCAATTCCGAGAATGAGGTCTACATCAGCGCAGTTACGGCTTGGGAAATCATAATCAAAAAGAGGCTCGGTAAGCTGCGGGCCCCGGCGCGGCTCGACAGGGAAATTACCGCCCACCGGTTCGAGCCGCTGTCCATTACTTTGGCGCACGCGCTGGCGCTCGACAGATTGCCCGACCATCATGAGGACCCGTTCGACCGGATGCTGATCGTGCAGGCCATGGTCGAGGGTCTGATGCTTGTTACCCGAGACATCAATATCCGGAAATATCCTGTCGCCGTGATCGAGGCCTGAGCAGACTTCTTTTCCCTTATCGGGAAACTCTGTGGCAGTTAATTCAGGCTTTAGGTCGCACTGCGCCCGAGCAGGCTAAAGCCTGAACTCCGAGCAAGTGCCCGGATTCTTACACCTCCCGCAACGCGACGAGCACATCTTTGTGCGCGGCCATGCGCGCGGGGAAAAGGCCTCCGATCGCGCCCACGACCATGGCGAAGGCTATTCCCGTGATCATGGAGGCCGGATCGACCCGGAAGTTGAATGCTATCTCGCTGAAGGTGACGAAGCTGCCGACGCCCGTGGTGACGTTGTTCAGCGGAAGCACGAGCACACAACCGAGAATCCCCCCCAGCATCGAGAGCAACAGCGATTCGACGAGAAAGCTCAACATGATGCTCCCGCGCGAGAATCCAAGCGCCCGCAGAGTGCCGATTTCCTTCGAGCGCCTCGCGACCGCGGCGTACATGGTGTTCATCGCGGCGAAGCTGCTCCCGACCGCCATGATCGCGGAGATCAGGACGCCGAGGAACTGCATCGGCGCTCCGGCCGACGTCTGCCTGTCGTAGTAGTCGCGCTCGCTCATGGCGGAAACATTAAGGCGCCGGTCGTCTTCCAAGGACCGGACCAGCGCGGGGACCTCCGCGGCGTCGGTGGCGCGGATCAGGATGGAGCTGAAGCTGTCCTGCCGGTTGAAGTCGGAGCCGATCTGGTTCAAATCTCCCCAGATCTCGCTGTTGATTGCCGACTGGCCGCCATCCATCACTCCTACTACCTCCCACTCGCCCTTGCCGAAGCGGACCCGCTTGCCAAGCCGCGCCCCCGGATAACGCTTCGCGACGGACTTGCCGGCCACGACCTCGCGCTGTCCGGAGCGGAACCAGCGGCCCTCCTGGATTTTCGTATCGCGCATTTCCATGCCGGCCGGCGGCAGCCCTCGGAGCGTGATGTTCATGCCTTTGGGGCTGTCGATGCTCGGTAGATTGATGACCGTCACCACCTCGGGTGACGCCATGGGCTCGCGCGCGCCGTTGACGGCGATGCCGGGCATGAATTTAAGGTCCTGGTAAGCCTGGCGGGTAACGCTGCTGCTCACTTCTGCGGTCGCGCCCTTTCTGAGCACAAGGATCTGCTGCGGATTCCCAGATGCCTGGAATGCCGTGCGCAGTCCGTGCACCAGCGCGAGGTCGGCCACGAGCACGGCGACCGTCAGCGCAATCCCGAATGCCGTCATGATCGTGGTGGTTTTTCGCACGACCAGATTACGCAGGTTGTAAGCGAGCGGTATGGCCATGGCGTTAGCCCGTGTGCCGGAGGGAATCGGCGATACTTGTGCGGCAGGCGCCGAGGGCCGGCACAAACGCGCTCGCCAAGCCGATCAGCAGCGCGGCCGAGAGGTTCAGCGCTGCGATCAGAGGCGTCACGCCCAGTTGCCTGATCGCCTGGAGGAAAGCGGGCGCCTGGCGAGCCATGGCGCACAACCCTGCCGCCAGCAGGCAACCGATCGCGCCTCCTGTCAGAGCGATGACCGCTGCCTCCCCCAGAATCATCCCGAGGATAGCCGAAGGGGTGAAGCCGAGCGTCTTCATGATCCCGAATTCTGGAATCCGTTCGCGCACGGACATCGAGATCGTGTTGGAGGAGACCAGGAGAATCGTGAAGGTCACCGCGCCGCATATCGCCATCAGGAACAGCTTCACGTCCCCGAGGAACGACACGAAGCTGAGCTGAAAGGCGCGCTCGGATTCCGTCGTTGTCGGCGCCGGCGAGTTGTCGAACAGAGCATCGATCGCTTTGGCAATCGCCGGCACTTCGTCCGGCGAGCTCGCCAGCACCTTGAACGCCCCGGCCGTGTCCCTCTGAGGGCTGCTCGCCGGCAGGCCTTCCTGCAGATAATCCCAGTTGAAGAAGAGGATCTCGTTGCGGTCCGGATCATCGAAGATCCCGGCCAGCGTCAGCTCGAGCGTGACGGGGAAGATGTCGCCCACGAGAGTGATCCGTTCCCCGGGCTTCCAGTCAAACTTTTCCGCCAGTGCCCGGGACGCGATGAACGCCGTGCGCTCTTGCTTGAACGCAAGCTTCTCCTCGTCGCGCATCACGAGCTCCGGGTGCATCTCAAACACCCGGGAAGGATCGACGCCGAAGCGCGCGAAGAAATTACGGGTGTCGCGGGCATCCCGGTACGCCCCGCCGAACCACTGCCACACCGTCACGGATTTCACTCCCGGGACCTGCTCGATCCTGGAGCCATACGAGGATGGCAAGGCATTGGCGAGCGACACCTTGTGATGCGTCATGAGCCGCAGCGCCTGGGCGGGGGTCCTCTCTTCGTCGCTGAACAGCGCTCGATACATTGCCATCAGAACACCGAGCAGGCAAAGCGAGACCGCCATGCTGCTGATCGTCAGGACGCTGCGGCGCCGGTTGCGCAAACTGTTTCTAAGGATCAACGACAGATTTCGCGACATTGCCAGGACCTCCGGTCGTATGCGTTCATTAAAGGTCAACATTCTGCACTCTGGACCACACCTTGGAGTGCGGCAGCTTGCTGCCGCCTTTCTTCACGTGGAGTTTGTTCCGAGTCCGTCAAGGCGCAAGCAAGTTTCTTGCGCACTCCAAAGAAGAGCCCCAAGAATGCTGGAAAAATCCGTGCCGGATGGCAAAGGGTTTTCGGGTTAGTAGTACAGATGGACACAGCGCGGCATAGCCGCAACCAAACTAGGGTCCCTCGCGTTTTCTTCGCGTGCTTCGCGCCTTCGCGGTGAAAGTCCAGCCCAGGATTCACCGCGAAGCCGCGAAGAGCGCCAAGAGCGCGAAGATTTCGTGAAGAGACGAAGAACCACGCTTGCGCGGAAGCTGAAACAAAGAGCGTCGCCAAAGGCCTTCTCTTTGCGGCCGGTGAAGTGCGTTTGACAAGGAAGCTGCTCCTGCTATCTGCCTGCCCGCCGCGCGAGCCGGATCGACCCGCTGGTGGCGTTGCGCGAAGCCTGAAAGGATGCGACAGGATGAACAGCATGATTTGGACAGGATAACAGGATTGACAGGATTTCAGGGCAAAGCAGATGGGCTGGTGGGGTGCAATTACAAGTGGGAGTCAACTGGTGCAGCCTCTAACTCACTCGCAAGCTGTGGAGAGTTTTAATTCGTGCCAATTCGTAGAATTCGTGGCTAGCAATCAGTAAAAACCGCCACGAATTCCACGAATTTCACGAAAAGGATCACCTCACGATAGCGGCGGGTACCCACCGCTACAGCCATTTTCATTCGCTGTGGTGAGCCGGCGGATCATGGAGACTCCGTGGTGAAAGAGGGCGTGCGAATCCTTCTTGCCCAACCGCCTTTACCTGACCGAACGCGACCCAGAGTGCGACGGTGTGGAGATGGAATCGCTCGTTTCGACGTTTCGGCTTGGATCGTATACCAACCCTGAAGCCGAGAGTTTGGTCACGGTAAAGGTAAAAGTTCCAGAGTTCCTTGTCTTCTTGGACGTGAAGGTAACGCTGCCGGTTGCATCGGTAAGGTCTGATGAGCTTCCTCCGGTCACTAGCCCGCTCCACTGGCCGCGGACTGTGACGCCGGGGCGCACCGCCCCGCTGGCGTCCTTGACCGTGATTGTAGCCCTGGCCGAGATCTGTCGACCGCCGCCGGACACAAGAGACATGCTGATGTCCGAAACGAAGATAACTTCGTCCGGCTTCTGCTGAACTCTGATCGTCACCGAGCTTGTCCCTTTTCCTCCCTGATTGTCTGTCAAGGTGAGAACCGCCGTGTAGGTGCCGGGAGCATCGTAGGTATGGGACGGATTCAGTGAATGTGAAGCAGTGTCATCGCCGAAATTCCAGCTGTAACTCTGGATGGTTCCGTCCGGATCGTAGGAACCGGAGCTTGAGAAGACGACAGCGAGAGGAGCGTACCCGGTCGTCAGGGTGGCAGCGGCCATTGCAACCGGAGGCTGGTTGCGCAGCGGCTTGACGGTCCCGGTGATCTGATACTGTCCGAGGCTGTCGTAATCGGAATAACCGGTTGTGGCGGGATCGCCGCTCCCCACGCCTTCGATTGCCAGGTAGTACGTGCCCGCCGTGACCGCGGTTTTGAGACTTGCGCTCATTCCGGCGCCGTCATCAGAGGTCACCAGATTTCCCGCCGCGTCGTAGAGAGCAACATAAATATCGAGATTCGGTCCTAGAGGGGCAGGGTCGACGGTGAAAGAGATCGAGCCGGCGCCGGTCTGAAAGGAAAACACATCCACATCGTCGCGCGTTTCGATGGTTCCGAACGCGCTGATATTCGGGCCGGCAAGCGGCGTGGCGGCGCCGATGGAGTCGCCATGGTCGTCGGCGCGATAACTGATTCCATTTGTGGTCATGATGGCCAGGTCGTCTTCGATGTTGTTCGCACCCGGATATTCGCCCTTGCTCCACTGGGTGACCTCGGCGTAGTAGCCTGCACCCATGATAGGCGCCCAGTTGCCTTGACCGTAGTAATAGGCGCTTCCACCGATCACACCGTCGTGACTTAATCCAAGCGTGTGTCCGGCTTCGTGGGATGCCGCTTCCGCTATGTACTTCGCGTAGTTCCCGAGCTGCGCGGTGAAAACATAGCAGGGAGTGCCCGTGGGCTGCGGGATGCCATAAAACAGATCGCTGCTCCAGTTAAATGAGCCTACGTAGGCGACGCCACCTGCGTTGAGGGAAAACCAGTTCGTCGGACTGATAACTACGCGAACACCATAAGAGGTGTCGGTGGAGTCGGTCTTCCGAAGCGCCTCTGCGCCGGGGTCCTCCGTCGTGACATCGACTTCGAAGGGCGCATAATCCTCCGCAACCCGCTGCCAAATGGACTGGATTTGTTCCAGCTCCGTGGTATTGAAACTTGATGGAATCCCATCGCTATCATAGGGCGCCGAGAGGATGTCCTGCCCGCCGCTGTTCCAGAGTGTTCCCGACGTTACGTTGCCGACGAAGTCGAGATATATGACCTTGGTGGCGCCGGGGCGGCTGTGAAGCAAGAAAGTCTGATCGTCAGGGAATGGGGCTTCGAGTACGGCGTCTGGGTCTTCCGCACCGGGGGCATGGACGGGCGCCGGTCCGAACTAGTTGCGGCAGGTGAGCAGCCAAAGCGCTCAGCGCCGCGCTTCCCCTTGCGGGAGACGGCAGCCGGACATTGGGGAACCCCGGCGCTGCCGGATTGCGCTCACGGGCAGGGGTTCCCAGCGCAAATAAGAGCACCACGAGAATCGTCGTAGCGATAGCACTAACGGATCGCGTGCAGACACATCTGGTCATTTGTCAACTCCTCAAGGTTTATGGATGGTGCTCCGCGTCTCTGCGGTAGGATTTCTTGGCCGCGGCTATGTCCGCGCCAGGCCTATCGAGACCGAACTCCCTCCGCGTTGAGACGCATGACAACGTCCTGAGCTGAACGGAAGCGGATTTGAAACTGTTCGGATGCCGAAGATAGGCCAGATGACAGGAGAAAACAATCGCCCAAGGGTGCCTGTTCCGTGAGGCACGGGTCCTATTTTTTCAGGCACCGTGCCTATTTGAGTGTTGTCTTATGGCACATAGGTGCCAGACGGCAGGGCAGAAGATCTAACCAGACAGTGCTACTACCTTTAGGTTCGGAGTTCAGGCTTTAGCCTGCAGGGGCGCAGTACAGCCTGAAGGCTGAACTCCATGCAGGTCCGTTTGGAGTACAGGCTTTAGCCTGCCCGGGTGCAGTACAGCCTGGAATTGGAAATGATTCCTCAGGGTTTCTCTGGGAGCATCCCGCGCAGCGGGACGGCGCGTCTCGTGGTCCGCGGAGCACGCTGGAAGCGTGCGCTCCCAGGGAAGGCTTCACTGCACGACGATACGGTAGTACTTGGTGTTGTTCGTCTCGTTTGTTTCGGCGAGAACTTCCTCGCCATCGGCGCGAGCGATGAGGTAATACCTCCCCACGACCGTACCGGCCGGGATCGTCACCGTCGCCGACCCGCTACTCGAGGCCCCATTCAGCAACGTCCCGATGCTCCGGCTGCCGATCAGGATGTCGGTCGTGTCGTATGTGCTAGTGGCCGATAAGTAGTACCGGGTCGTTGATGCCGCGGCTAGCCCCGTTCCCAAGTTGCTCGTCGTGTCCGTCACGGTAATGGTCGATCCGGACAGCGCACTTGAAGGAGCGGAGAGCGCCGACACTTGCAGATCCGGAAAGGGGATGCTAATCGATGTGGTCCTCGTATTGTTGGTTTCAATCGACTCGCCAACGGTTTGTCCGCCGTCGGCCAGCACGATCAGGTATCGGGTCCCCGGCGTGGTGTCGACAGGAATCGTGACCACCGTCGAGCCGGCGCTGCTGCTTCCACCACCCAGGACTCCGACGGGGCGATTGCCAATCAACGTGTCGCCCGAATCCAAGATGCTATCGAGGGAGAAGTAGACGAAGGTCGTCGATGCCGCGGCCGGCACCGTTGCAAAATTCTTCGTCGTGTCCGTCACGGTAATGGCCGATCCGGGCAGCGCGCTTAAAGGAGCGGAGAGCGCCGACACTTGCAGATCCGGACCGACGGCAATCGATGTGGTCCTCGTGTTGTTGGTTTCAATCGATTCAGCCACGGCTTGTCCGCCGTCGGCCAGCACGATCAGGTATCGGATCCCCGGCGTGGCGTCGGCAGGAATCGTGACCAGCGTCGAGCCGGCGCTGTAGCTTCCACTGCTCAGGACTCCGACGGGGCGACTGCCAATCAGCGTGTCGCCCGGATCCAAGATGCTATCGAGGGACAAATAGACGAAGGTCTTCGATGCCGCCGCTGGCCCCGTTCCAAAGTTCTTCGTCGTGTCCGTCACGGTAATGGCCGACCCG
>QHZE01000542.1:7449-12816 GCA_003225335.1 Acidobacteriota bacterium
ATTGCCAATCAACGTGTCGCCCGAATCCAGGATGCTGTCGCGGGAGAAGTAGACGAAGGTCGTCGATGCCGCGGCCGGCACCGTTGCAAAATTCTGCGTCGTGTCCGTCACGGTAATGGCCGACCCGGGCACCGCGCGTGAAGGAGCGGAGAGCGCCGACACTTGCAGATCCGGAAGGGCGATGACGATCGATGTGGTCTTCGTATTGTTGGTTTCAATCGACTCGCGCACGGTTTGTCCGCCGTCGGCCACCAAGATCAGGTAGCGGGTCCCCGGCGTGGCGTCGGCAGGAATCGTGACCGGCGTCGAGCCGGCGCTGCCGCTTCCACTGCCCAGGACTCCGACGGGGAAATTGCCAATCAACGTGTCGCCCGAATCCAGGATGCTATCCAGGGAGAAATAGACGAAGGTCTTCGATGCCGCCGCCGCGACCGTTCCATAGTTCTTCGTCGTGTCCGTCACGGTAATGGTCAACCCGGGCGCCGCGAGTGAAGGCGCGTAGAGCGCCGACACCTGCAGATCCGGGAGGGCGATGGTGATCGATATGGTCTTCGTATTGTTGGTTTCAATCGATTCATCCACCGCTTGTCCGCCGTCGGCTCGCACGATCAGGTAGCGGGTCCCCGGCGTGGCGTCGGCAGGAATCGTGACCGGCGTCGAGCCGGAGCTATAGGTTCCAATGCTCAGGCCTCCGACGGAGCGGCCGCCAATCAACGTGTCTCCCGGATCCCAGACGCTGTCGAGGGAGAGGTAGATGGAGGTCGTCGAGGCCGCCGCCGCCAGGCTGGTGCCCTGGTTCTTCGTAGTGTCGCTCACCGTGACGGTGGCGCCCGGCGCCGCCGAGGAGGCCGACGCCGCGGCGCTCGAAACGATGAGGTCGGGCAGCTTGGTTGGATCCTGCTTCGCGCTGATGGTCACGGAGACTGTGCCCTGAGCTCCCTGGTTGTCCGTCACGGCGAGAACCGCCACGTAAGTCCCGGGAGTGCTGTAAGTGTGGGACGGGTTCGACAAAGTTGAATAGGTGCCGTCGCCAAATGCCCAGCTGTAGCTCTGGATGCTTCCGTCCGCGTCAGAAGAACCCGCGCTTGAGAAGCCGACCGCGAGCGGAATATAGCCGGAGGCCGGACTGGCCGCAGCCTTGGCTACGGGTAACTGGTTGGGCGTACTGACCGTGATTGCGACGGTCTTCGAGGAGCTCAGCCCGTTGTTATCCGTCACAACCAGAGTGGCGGTGTAGACGCGTGCCGCGTTGTATGTGTGCGATGGATATTGCAGGCTCGAGCTGGTTCCGTCATTAAAGTCCCAATAGTAAGTCTGAATGGCGCCGGCTGGATCCACAGCCGAAGATCCTGCGCTCGAGAAATCAACCGCCAGCGGGAATACTCCGCTGGTCGGGGAAGCCGAAGCGTTGACGACAGGCTGGTTTGCGGTAGCTATGACAGTCCCGGTGATCTGGTACTGCCCGAGGCTGTCGTAATCGGAATAACCGGTCGTGAGGGGATCGCCGCTCCCCACGCCGTCGATCATCAGGTAGTACGTGCCTGTCGCGACTGCGACCGTGAAGCTTGCGGACAGCCCGGTGCCGTCAGCAGACGTCACCAGATTTCCAGTGCCGTCGTAGAGGGTGGCAGAAATATCGAGATCCGGTCCCAGAGGGGCAGGATTCACCGTGAAAGAAATCGTTCCGGCGCCGGTCTGAAAGGAAAACATATCCACATCGGTGCGCTTTTCGATGACTCCGGACGCGCTGATATCCGGGCCGGTAAGTGGCGTGGCCGTGCCGATGGTGTTGCCATGGTCGTCCGCGCGATAGCTGATTCCATAATACTGCATGACGGTGAGGTCGTCTTCGGTGTTATTCGCGTTCGCATACTCACCCTTGCTCCACTGCGAGACTTCCCTGTAGTAACCCACACCCATGATGGGCGCCCAGTTGCCTTGACCGGAGTAATACACGGTTCCGCCCGTGTTGGAATCGCAGCATACAGTCAGGCCATCGTGATGCAGTCCAAGCGTGTGTCCGGCTTCGTGGGATGCCGCTTCCGCTATGTATTTCTCGTTGTTCGGGCCGAGTTGCTGCGTGAAGATAAAGCACGGCGTATCGGTGTCCCCGTTGAATGAGCCTACAAAGGCGACACCTCCCGCATTGGCGGGGTACCAGCTCGTTGGACTGATAACCACGCGGGTGCCGTAATAGGCGTCACCGGTGTTTCGAAGCGCGTCCACACCGGGGTCCTCCGTCGTGACGTCGACGTCGAAGGGCGCGTAATCCTCCGCAACGCGCTGCCAGATGTACTGGATGCGCTCCCGCTCGGTGGTGTTGAAACTTGACGGGATCCCATCGAGGTCAAACGGTTCCGAGATAATGTCCGCCCCGCCGCTAAACTGGCTGTTCCACTGCGTCCCCGACGTTACGTTGCCATCGAAATCGAGGTAGATGACCTTGGTGGCGCCAGGACGGCTGTGAAGTAAGAACGTCTGATCGTCAGGGAATGGACTTTCGAGGACCGCGCCTGCGTTCTCCGCGCCGGGAGCGTTAGCCGGCGGTGGCCCGTACTCGCATTCATAAAAAAGCCGGCCATGGGTGTCGGTCCAGAGGGCGTCGTCGCGCAGGAAAATGCTCGCCAGCTCGTCTGTCGACTTGCGATACCATGCCGCGAGTTGCGGCAGGTAGGGCGACAAAGCGCTGACCGCCGCGCTTCCCCGCGCAGCAGCCGGCAGATGGATGTTGGGGAACTTTGGCGCCGCCGTACTTGGTTCCTGGGCGCGGGTCCCCACCGCGAATAAGAGCACCGCGAGAATCGCCGTAGTTAAAGCAGTAAGGGATCGAGTGCAGACACGTCCATCCATTTGCAACTCCTGAAAGGCTCAACTGGGGAGGAAAAACAAAGAGGGGAGGTTTTTGTTCCTCAAATACTACATCGGCTCCGCGGCGTCAATTTTGGGAAAAAGTTGTGCGTTCTCCTGAGAGCGCACGTATCCTGCGTGCGGGGATTTAGAAACGCTGAGCACGCTGGAAGCGTGCGCTCCCAGGAACGACCTCCGCGTTCTCCAATCCGTCAGTTAAGTGCATGCGAACACGACGTAGCGCCGGCGTCTCGCTGGCACTGAGTACGTCAACATCAGCAGATGCCGGCTGGAAGCCGGCGCTACGTGCTAACGGACGCCCGCGTCACTTACGAATAACATTTTCATGTGCTTTGGATGTCGCCGCACATGTAAGACTGCGGTGAGGTTCGGAGTTCAGGCTTTAGCCTGCGCAGTGCAGCCTGAAGGCTGAACTCCAAACTTGGCACGAAAGAATTCGTGGACTCTCGTCTTTGGTTGCGGATATGCCGCGCCAGGTGGATCAATAGGATTCACAAGACCTGAGGGTCAGACCCCAGTCCCTCCGGCATCGGACTGTCTGATGCCGGAGGGACTGGAGGTGAACTGCGAGGTTTACTGCACGACGACGATTCTGTAGCTCTTGGTGTTGTTCGTCTCGAGCGTTTCCACAACACTGTCCCCGCCATCGGCGCGAGCGATGATGTAATACGTCCCCGCGGCTTTGCCCAACGGGATCGTCACAGACGACGACCCAACATTCGAAGTCCCATTCAGCAGCGTCAAGATGGTACGGCTGCCGATCAGGGTGTCGCTCGCCGCCTGGTACACGCTGTCGACCGACAAGTAGAAGTTGGTCGTAAATATCCCAGTCGGCTTCCCTCCCTGGTTCTTCGTCGTGTCGTTCACGGTAATGGTCGATCCGGCTTTTGCGCTTGAGGGCGCGGAGAGCGACGACACGAGGAGATCCGGACCGGTGACGGTGATCGATTTGGTCTTCGCGTTGTTGTTTTCAATCGATTCACCGACGGTGTTTCCGCCATCGGCCACCACAATCACGTAGCGGGTCCCCGGCAGCGCGTTGGCGGGAATCGGGAGCACCGTCGTTACTGTGCTGCTCCCCCCTGCGGCGAGCACCCCAACGGCGCGGCTGCCGATCAACGTGTCTCCCGCATCCAGGGTGGCATCGTTGGAGAAGTAGATGAAGGTCGTAGACGCTGCTGCCGGGCTCAGGCCCTGGTTCTTCGTCGTGTCCTTCACCGTGATGCTGGTGCCCGATACCGAAGTGGTGAGGCTCGAAACGATCATGTCCGGCAGCTTCGTGGGATCCTGCTGCGTGGTAATGGTCACGGGGGAGCTTGTCCCCTGCATTCCCTGGTTGTCCGTCACGGTGAGAACCGCGATGTAAGACCCGGGGGTGCTGTAAGTGTGGGACGGGTTCGAGGAGGTAGAGCTCGTGCCGTCGCCAAATGCCCAGCTGTAGCTCGCGATGCTTCCGTCCGAGTCGGAGGAACCCGCGCTTGAAAAGCCGACCGCGAGCGGGGCATAGCCGGACGTAGCATTGGCCGCAGCGTTGGCTACAGGCGCCTGGTTGGGCGCGCTGACCGTGATCGCGACGGTCTTCGAGGCGCTCAGCCCGTCGTTATCCGTCACGACAAGCGTAGCAGTATAGTTGCCCTTCACGGTGTAGTTATGTGACGGATTGGCGTCAGTCGAATTGGATCCGTCAGCAAAGTCCCAGTAATAACTCGCGATGGTGCCGTTAGGGTCCGAAGATCCTGCGCTCGAGAAGTTGACCGCCAGCGGCAGTATTCCGCTGGCCGGGGAAGCCGAAGCCTTGGCCACAGGCTGGGTCCCAGTAGCTATGACGGTCCCTGTGATCTGATACTGGCCGAGGCTGGCGTAATCGGAATAACCGTCCGTGACGGGATCGCCGCTCCCCACGCCGTCGATCATCAGGTAGTACGTGCCTGTCGCGACTGCGACCGTGAAGCTTGCGGACAGCCCGGTGCCGTCAGCAGACGTCACCAGATTTCCAGTGCCGTCGTAGAGGGTGGCAGAAATATCGAGATCCGGTCCCAGAGGGGCAGGATTCACCGTGAAAGAAATCGTTCCGGCGCCGGTCTGAAAGGAAAACATATCCACATCGGTGCGCTTTTCGATGACTCCGGACGCGCTGATATCCGGGCCGGTAAGTGGCGTGGCCGTGCCGATGGTGTTGCCATGGTCGTCCGCGCGATAGCTGATTCCATATGTCTGCATGACGGCGAGGTCGTCTTCGCTGGAGTTGTTCGCGTCCGCGTATTCACCCTTGCTCCATTGCGTGACTTCATGGTAGTAACCCACTCCCATGATGGGAGCCCAGTTGCCTTGACCGGAGTAATAACCGACTGTGCTCGTCCCGTCGTGATGTAACCCAAGCGTGTGGCCGACTTCGTGGGATACCGCTTCCGCTATGTATTTCTCGCCGTTCGCGAGCTGCGCTGAGAAGGCCCAGCAAGTGTTGTAGGTATCGAGGCTCGTTACGTTGTTGAAGACGCC
>QHZE01000563.1 GCA_003225335.1 Acidobacteriota bacterium
AACATTGCCTTCCCGATTTCGAATGGCGCGAGCCTGTTTGTAGTCATCAGCGGCGGCGTTCTGCTTTTCAAGGAGCGGCTGGGCTGGTATGGAATCGCGGGGTGCGCGCTGGGGACGCTGGCCCTTGTGCTCCTCAGCATCTCGTGAAAGGCGGAGAGCGATTCTCAAGGACTATTTCTTCTATCATCCGTGGCTCCGTGGCTGATTCAGGTTTTGATCTTGCCACGGAGACACAGAGCCACAGAGGAATTCCTGGAATGAGCCTGCTCACGGCATTCTTCAGGGTTTACGCGAATTTTCTTGAATCCCGGGAACTGGCGATGGACGCGGATCAACGGCGATCTGCGTGCATCGGCGTTTATCGGCGGTTTCTTTTGCCGATGCTTTTGGCCGGTGCCGCGATCGCACACGCCGGAGATCCGCTGGCCGGGGAGGTCACCGTTTACCGGGACGAGTACGGGGTTCCTCACATCGTGGGAGACACCGTGGAAGCGACTTTCTTTGGCTACGGATATGCTCAGGCGGAGGACCACCTCGAGCGGATGATGCTCCAATACCGCGATGCCCAGGGACGCCGGGCGGAGGTTCTCGGCTTTGAAGCCCTGGGGCAAGGCTACCTTCAGTTCATTCCCTACGAATACCGCTGGGATGGAGACTACCTGCAGCGCCTGCTTCGCACCTTGAAGGGCGTCGTGGAGCGGAAGCACGAAATCGATCGGGAGGTCTACCCGATCCTCGACGCCTTCGCCCGAGGAATCAATGCCTTCATCGGCGAGCATCGCGCTCAAGTCCCCGGGTGGGTGGACAAAGTGACAGCCGAAGACATTGAAGCGCTCGAGCGCAGTCATTACTTCCGCTTCTACAGCATTCATGACGCGTTGTCGAAGCTTGGCGACAGACCGTATACATTTCCGGACCTCGGATCCAATCACTTTGCGATCGCACCAGAGAAGTCTGCAAATGGAAGGATCATCCACGTCGAGCACACCCATATGCCATGGGCCAATCGTTTTCAGAATTACGAGGCCCATCTCATCACACCCGGTCAACTGAACGCGGGCGGCATCAGCTGGTTCGGGAGCCCGTTCTTTCTGGACGGCTTCAATGACCGCATCACCTGGTCCGCAACCTACAACACTCCCAATATCGCCGATATCTATGAAGAGAAGCTAAATCCCGAACGCCCGCTCCAATACGCCTATGAAGGGGGTTGGAGGGAAATCCGTGTTGAATATGAGACCTTCAAAGTCAAGGGACCGAAAGGACTGGAGTCGCTGACACTGCCGCTCTACTACACCCACCACGGTCCGGTCGTAAAGGTCGATCGGAACCGAAACCGCGCCTACTCGGCGAAGTTGCCCAACTTTGAAGGAGTCAATTACTCCACGAATCTGTACGGATTGATGACGGCGCGGAATCTGGATGACTTCAGAGCGGTCTTGAGAAAGCAACTCATGCCCCGATGGAACCTGCTGTACTCGGATGCCCGAAACATCTACTGGGTTCACAACGGGACCGTAGCCGGGCGTTCCGAGAAGCTCGACTGGCGCAAACCGGTTCCAGGCTGGCTGAAAGAGGCCGAGTGGGGCCCAATCCTTCCTTGTGAGGTCCATCCGCAGGTTCTTAATCCCGCCTCCGGATTTCTTCAAAACTGCAACACACCTCACTGGTTGGTAACCCGCAACTCCGGGCTCAAACCAACGGATCCGGCTCCATACTACCTGCAGTCTCCACCCGGGCCGGAGTCCGGCGAAGGGGCGCTCAATACCCGCGGCGAGCGGCTCTTTCAGGTCTTGGGGCAGTCGGAGAAAAAATTTGGTCTCGAAGAGATCAAGCAATTGGCCGTGGATACCTACGTATTGCCTGCGGATGTCATTGTTCCCCTCCTGGTCCAAGCAGCGGAACCTATGGCCGCGGCCGAGGACGCTCGGCTCCGTGAAGCGATCCGGCTTCTGAAAGCGTGGGACCGGCGGTCCACTACGGAGTCGGTGGCTTACACCTACCTGCACTTTTGGGGCAGGGCATACCAGGAGCTGTTCTCAAACGCCAGGTTTGCGCGGTTTGTCTCGCAGGAGCGAAGGCGGATCGATTTGAGCTCGCCTGAGGAACAACAAGATGCTATCGCGGCGCTCAAACAGGCTCTGGCTCGAATCGAGAAACACTTCGGCACGACGCAGGTCCCGTGGGGAAAAGTGAACGTGGCCATCCGTGGAGGAACCTTTCCGATGGACGGAGATTCCTTGTTTGGCGTTCTGCATCCCGACTATGGGCCCGATCAAGAGAGTGGGCAAATCTACTGCAACAATGGCTGGGGGCACCTCATGGTCGTGATGGAAGGAGAGCCCAAGGAAATCTGGAGCTTACTCCCTTACGGCCAGTCTGAAGACCCGGCGTCGCCTCACTACAACGATCAAGTGCGGCTCCACAGCCAGGGGCAGATGAAGCGGTTCTGGTTCACCCCACGGGAAATCCTTGCGCATACCGAGTCTGTTTGGGGAGATAGAGAGCGGATCAAGAAGCTTCTGCCTCGACCTTGATTCGTGCCGGAAAGCCTCTACCGGAGAGAGTTCATGCGATACATGGGTCCTGGCGGGTTTGGGCTCCTCCTGTGCTGGATCGCTCTTCAGACCAGCGGGGCGCCGGCGGCCGATTCAGGCGATCTCAAAGTGAGGTTGTCCTGGGGGCACCGCTCACCGAGCGCGCGGCCTTACTATGTGAAGCTTGTTCCGGCTGACAGCGCGATCCAGGTGTTGAATGCTTCGGGCGACTCATTGGAACCGGGCGACGGCTTCAAAGAAGGCGCCTGGCAGACAACGGCCGGGCAGGGCGACGTCGATGGAGTGACACTCACGCTGCGCTACTCCTCCAAATCCTCCACACGGATTCAAAATCTCCACATCATCTGGGCCGACCTGATCGCCCAGAGCGATGCCGAGACTGCGCGCCGGCTCAGCCAGGACGCCGCTTTCCATCCCGGCTGCCCCAAACTCGAGATCCAGTTGAACGCGGCAGGGACCGCGGGCTTTTCTCTCACCGTAGATCAACTCCTGAACAACAGGGCTTTGTGGGTTCCTGCTCAAGACGTTTTTGTCACTGCCGGAGATTCCCCTCCGACGTTTGCAGATCATCAAGCGGAATTAGAGCGGTGGAGAGGCAGTAGCGTCCTGGATCGGGTCAAGGTCGAGCCGGAAGCGACTTACGAGCAGTTTGCGTCTCTTTGGGAAGACATGGGCAGTCCGGGCTACCGCCACCCTCGCGCTCCGGAGCCAGGACACATCGTTTGCTTGACATGGGACAGCACCATTTCCAAGTTCGGGATCGATCGCGCCGGAGGAGTCTGGAACGATCTCGGCAATCCGGACCGGTTCCGGTTCTGGTTCGAGTTCGGTGATCTGACGAAGGGTGTCGAACGCAGCTGCTCGACGACGACTCGCTCGTTGCCACGGTTCAGATGCCGGAGCGCAGAAAGCCGAAGCGGCTTCTGGTTCGACTTCGTCATCCTGAGGAGAAATCGATTCGTTCTGCCACTGTCAACGGCGTCGATTGGAGGGACTTTGGTCCGAAGAAAGAATGGATCAGAATTGAGAATCCCGATGCGGCACACTACGACATCATCGCGCGTTATTGAGTTCCCACGGGTCCGACGGATTAACACAGAGCAGCCCAGCCGCAACCAAAAAGCCTCACCGCAGAGACGCGGAGCCCGCGGAGGAAAATCCTTGGCAGCTTGCAAAGGATTTTCGGCTTAGTAGCACGGTGCGCCAGAGCCGCCACCAAAGCGAAGTGCCTCGTGTTTTCTTCGCGTACTTCGCGTCTTCGCGGTGAAGTTAGTAGTATCTTTGTTACTTTCGGGGAGACGGAGCCGTGTTCAAGTCTGACGCCGATTTGTTTGCTTTCGCCAAAACCAAACTCTACGTGCCGGCAGTGTGCGACATCCTCGATCATCTTGGGTTCCGCCATCAGGCCATGCATCAGCGGTTGCGTCCCCTGCTGCCGGACCCCAAGAACTGTGGCTTTGCCGGGCGCGCGCCGTCAGAGTTCGTTTTCTGCGCTGGCTAAAGCCTGAACTCCAAGCCACGCAGGGGCCGCCAGCGTTGAGGTGCTCTTCGCCGATGAAGATCAAAGATGTCGAGGCTATGGTTTTGAAGTCGTCCCGGGAGTATGCCGCTCCGAAAGGTGCGGAGGAGTCTCACGGGGTTGGCTACATGCTGGTCATCAAGGTAACCGCCGATAATGGAATCACGGCCTACTCTGACGTGGAGACTCAGCCCCACGTCGCCAAAGCCGTGATCGACGCGCCGGCGGGAGGAGCCGGGATGATCGACGGACTCCGCCAGGCCCTCATCGGGGAAGACCCCTTCGAGGTCGAAAAGCTCTGGTACAAGATGTACAAGGCCAGTGTGTACTACGGCCGCCGGGGCGTGGCCATCCAGGCGCTGTCGGGCATCGACAATTGCTTGTGGAGCATCATTGGGCAGGTCGTCCGGCAACCGATTTACAAGCTTCTTGGAGCGCATCGTCGCAACCGCGTGCGCGCTTACGCCAGCACCCTGTTTCGACCGGCGCCGGAAGCCATGACCGAAGCCTGCAAGGGCTATATCGAGCAGGGATTCACCGCTGTGAAATTCGGGTGGGGCGTTTTCGGGCAGGACCCGAAGCTCGATGTGGAGCTCGTGCGAGCGGCCCGGGACGCTCTGGGGCCTGACCGGGACCTCTTGGTCGATCCAGGCTGGATGCTAGAACGCACGGCCGAAGAGTGCATTCGGATGGTCAGAAGTATCGAGCCCTTCCGTCCATTCTTCGTGGAGGATTGCCTGCCCCCCGAGGATTACGACGGTTACGCAAGGCTGGCCCAGGCGGTTGAAACGCCCATTGCTGCGGGCGAGCAGGAGTCGACCCACTGGGGATTTCGCCACTTGATCGAACGGGGCAAGGTGGACATCGTTCAGCCCGATCTCACGCGCTGCGGCGGTTTGACTGCCGCCCGGCGCATCGCTCACCTGGTCGAAGACCACAACATCAGCCTCATCCCACATGCGTGGAGCTCAGACCTTCTGACGGCGGCGACCCTGCAGTTCCTGGCCTACATCAAGAAGGCATACTTCATTGAGTTCAATGTCAGCACCGGCGAGATCAGTCGGAAGCTCGCGAAGAATCCGATCGCGATGAGAGACGGATACGTCGAGATCCCGGACCTTCCGGGCACTGGCATCGAAGTGGATGAAGCAATGATCGAGAAGTACCGAGTCCTCTAGGGTTTCTCAATGACAAATGACCAATAACCAATGAAAAATGACAAATGGCAGGTCGGCAAGCGATGGGGTCTGTTCTGGTTTAGATTTGTCATTTATCATTGGTCATTTGTCATTGGGTCAAACAGATCTACATGGTGGCTGATCGTAGACAAAACCCATGCAGAGACAGGTTCTCTCTTACTTACAGTTTCAGAGTGCGGGGCCCGAGTCTCGGATTCCAGTGTGAGGCGATCCATCCTCCGTCCACTACGAGAGTCGCCCCGGTAACGTAGGAGGCGTCGTCGGACGCCAGGAATGCGACCGCCGACGCGATTTCTTCCGGTCTTCCAATCCGGCCCAGAGCGGTTCGCGCTTCCCGATCTGCAAGCTCGTAGGGAACGTTCTTGATCATGCTGAAGGTGGGAGTGTCCGTCGCTCCAGGGCAGACCGCGTTGCATCGAATCCCGTGAAGTCCGTAATCCACAGCCACGGATCGCGTCAACTGCAGGACCGCGGCCTTGGCCGTGCAGTAGGCGGTTCCCTGATTGAAGGGATTGATCCCCCCGATCGAGCTGATGTTGACGATCGCTCCTCTGCCTCGTCGAATCATTTCCGGCAGGCACCGCTTGGTCATCAGAAAGGTCCCCGTAACCGTGATTGAAAACTGCCGGTCCCATTGTTCCGGATCGACATCCAGCGTGGCGCCGGACTGGTCGGTCACGTAAGCCGCGTTGTTGACCAGAATATCGATCCCGCCCCAAAGCGAGACGGCATGTTCCACAATACGCTCCGGCGCGGTCCTGTCTCCCAGATCTCCTTCTATCCAGCGCCATTGGCCCGCCAGGTTGTGGAATCTGGATTCGGCTTGTGCTGATGGTGGGCGGATGTCGGCATTGAGCACGCTGGCGCCTTCGCTGGCAAGCCGCTGGGCGCAGGCAAGGCCGATTCCGGAAGATCCCGCGGTGACGATGGCAACCCTGTCACGAAATCTCATGTCGAAGCATCCTAATCAAAGCGCACATCTTCTTCACCACGGAGTTTCCATGATCCTGCGGCTCGCCATTGCGAATGAAGATGGCCGCAGGTAAAAACCGTGCACGCAACCGTAGGGGCGGCCCTGTGTGGCCGCCCAGCCGCGGGCGCCCACGCAGGGGCGCCCCTACGAATTGCGAGGGGATCAGAATCTTCATAGGAGACACGGAGGACCGTGTGAGTACGGGAGGGCACGACGACCGGATAAGTCGGGACCTCCTTCGGAAGCGGCGGCGCCTTTTCCGCAAGCAGCGCCGCGCCCAGAACGCATGAGAAGAGAACAGCGGCCGTGATCAGATTCTCCAAGGACCTCCTCCCAAAAAACCCTGCCACGAATCTCACGAAAACAGGCTGACACTCGATTGAGATTTCGGATTAATTCGTGTAATTCGTGAAATTCGTGGCAGGTCTTTTCTGTGTCCAGTCGGCTTCCTCCCGAACGGGCGGATTACGCTGGAGCCCGCATCAGGCTTCGATCTCCAGGACACCAAGGGTGTCGCGGTTAAACATGGCGTCCATCTGATTCATGTTCAAACGCGGCAGGGCTGTTCCTTCCAGCATCATATTGAGCTTTGTCATGCCCTCGAGGCTGGCGTCCACGGTAGTGAATGGATAATCGCTGCCGAAGAGCACCTTGTCCCAGACGCCATATTCCTGAACCAGCATCAGCGAGTGGTAGAGCTGCCACGGGCGATAGTGAAGCGCGGAACAGTCCGCGTAAACGTTCCGATGCTTGCGGATCGTCGCCACGCATTCTCCCTCGTAGGGATGGGAAAGGTGGGCCATGATGATCTTGACGTTTGGAAAGCGAATGGCGACGTCATCGATGAGGCGCGGCAGCGTGTATTCCAGGGGAGCTTTGTCCACGAAGGTCGTGCCTGTGTGGACCAACACAGGCAAACGATGCCGGGTTGCAT
>QHZE01000097.1 GCA_003225335.1 Acidobacteriota bacterium
ATAGCTGGAAGAACGCTGTGTCTCGGCCAGGATGGTGAACAGGGCCGCGGAGATGAGAAGGAGGATAACGGCGGAGATAACAAACTCGACCATGGTAAAACCAGGTTCTTGTTTCGTTCTGGAGCCGAAAAATGATTGCATGGGACGCTCCCGGTCTCTAGGTCAGTTTGGGACTGAAAATGGCGGTGACGTTCACCACTTTGTTCAGGCCGGCCTTGGTGTTACTCGTGGTACCCGTGGTTTG
>QHZE01000098.1 GCA_003225335.1 Acidobacteriota bacterium
CCATAGCGAGGTACATCATCTGTCCTGCGGCCAGGAGCCCAAAGGTGAGAATGACCAGCGCAACCAAGGTCTCCATCAGAGTGAAGCCTGCCTCGGCGCGATCCGGGTTCGGCGCCCGTCGTGAGAGTAGGTTTTTCATAGATAGATACTGCTTCATAGTGTCCACGATCCTGAGTTTAGGGGGACGATGGCGGCAACCCGCGAAGTAAAGGCCGTCCGCCGAACCGTGCTGTGTTTGAGTGGCGCATAGGGTACCACACAAACACCTTCTGCTTCAAGATCTTTATCGGCTGTGTGCGCAGGTCACTTCACATATAATTCTCCCATGGAGATAGTCGCCGCCATACGGAGGGTCGTGGAAGGGAACCATCTGAACCGGTCCGAGGCCGAGTCCGTCATGGAAACATTGATGAGCGGTCAGGCCACGGATGCGCAGATCGCCTCCTTTCTCACGGCTTTGAGGATGAAGGGGGAGACTGTTGAGGAGCTGATAGGCTTTGCTTGTGTCATCCGCAGTCGCGTTTCCGCCGTGCGCCCAAGCGCGCATGTCGGCGCCGCGCTTTCGGGTACCGAACGAGAGATGCTGGTAGACACATGCGGCACAGGGGGGGATGCAACCGGGACCTTCAACATTTCCACGGCGACAGCCTTCGTGGTGGCAGGCGCAGGAGTGCGAGTGGCCAAACACGGGAATCGCAGTGTGTCGAGCCTGTGCGGGAGCGCCGACGTGGTAGAAGCTCTCGGTATCCGCATAGATCTTTCTCCCGAAGCTGTGGGGCGCTGTATCGACGAGGCGGGGATTGGTTTCCTCTACGCTCCTCTCCTTCACACTGCCATGCGCTATGTCATGCTTGCCCGGCGTGAAATCCGAATCCGTACCGTTTTCAACCTCCTGGGTCCTCTGTGCAATCCGGCGCAGGCGGCCGCTCAGGTTGTCGGGGTTTATGGCGAAAAGCTTACAGAGATGATGGCCCAAGTGCTCTGCGCGCTGGGATCGCAACGGGCCTTTGTCGTGCACGGCTCCGACGGCCTGGACGAGATCACAATCACCGGCGAAAGCAAGGTGTCCGAGGTTCGAGAGGGCAAGGTTCTCACTTACTACGTGGCTCCCGAGGATTTCGGCTTGCGCAGAGCTCCTATCGAGGAGATCCACGGCGGCGACGCCCGGCGCAATGCGGAAATTATCCGCGAGATCCTCTCCGGGAGCGGAGGGCCCAAAAGGGACGTTGTAGTGCTCAACGCTGCCGCCGGGTTGGTCGCCGGAGGCAAAGCCCGGACCCTCAAGGAAGCTGTCGAGATCGCTCGGGCTTCCATCGATTCCGGTCAGGCGCACGCAAGTCTCGAGCGCCTGATTTCCCTGAGTCAAAGCCTTTCCCCGGGCTGACGTCAGTTTGAAGTTCAGCCTTCAGGCCGCACAGCGCCCGAGCAGGCTAAAGCCTGAACTCCGAACAAAGCCATCATTCTCGCTGGACCCGAATGCGCCCGGCTGGATTGACAACTACACGGTACTGTCCCGCCTTTCCTCGCACAACAAAAGTCCCGGCTGGAACTGCGTTTCCGCGCGGGAAAAAACGTACGGGGCGCCGCGGCGAGGAGACAATGCGAACACCGGCCGGCAGATTCCGGATCGAGCTCTCATAGGGGGCGCGCGTTCTAGGATCCGCCCAGTAGAAACGAGCACCGCCGGGGTCGATCTGCAAAACCACCGAGGTATTTGCCGAAACAGCGTACATGCGCCCCCATTGGAGTGCACCCTCGAGAAGATGGGCCGCACCCCACAAATTCCACTCCTGCGTCAACCAGTGCAGATTTGGTATGGCGACCCCGACCAGAAGGCTCATGCAGGCAACTGCCAACACCAGTTCGGTGAGGCCGAACCCACCGGAGCCCAATTCGTAACAGCGCCACTTCGCGCACAGCATGACACGGTCTCGAGCCAGATGAGAGGGAGAGCCTCGCTGGCGGGTTTGTTGCGCCTTCGTTCGGGGCGCACTCCTATCTAACGAACGCCTCGTGAATTGGGCGAAAGAAACTTTGTGATTGTTTGGGGCTTCGCGTCTTGGCGGTAAAGGCTCCGCCCAATCCACCACGAAGACACGAAGACGCGGAGGACCACTAACGCTATCTGTCGGTCACACGGTGCGGGTATACCAGTGAATGAAGGGGACACCAAAGAACAGGGAAATGACGGCGCCGCAGCCAAGGAAGGTTCCGAAAGGCAGTTTGGTTTGCAGGGACTCCCCGCGGAAGCGAATGAGAAAGATGCCGACGAAACTCCCGGAAAGAGACCCTGCAAATATCGTGAGCAGGGCCAGACGCCATCCGAGAAAGGCTCCGACCATGGCCATCATCTTCACGTCGCCCATCCCCAGCCCTTGCCGTTTTCTCACTATCTGATATAGGAACCCGGTCAACAAAATGAAAGCCGCTCCAACGATCGCACCGAGCAGCGAGGCCACCCATGGCAGCATTGTTTCCGGGCTCTCCGGGCTGAGAGACACAGCCACTGCGCGCGCCGCCGCCTCCCGGTACAGTGCAGGATCCTGAAAAGGGCTGAGAAGGATGCCAATCAAAGTGCCGGGGAGCGTAAATACATTGGGCAGAATCTGGTGATCGTAATCGATCAAAGCCAGGACGATGATCAGGCCGATGAACAGGCTGTTCACGAAAGTTGGAGGCGTGAGCTGCCAGGCCCTCGCGCAGGCATAAAAAGCAATCCCCGCGGAAAGCTCCACCAGCGGATATCGGAGCGAAATGGGGCCCTTACAGGACCGGCATTTCCCTTTCAAAAGAAGGTAGCTGACAAGGGGAATGTTATCGTAAGGGCGAACCGCAACTCCGCAACGGGGACAGTGCGATCCGGGCCAGACCACTGATTCACGGCGCGGAACCCGGTGAATACAGACGTTCAGAAAACTGCCCAGGATCAGACCAAACAACGAGTAAGCAAGAGCCGGGAGCCACATCACGGTAATGACTGTAGGGTAATCGTCCAAAATTCACAAGCTCCTCGGCGATAGAAGCTGGAGGATTGAAGATCGAGGATGGAGGATTGCAGGATAGAGGAAACAGGATAATGGAGAAGATCTTCGGGATCGCG
This sequence comes from Acidobacteriota bacterium, assembly GCA_003225335.1. Taxonomy (GTDB): domain Bacteria; phylum Acidobacteriota; class UBA6911; order UBA6911; family UBA6911; genus Gp18-AA60. The sequence continues at coordinate 3,101 of QHZE01000098.1, forward strand.
ACTCAGGGTCTCGCCAAAGTCAGCAATTTCTTGAAAATGACAAATGACAAATTCCCTACGGGGGGTAATCCGCCGATCCGGTCTATTTGTCATTTCGAGTCCGGGGCGAGCCTGGAAGCCTTGGAGTTCCGCGCTCTGAGCGGAAGTGGTCCAAAATACCTTTGCAACGAGATTGCCGTTGCCCTAGCTCGCCATCCATCTTCTATCCTCCATCTTCGCTATTTGGACTCCGGCACATTGTCCGAGCTGGTCTTGGCGATTTCGAAATCGTTGGCCTCGAGCAGTGTATACATGGCTTTTTGCAGGTCGATCGCGGACTTCTTGTAGGCGATCAGTGTATCGAGCTCGACTCCCTGAGCTACGGAAAGATCCCTCTGGCGGCCCAGAACCCGGAAGTTTTCGCTCAATCCGGCCTGGAAGCGCTTGGTTTCCCCGTCCAGCTGCTCCTCTGCCAGTTCCCGGGCAACGCGCGCGGTCTCCACACGCTTCTTGTTCGTTTCCAGGGCTTGAACCGCGTTACGGATCTCGACGATGATCTGCTGTTCTGTAACCTTCCGGTTTATGAGAGTCTGGCGCTTTTGGATCTTGAGTTGCGCCATGTAAGCCTCCAGGGACCGATTCCTCAGAGGGATTTGCACATTGAAACCGACCGACCAGTTCGTCAGGCCCTCCCGGAAGAGCACCTTGTATGCGTTTCCAAGTCCACCCACGAATTCGGGACCGATTCTAGGTGTGCCATCGGGCGAGAACGACTGGGGACCGGCGACACCAACGGCTCCAAAGGACCCCACGAGGTCGAACTGCCACCTCTTCTGGTCCCGGTTGAAGTTGTAGTTGATATCGGTTTTCTGCAGGCTGAGCGTGAGCTGTTCCAGCTCGGGCCGACTCGCGAGCGCCGTTTCAATGGCAGTGTCGAGTTGCACTTTAACTTCCTTGAACTCCGGAGAGTCCGTTGGAATGATTGTCTGGCGCCAGATATCGGCGTTTCTGTCGTTGGAGATCAACGCTCGCAGACTGTTCTGAGCGCTGAAGATCGTTTCCTCAGAAGCAATCATTTCCTGCTCGCGGCTGGATACCTCGGCGCGCGCCTCGGTAATTCCGATCGGCGCCAGAGTGCCGATTTCCACCTTCTTCTTGTTGTTCTCGAGAGTGATCTGGGCCAGCTTTACCGACTCGCGTTTGATTTCATAATCCCGTATGGCATTCACAAGATCCCAGTATTCATGCTGAATCCTGGTGATCGTGTCCACGACCTTCTGCTTGAACTGGCTGTCGTTCAATTTCGTGTCGAGATTGGCCATCTTGATATTGGACCGGATCTGATCGGTGCGGAAATTCCGAAACAGGGGTTGAGTCAAGCGGATCGTGGCGGAAGAATTGTACTGGGGTGTAAACAACGCGAACGCCTGGGTCGTGTCGGAACGGTTTGTATTGTAATCGATCGCGAAGCCGCCGCCCGTAGGGATATTCTGGACGAATTCGACGTTCCAGTTTGCCCGTTCGAATTGGTTGAAGTTTCCAACCGCAGAAGCGGTGGCGAGGTTGGTGTTTGGTGATTTGCTGGAGCCGTAACCCAATCCAATAATGAATTGCGGATCATAAGGGCCGTACGCCTGGATCACCTTCTGCTGGTACAGCTCTTCGTTGGTATCCGAAATCGCGATATCCAGGTTGTTCTGAAGGGCGAGCTTGCTGATGTCCTTCAAGGAAAGCCGGAGTGCGGTGCCATTTTTCTCAGCTTCCTCGATCGGACTGAGCGGCGGAGTATAAGCCTGCTGAGCAGTGCCTTGAGCCGCAAGCCCGGACGCCGGGGATACTGGCGCCACGAACGCAAGGCTAAGGATAATTGCCACTTTCGAGAGGATGCGCATCGACAGCGCAGAGGGAAAGATCTTCATTTTGATGCTCCTTCAAAAGAGATGGGTGAGTCCCGAGACGCGCCGGTACAGACTACGTCCAAAGTCGCGACAATGTTTCAATCATTGGATAGGCGAGGGCCAATCCCACGCACGGATTGGCTTCAGGGCAGCGGTTGCTTGGCTTACAGACTGCGTAATGTCGCTTAAGGCTGTTGCGGCTGCTCCCCGGGCCGTTTCAAGGTAGGCCTGCTCTTCTTGTTGGATGGGGCCTGACTGCCATCGTCCGGGTCCCCGGGGTCACCAGCCTGCCCGTCTGTACTGGTTCTTCGCTTCAGAGTCGGCTTCTTGGGATCGGCAGCGCCTGCCGCCGTCTCCGCTCTCTGGGCGTTGTCAATGGCCAACAACCGGGCCTTTACACGATCAAATTCGGAACTATTGAGAACATAATTTTCCTTTTCCGGCAGGTACCTCTGTTCGTCTATGGCGGCCGCTATACGCTCGAGGGTGTAGGGATGTGTGCGGAAGAAACCTCCGAGCCGTCCGGGTTTGGCTTTCTCCTGTTCCTGAAGTTTCTCGAAGAAGGAGACAAAGGCATTAGGATCATAACCCGTGTTCCATAGATACTGAATCCCGAGCTGGTCCGCTTCCCTCTCCGAGTCCCGTGTGATGCCGAGAAGCTCGAGATTGATCCCCAGGCCCAAACCGTTGTAAATGGCCATCTGAGTCCAGTAACCGCCGACAAACAGTGCCGGGATAGAGGCGATCTGGAGGATTTGCCCTTTGGAGAGCCGTTCTGTTGCGTGGCGCGCGGCGACATGAGAGATCTCATGTGCCATGACTCCCGCCAGCTCGGCTTCGTTTTCCGCCGCGAGAATGAGCCCTTTATTCACATAGAAGTAACCGCCGGGGAAGGCGAACGCGTTCACCTCGTCGGTGTCGACAACCTTGATATGGAAAGGCACCTTGGCGTCCGAGTGTTTCACCAGGTTCTGTCCGACCCGATCGACATACTCCGAAATCACGGGATCTTCGATCATGCGCGCGGTTTGTTCGAATTGTGCCGCCACTTGAGCGCCAATGGCGATTTCCTTCTCGAGAGAGACGAAATTAGGAAAGATTCCCCAGACGCGCCCCGTGACGTTGCGGTTGCCTATGCTCTCAACGTCGCTGTGCCGGCGATCGGCGTAGCTCGAGACGCAAAGGAGCAGCGTCACACTGATTGCCACCGCCATTGATGCCGCCTTTCTAGCAAGGACTCTCATACAACCTCCAAAGAGGGATCGGCGAGGTTGTTTTCTCAACCAATGCCCGTTATGCTTTGAACTCCGCGTTTTCTTGATTACATCCAGGACCCGAGGCATGGCGCTTCTGAAATCACCTCAGCATCTTTAGACACATCTGAGGGCGCAAAGTGTCAAATACAAATATTAGGCTCACGGTTTCGCAGTGTCAACAGAGCACGGAGCGCTTCTTCTCCGGGTCTCGGTGTCTCTGCGGCAAAAAGCGTCATTGGCCACAGAGACACCGAGCCACAGAGACACGGAGCCGCGGAGGAAAAACCCGGCCACGATTTCAGGAATTACACGAAAGCAGGCTGGCGGCGGGACTCCTTGCATCACGGTTCACTAACGGTATTAAGCGGTTGCGTGATCAAGACATTCGCGTAAATTCGTGAAATTGGTGGCAAGTCTTTCTGTGGCGAACTCTCTCTCCCGAGGCTCCTCCCGGGACTGAGGCATTCAGCATGAAAATCCTGAAGGCTAGTCAGATGGCAGAGGTGGACCGGCTCAGCACGGAGGTCTACCATATTCCCTCCCTTGTACTGATGGAAAACGCGGGGCGCTTCGTGGCGGAGGAAATATTAAAGGCATGCCCGGATCTTCCAGCCCGGCGGATCTACGTCTTCTGCGGCAAGGGGAACAACGGCGGAGACGGATTTGTCGCAGCGCGGCATCTCGCATTGCGCGAGGGGCGTCCGGAGGTGTTTCTCTTTGGGGATCCGGAAAAGCTGAAAGGCGATGCGCTTGTTAACTGGGAAATTGTCCGCTCTCTGGATCTCCCTGTCCACGTTCTCTCTTCCACGGCCCCCGTGCTGAAGAGACTGCAACCTCCCGACGTCGTGGTGGATGCGCTTTTCGGTACCGGCCTGAGCAAGCCTATTGGAGCGGATTTTCGGCGACCGGTGGAGCGCATCAACGCGTGGGGCAAGAAATGCCTGGTCGTTTCGGTGGACATTCCCTCGGGTTTGTTCTCCGACTCCGCCGAGGTGCCGGGCCCCGCAGTTAAGGCCGACGTGACCGTTACCTTCACCGCCCTGAAGCCGGCCCAGGTCCTGCCTCCCGCAGCGGATCATGCCGGAAGAGTCGTGGTAGTGCCGATAGGGTCCCCTGCCCCGCTGCTCGAAAATGCGGACTACCGTATGGAATTGATCGATGCCGCCCAAGTCGGTAGAGCGCTTCCCCCGAGGCCCCGAGACAGCCACAAGGGGCATTTTGGCCATGTTTTTGTGGTCGCCGGTTCTCGCGGCAAGAGCGGTGCGGCCCTTATGACGGGTCTGGCGGCTCTGCGCTCCGGGGCCGGACTGGTGACGCTCTGGCTCCCGGAGAGTCTTCAGAAGCACGTGATCGGAAAGGTGCCGGAACTCATGGCGGAACCCATTCCCGATACGCCGCAGGGGACCAGTGACGCAGCGGGAGCGGAAAAGATCCTCGGGCAGTCTTCGCAGGCCAATGTCCTGGCCATCGGTCCGGGAATGACCACTCATCCTTCCACAAGGACCCTGATCCAGGAGTTGGTGCGGAGATCTCCGGTTCCTGTGGTTCTGGATGCAGACGGAATCAATGCTTTTGCCGGTGAGGTGGAGCTTCTCCGGAACGAGAACGGGCAGCCGGTGGTGATAACGCCGCACCCCGGGGAAATGGCGCGTCTACTGGGAAGCACGATTTCCGACGTGCAGAACGACCGTCTCGGCGTTTCGAGCCGATTCTCGCAGAGCCAGAAGGTCTTCAGCGTTCTCAAAGGCTTTCAGACCGTCGTCACCACCCCGGCAGGGCTGATCTTCATCAACAGCACGGGGAATCCCGGAATGGCGAAAGGAGGGAGCGGGGACATCCTCTCCGGCATCATGGCGCGCTTCGTGGGTAGTTGGCAGCGCCGGTTCCGCGGCGCCGACATGCGAGCCTTGGCCGACCACGTTTCGGCGGCGGTTTATTTGCACGGCCTGGCGGGAGACCTGGCGGCCGAGGAGAAAGGGATGGAGTCGATGATCGCAACCGACCTCTTGCCCCATCTGCCCGAAGCTTTCAAGAGGGTGCTGCGCCGATGACCGTCCGGGTTCCGAGGGCATCTCTCACCACGAAATCAGGCAAGAGCGTTTTTGTTACGCGTTCGCCGGAAGAAACCGAAGCCCTGGGACGGCGGATCGCTCGCGGCTTGACCGTTCCGGGTGTGGTATTGTTGCGAGGGTCCTTGGGTACGGGAAAGACGACTCTGGCGCGCGGGATTGCGACCGGCCTGGGACTGGAGGATTCGAGTCTTGTGAACAGCCCTTCGTTTACCCTGGTCAATATCTACAAGGCAAAACACCTGATCTACCACGTCGATCTTTACCGGCTGGAAGGCGAGCGGGATTTTCGGTCCGTCGGCATCGAGGATTTTTTCGGGGAAGACGGTGTAACCATAGTGGAGTGGGGCGAACGCTTACCGTTCCCGGCGAGAAGCGCGCTAGCCGTGGATCTCGACGACGCCGGCGGAGACACCCGGGTCATAACCGTCTCGAAACCCATTCGTGGGAAGCATAAAAGTCGAAAATAATCGAAACAAGGGACCCTGTCTCGCACGTCAAAGATTAGGGCTCCGCTGGTCGTGGCACGGGCCCCCCGCCCGTGAAGAGCGCAGGGGAAAAACCAAGGCGGTCATGGCCGGGACGGCCAGGCCACGAAGATAGCGTCAGGAGCTGAAGAGCATGAATCGGGATCTTTCCGGCATATTTCCTCCTATAACGACTCCCTTCGACAGCGATGGAGAACTTCTTCTGGACAGGTTCAAGGAGAATCTAAGGCGCTGGTCGGAATTCAAACTCTCCGGCATTGTCGTCCTGGGATCCAACGGCGAGAGCGCCTTTCTCTCCGAAGAAGAGAGGCTGCGATTGGTCCGTGAATCCCGGCCGCTGATATCCGCGGACAAAACCATGATCGTGGGAGCGGGCCGTGAATCCACTCGTCTCACGGTGCAGTTTATCCGCAAGGTTGCGGATCTGGGCGCGGACTACGCGTTGGCCGGAACGCCTTGCTACTTCAAATCCGCCATGACGGACGATGCTCTTTTCGCCCACTTCTGGAGTGTGGCTGACGAATCGCCCATTCCGATTCTGGTTTACAACGTCCCACAATTCACCGGCGTGAACACAAGCGCTGCTCTTGTTCAAAGGCTCTCGGCGCACGAGAACATCGCGGGCATGAAAGAAAGCTCCGGCAACCTCTCGCTCCAGGGGGAAATACGGCGCCGCGCGGTGCGGGAGTTCAAGATCCTGGTAGGCTCTGCCACCACACTGCTACCCAGCCTGATTCAAGGGGCATGCGGAGGCGTGGTGGCTATTGCCTGTGCTCTGCCGGCGATGACCGTCGAGCTCTTTGAGGCCTTTCAGTCGGGTGACTGGAAAGCGGCCGCCGGTCTGCAAGAAATCCTGTCACCGCCCGCAGCGGCGGTCACCACGCAGTTCGGTGTCCCGGGACTGAAGGTTGCGCTGGATCTGACCGGATTCTATGGAGGGGAACCACGCCTCCCTCTGCTCCGCCTGAACGAGACGCACAAGGAAACTCTGAAATCAATCTTTGTCGCGGCCGGCGTGGTGGAGGCCGCACAGCGGTACTGACGCTTTGAAATTCAGCCAGCTTCCGGGATTCCCAAAACTTTTTTTGGACTTCGTGGACCACGATAGCCGTGTGGAATCGTTCTTCCCGTGCCGGCCCGATCTTCAATCGCTGCGCAACCACGCCGGCGTGCTGGCGGCGCGCAGTTATCCCCGCGGACAACTGCAAGCTGTTCTCGAGGTCCAGGCGCAGCGGTTTCACAGCGGGCAATCCGCCTACGAAAACATAGGCCGCGTGGGCCGGGAAGACACCCTGGTCGTGCTCACGGGGGATCCGGCCGGGCTCTTTGGGGGGCCGCTCTCGACGCTGTGGAAGGCTCTTAGCGCGATCAAACTTTCTAATTTCCTTAACGAGCAGGGTCTTCCGGCAGTGCCTGTTTTCTGGATGCAGTCCCGCGCGATTGACGTTCCGCAACCTCCTTCCTTGCTCCTGGTCGATCGGGAGGGAAGGAGGCACATGCTGCGCCTGGGGAACAGGTCCTCGGGCGATCCCGATTCCACGGGGGTAGCATCAGTACCACCGGAGATCGAACAGGTCCTGGCTGGCTTGAAGGAGTTCGTGGGAGACGAAGCGACCGAGGTTCTCGAACTTCTCAGGAACGCGTACACGCCCGGGACGGCAATTTCCAGCGCCTTCGCGCGCTTTTTCTCACGCCTCATGGAGGATTGGGGCCTCATCTTCGTCAATCCCGACGAACCTGATTTCAAAGAGCTCTGGGAGAGCTTTCACTCGCGTGTTGAGCCTGAGGCCGAAAGGATCCGTGAGTTGGTGAAGGCGCAGCAATTGCGCTTGGCTCAGGCGGGCTCCGGATCGGCCGCAGACCTAGCTTCGATAACAACGCTCCTGTTCCAGCAGACAATCCTCCCGGGTGTGGCGTCTGTCGCGGATCCTCACGAATACAGCGTCGTTGCCTGTTCGTTGCCCGCCCTGCAGGCTCTGGGCATACCTCCTCCAGTAGTCTGGCCGCGGATCAGTGCCACGATTATCGAAACCCGGATTCTCAAACTACTCGAGCGCTACGAACTTCGCTGGGACGATCTGCTGGCAGGTTGTGACGCCGTGATCCAGGCAGTTGCGGGCAGAAAGCCGAAGGCAGCGACGGCCCAGGATTTCGACACCGTGACCCGGGAGATCTCCAGACGTCTTGAGGATCTATTCGCGGCTCTCCCGCCCGAACACCAGAGCCTGAAGGAGGTGATCGAGGAGTCAAAAAGCAAGATGATCTATCAGGTGAACAAAATGAGGGACAAGTTTCTTGCGGGACACGATCTCCGTCAGCGGACCATACGCCGCCAGATTACCCGTGCTTGCGAGAGCGTGGCACCCGACCGGGAGTTGCAGGAGAGGAGAATTGCCTCGCTGCAGTTCCTGTTCCGGTATTCCGCTGGATTCGTTCGCACAGTTTACGACAAAATCGATATAGGAAAGTTCGAGCATCAGGTCGTCGTAGTAGATTGACGATTGTCGATTGACGAACAAAGGCATTGAGATCTGCGGGCCCATCAATCGTGAATCGATCCAGGGCCCATCAATCGTCAATCGTCAATCGATGGGGCCATGCGGATAGACATTCTGGCGTTTGGAGCGCACCCGGACGACGTGGAGCTGTTTGCGGGCGGCACGCTCGCAAAAATGGCAAGCCGGGGCTACGCCACGGGGATCGTCGATCTCACACGGGGAGAGCTCGGAACGCGAGGCACCCCTGCGATACGCGCGCAGGAGGCCCGGGAAGCTGCGCGAATCCTGGGGTTGAAGGTGCGCGAAAACCTTCGCTTTCCTGACGGTAGGATCGGTGTGACCACGAAGGCCCAGCTCGGAGTTATCAGAGTCCTGAGAAAGTACCGGCCCGAGATCGTCCTTGTCCATCATTGGGACGACAAACACCCCGATCACGTCAACACCAGCATTCTGGTGACTCAGGCTGCCCACCATTCGGGGTTGGCCAAGATAAAGACCGGACAGGAGCGTTTTCGCCCCAAGCGCATTCTTTACTTCAAAGTGCCCGCAAACGAGCCTCCCACTTTCGTCGTAGACGTATCGGATTTCGCGGCCCAGCGC
>QHZE01000099.1 GCA_003225335.1 Acidobacteriota bacterium
CCCGGTGTCGGCTGTTGGGCCATACGTGGAGTGAATCTCGCGGTTCAGCATTCGGAGCAGCGCAGTCTGTTGCCCCCGGTTATGAGCCGTATGGGCAATGCGTCGCACCATGATCCAGGCGCGACTCCGCCGAGTGTCAAAAAACGGAACCTCCTCCTGCCACCAGCCTTGATCTTGAGCCGACAGCTTCTGAAGCCGCTGGGCGGAATCCGTCGCATACCTTTGAATGAAGGCGATCCTCGTCTCTTTGTCCGGGAGAGGCGGCACACCAGGATCTATACCGAGGATGCTGCGAAACCAAAGGTCCTCGCTGAGACATTGATGAACCATATGCTCTCGGACGCTGCGCCCCCGGGTGTCCACCGGGTGAGGACGAAACTCCAGATCCTCGTCCCGGAACATGCTCCACACACTAAGAACTTTGAGGCGCTCCGTGCCATAGGTACTGACAAGAAAATCGTAATCCATTGTTCCTCACCTCACGGTCCCTCAGCATTTCTTGCACGAGTATATCGATACAATACCCCGATCGAGCAAGCTGAAGCCCGATAACAGTGGGTGGCGGCCTTGGAACGGCAATCCCGGGCACGCCACAGTGCCTGGTCTTTGAGCCTCGGGCTTTGGCGAGCAGTTGAACGCGTGCGCTTGAGGGGAGTACCCGTTCTTGGCCGGTTCAGCGCCGCCGATTTTCTCACCTCTTGTGATGGATGACCATCCCACCACAGAGAAAACTTGCCTGGAACACCGATTCTATGGCAGTTTTTAGCCATCGCTGCCGAAAAGTCTTATCTAAGGCGCGGATCAACAATGAAGAGTCGTGTCCCTGGAGGGAGAATACAAGTGTGCGTATAAGACGATTTTTGTGGCGGTGGTTAGCGGTTCTGGCGTTGATTGGGAGCGCTCATCTCGGGTGGGAAATAACGGATTCTTGGGAACCGGTGGCCCTGGGGGCCCCGAAGGCGCGAGCGGCGCGGTCTTCAAAGCGCAAGAGCGGAACGACCAGGCGGAGGCCTCGTCATCGCCGGTTGAAGGCCCTGCGCTCAGTGAAGCCGATGCCGGCACTCGCGGAAGCTCCTTTCGATGCTGAAGTCCCGCTGCTGCCCCTCATAGAGGAAGCCAAGTCCGCACTGGAAAAGGAAAGCGTCTCTTACTTTTCCGGTACAGTCAGACGTCCCGAAAGCAGGGAGGTCAAACTTGCGCTTGCCAATCTCAAGACGGGAGAGATACGGATTGTTTCAGGGATGGAATCGAACCGCACCTTCAAGCTGGAGAACCCAGAAATCGAGTACAGGGTAGATTGGTGGAACGGATTCAATTCGTCAATTACCATCCTGAAACCTGAGAACACGGCGGTCGTTGCGGTTCTGTATGCGCTGGATCCAAAGCACGAGAAGGAGCTCGGCCAGGACGCCATCATCTATTCCCCGTATTCCAGCGCCCTTCTGCAGCCCGAACTAATCGCCGCAGGAAGCGAGTACTTGCTGGATAAGATTTCCCAGGCTCGCAGCGAGCTTGAAGCTGTGGAGTCGCGAGCCTTCCCGAAGCTTTCGCTCGGCCACGTGCCGGCTCTCAGCGACGAAGATTACCGTAACATTATTCTTGTCGAACACATGGATCCGGGGCGCTTTCGCTCTATCACGGCGGGGGGCATAGTCCTTTCCCCTCAACAGGAACGCGACGTGTTGCGACTGGCGGAGCGGATACTGGTCATCATTGGCGCCAATCAGGAGGATGCCTACAGATTCACCGGCAGCTACGCCGGGGCACGCGGCCTCACGCAGTTTACCCTGGTGGGTATGAAGGTGGTCTGGAATAACTATCCGGGAGCGAAGGTCTCGCGGGACTTCCTCGAAGCCACCTCAGATCACGTCAGTGCCATCAAAGCTCAGATCTGTTTGTTGGATCACGATCTGGCTGAGCTTTCACAGGACTACCCCGATCTGGTCGCCTCCGGATCCGGGAAATATGCGGCGGGTGCTTCTTACAACGGAGGCCCCAGCCGGGTCCGCTACGGGTTGCAGAATTTCGGAGTCGATTGGTTGCACCCCGTGGTTCGGCTGGCGGATCTTGCCGCCAAAAAACCTCTTGACCGCAAAGAGCGGCTGGAATACGCGTGGCTCCTGCGCAACAAAGCTCACGAGACCTTCATTTATCTCAACAAGCTGCACACAATCGAAAGATTGAACGAACGATTCCTGGATGGATCGGGGCGGCCGGCCCCGGAAACGCCCGTGACGAAGGATTCAAACATCCGCTAGCCCGGCTCGATATCCATTCGCCATCGCGGGGCCGCAAAACCCTCCACTGCAGAGAGCCAAAGTGGAATTAAGAGGGCGAGTCAAGCAGCGCGGCCGGAGGGACTCGTGAAAAAAATCGTATTTCAAACCAATCACATCCAAATGGCAGTGATCGTTTTCGTGGAATTCGTGGCGCTTTTGTCGGCCACGAATTCCACGAATTGACACGAATTAAACTCTCCACAGCTCCTGGGGCGTTCACGGCAGACGGGCTTCGTTAGGCTGGGCGAGATTCTACAAAGTCGCCATGATCCTGCGGCTTGCCACCGCGAATGAAAATGGCCGTAGGGGTTGTCCGCCGACACCCAATTGTAGGGGCGCCCTGCGTGGCCGCCCGAGCTTCCCACGCAAAGGGAGGTGGAATTTTTCGTAAGAGTCTTGGAGCAGTGTGGTATCAAATAAACGTGAACTATCGATTCTTGATTACCGCAGCCGTTCTCGCCACAGCCGCTCTCGCCGCGACCGGGCTGTGGTCGAGCGACACGAAGACTTTAGAAAAGAGCCGGTATTTTGCGTTTGTGGGTCGCGATTTTATTTTTACCCTGGAGATGTATAAGCCTGGAGTTCCAATCTTAAATTTCGTCTCGATGGTCGACACAGAATACAACCTTTTCGCCAAGGAGATCCGGCTCACGCTGGAAAGCCGGAAAGTCCCGGCCAAATTCTTCATCGTGGATACGGGCAATCCGAAAGAACCCGTGATCATTCCTTCAGTTCGTATGCGTCCCAGATCGGCCTTCGGCGTCACACTGAGGGGAGACTTCGGCGAGGAGAAAGAGCCGGCGGGAGTGACGGTCCGCGTGGGTGACGAGGACTTGAAACTGGTCCCTCTGGCCAGTTTTGACTTCGAAAATCTGGCCCTGAAAGTGAACCGTCTGAATCTGCGATCGCCAGATTTCGGTGACGACTGGAGGATCTTGAAACTGGAGACGATGGGAACGAGAGAGCGAGCTCGCCGTTAGGTTCGGAGTTCAGCCTTCAGGCTGCACTGATTCAATAAAGGCTAAAGCCTGAACCCCTGACCTAGTCGGCAACGACGATGCAGTTACCGCCCTTCTGTTTGGCCGCGTACATGGCCTGGTCCGCCTTCACCAGCAGGGTCTTCGGATCGAGATTTTCGCTGTATTCCGCGATTCCAACGCTCGCGGAAATCTGCTGTTGGAAACGCTCGTACAGTCCCTCTCGAAGGCGCTCTGCAACCAGGGCAGCCGTCTTGGACTGTGTCTCGGGCATGATGACAATGAACTCGTCCCCTCCGTAGCGGTAGCAGGAGTCCGAATTGGCTCGCACTTTGCCGAGCAACAACTGCGCTGTCTCGCGCAGGACCTGGCTGCCGAGAAGGTGTCCGTGGGTGTCGTTGAATTTCTTGAACCAGTCCAGGTCAAAGAAGATCAGGCACAGGCTCCTTTTGATCCTTCTCGATCGCTCGATCTCCGTCGCCAGAGTTGAAAAGAAGCTGCGCTGATTGTAGAGGCCGGTGAGCTCGTCCATCATAGTCAGGGCTTCCAGTTCTTCGTGCAGGCGCACATTCTCGGTGACATTCCGGGCGATGCAAAGAAAACCTAAAGGGCGCTTGCCAGGATCGTAAACGCGCTGCAGTGTGACGTCGAGGTACCGCTGACCTTCCGCGGTCTCCTGGGGGACGCGCTTGCGCTCCAGCGTTGGCAGGTCTTGCATCCCCATATACCGGGCCACTTCTTGCTGGAACTTGGGGTTGGTAAAGAGCGTCAGCAGATCCTTTCCCAGGACCGACGGGTGTTGCGTCAGTAATATTGCCTGAGACCCGGCGCTGCTTGTCATGACGTAGCCATGGATGTCCGTGGAAAGTATCGCCAGGTCTTTTACGGACTGCAACAGCGCTTGCATGTATTCGTTGGATTGCTGGGCGTACTCCAGGGCTCGCAGTTGATCGAACGCCGATGCTATCAGCGAAGCGACTGCCTCCATGATATTGAGATCTTCGTCGGGGAAGGCGTTCAGGCGGCTGTTCTCGACGTAGAGAACGCCGAGAAACTTTCCGCGCAATTGGACAGGGATGGCGAGCTGGCTCGCCGTGACATTGAAGGCAGGCTGCCAGACGGGGTCCGCAAGAGCATTGTTATTGCGCAGAATCGCGTCTTTGCGCCGGCACTCGTCCACCATGGGCGTGGGAGAGGGGAAGACGTCGTTATTTAGCGATTTGTATGCGCAGCCCCGGAGCTGAAGGTGGTCCTGGGCCGCTCCGGGAGTCCAGAGCTGAACGAGCTGGTGATCGAATTCGTTTCGGATCAGCGCCGAAACCGAATTCAGAAACTCCTCCAGGTTCTTTAGCCGGACTGCCTGCTTGGCAATCTCACTGATCATCTGAAGCTGGCGGCCCTGGCGCCGCTCCGCGTAGCAGGCATCGGAGTTTTCCAGGGCGAAGCTGAGGTGTTCGACAACCAGGCGCAGGAAAGCGGTTCGCGCTGTGTCGAGCGGCGCGCCTTCGGCCACATCAAGAACAAGCACGCCGTTGAGAACACCCTGCTGGACCAGGCGCATGTATGCAGCCGTATGAGCATTAGGTGTAAGGAGGAATTGCTCCTCAGTCTGGTCGCGTTCGGACGGATGTCCGAAATGGACTACGTGCTCGTTCCCGTCGATAAGGCAACGTCGCAGCCGAGAGTCTACGAGATTGATAATTCTGGAGGATACGGAAGGGTCGCTGGCGCTCCCCTCTACGGTGTACACCGTCACCGTAAATTCGTTGGGTCGAAGCGGAACCAGACAGAGCCGGTTGAGCGGCAAGCGCGGGGAGATAGCGCGGTAACAGGAGCGCAGAATCTCTTCCAGAGAGAGGGACGCATGTAACGTAGAAGCCAGAAGATTGGTTTCTTCCGCTGTGAGGGACGCTTCGCCCGTTTTGGACACCGGCGCAACCTGGTTTTTCATTTTCCGAAATGTCTCTCCACGTCGGTGAGCCAGGCCTCGAGATTGTCCGCGGGAATTCCGCCGGCCTGCGCCAGATCAGGTCTTCCTCCACCCTTTCCGCCGCGTTTCACCGTAACATCCTTGACTATCGCGCCGCAGTCACCCGGTATCCCGGTACTGCGAGCGACGACTGCCTGGGCCGTCTTCTCCAGGAGGCCCAAAATGGCGACCGCCTCGCCTTGAGCCACAATCTTCTGCGCAAGGAGCTTCACGGTTTCGAGGCCGCGTCCGGAAAAAGTCGCGCGAACGAGAACAAAGCCGCCAAGCCGGACCCCCTCACGCCACAGGTCGCGCGCTTCAAATGCCAGATCCGGAAGCTCATACATGGATGCCGAGTACAGCTTTCCCAGTCTCTTGAGAGCATCGTGATCCTTTCTCAAGGTCTTCAGCGCCCGGCCTCCGCAGACGAACTCCACTCGAGTCCCGCCCTTGTAACGTTCGTACCCTAGAATCGCGATCATTCCTATTTCACCGGAACCGCGCACGTGCGTCCCCCCGCACGGGGAGCGGTCGAATCCTTCCACGTCGATCACCCGGATCGTCCCCTCTCTTTCCGAGCGCTTGCGTACGCCCAGAGCCTCAAGATCCTCCGGTCTCACATTGTGGACTCGGACGGGGCGGTCCTCGAAGACCACGCTGGCTGCCAGCGCCTCAACTTGTTCCATCAGCTCCTCCGACGGTTGAGAAAGGTTCAGATCGATGGTTGAGGTCTCCCGGCCCATGTGAAAGGAAAGTGTAGGCGCTTGCGCCACCTGCACGAATGCCTGCGACAAAATGTGCTGTCCCGTGTGCTGCTGCATGTGATCAAAGCGCCGAACCCAATCCACCCTCCCTGAGGCCGGCCCCGTTGCAAGTTGAGCGTCCAAGAAATGCATGATCTTTCCGGATGCGTCTTCTTCCACGTTCAGCACGCGCGCTGTTCCCAGGTGTCCGGTGTCGAATGGCTGTCCTCCCGAAGTCGGGTAAAAGGCGGTCTGGTCGAGAACTGCTACGGGTTGTTGGTCGAGGAGGCATACTTCAACGACGGTGCAGTTGAACTGAGTCAAGTACGGGTCTTCCCAATACAAACGTATCGTCATAACGGAGGCCGGTATTTACCTTAATCTAATCCAGTCCTGAAAAGGCAGTAGGCAGTAGGCAGAAGGCAGTGGGCAGTGGGCGGAAGGCTGCTTACCGCCTTGTGCTTTCTGCCTTCTGCCCGCTGCCTACTGTCTTTCCAGGACCTCGAGATACTTGAGTCCGGACCCGGTGTTGAACATAACCACGCGCTCATCTGCTGCGATCCATTTTTGCTGGGCCAGTTCTTTTAACGCAGGAACGCAAGCGGCCCCTTCGGGGCACAGGAAAACCCCTTCCAGCTTGCCGCAGGTCTTTATGGCCTCTACGAGGTCCACGTCATCGACTGCCAGCGCGGTCCCCTTGCTTTCGCGCAAGGCCCGCAGGATCAGAAAGTCGCCGATGGCGCGGGGAACACGCAGCCCTGAAGCGACCGTGCGTGCCTCCTGCCACGGCTCGGCCTGCGACCGGTTGTTCTGGAACGCTCGGACAATCGGCGCGCATCCGGCAGCCTGGACTGTAACCATGCGCGGCCTCTTTCCGTCAATCCAGCCCATGGCCTCCATTTCCCGAAAGGCCTTCCACATCCCGATGAGCCCGGTCCCACCGCCCGTGGGATAAAGGATCACGTCCGGCAATTCCCAGCCGAACTGTTCGGCAAGCTCATAGCCCATCGTCTTTTTCCCCTCGATGCGATAAGGCTCTTTCAGGGTCGAAACATCAAACCAGCCTTCCTCCTCTTTCCGCTCTGTCACGATCTTTCCGCAATCCGTGATGAGGCCGTGGATCAGATTCACACGAGCGCCGAAGATTTTGGCTTCCTGAACATTGGCTCGGGGCGTGTCAGCGGGCATGAAAATATGGCATTCGAGGCCCGCGTGGGCGGAATAGGCGGCCATGGCTCCCGCTGCATTTCCGGCCGATGGAATCGCCAGCTTTCTGAGACCCAGTTCACAGGCCATACTGACCGCGGCGCACAGTCCCCGGGCCTTGAACGATCCTGTGGGATTTCCGGATTCGTCCTTTATGTAGAGATTTTTCAGCCCCAGCGCTGCGCCCAGCCGGCGCGCCTGAATGAGCGGCGTGAAACCTTCACCGAGGGAAACCACATTTTCTGGCCGCTGAACGGGAAGCATTTCGCGGTACCGCCACATGGTTGGCGGGCGGCCACTCAACGAGTCGCGCGGGAAGCGGTTGCGCGCCGCGTCAAGATCGTATTCCGCCAGAAGCGGAGATCCGCAGGTGCAGAGGCCGAGCACGCGGCCTTTCTCGAATACGGCTGCGCAGCTCGGACACACGATGCGACTCAAGAAATTCATTGCACCTCTTCCTTTGCCCGTTGGGACGAAATTCTTCGCGCTTCTTTGCGTCTTCGCGTCTTAGCGGTAAAGGCAGCGTACGCCGCATTCACCGCTAGGACGCAAAGACGCAAAGCCGATCGGAAAACAGTTGGAGTCCAATATCATTGCATTCACGGAACCGATGACTTCCCCGCATCTGTCGTCGAGGCGCGCCGCAACTCGTTGACCAGGTGGTGGGCTCGCCGGGTTGTTTCGGGTAAACGACACGAAGGCGTCAGACGGAGCACAAGTTCGCGGGCCATTTCCAGGGACATGCAATGTCCCACGGATATGAAAACCGGATTTATTCCGGTGCGTGTGCGGAGAACCGACCCGATCACTTCCTCTCCGTCCTTCAATGGCGTGAAGTCGCCCCGGTCATTCCCGGGATGCTCGTAATCTCCTATCAAACGGGACTTGGCGCAGCCCAGAGACGGGAGATCCAGAATCACTCCCAGATGACAGGCCAGCCCGAAACGGCGTGGATGCGCGTAACCCTGGCCGTCGCAAATGACAAGATGGGGAAGTGTCCGAAGCTTTCGAAACACGCGAATCAGGGGAGGCACCTCTCGAAAGGAGAGGAGACCGGGCACATAGGGAAAGCTCGCTTTTGCCGCTATTCCCGCCTCCTCGATCGTCTCCAGGGATTCGAGATCTACCACCACTGCCGCGGCGTAAAGATTCGGGCTGAATTTGTTATACGATACGTCGGCGCCCGCCACCAGACGAGGAAGGCTTCCCGGCGCCTTGAAAGAAACACGACGACGTAGCTTCTCTTGGATCTCCCGAGCCCCTTGGGTTGTTACGTTCCATGAGTGCGGGCTGCGAACTATCAAGTCGGCCTATCCTCGCAACCAGGTCCATATGCCCAGTCCCACAAAGAGAACGGCGGCGGCTTTCTTGAGGACTGTTTCGGGGATCCATTTGGTCACGACGCCGCCAAGCAAAACCCCGAGGACTGTGACAAGCGCCAGCGCTGCCGCGGCGCCTACGAATACAGAAAAAGGTTTTGCCGAAGAAGCGGTCATTGTTACCACAGCAAGCTGTGTCTTGTCTCCCATTTCCGCAATAAAGATCGTCGTAAACACAGTCAGCGACAGTTTCCAGTCCATGAACATGCTCCCTCCGCAACCAGTATACTGAAGATTTTTGGAATCCAAGGAATCCGAGGAATCCAGGGAATGAACGATTCATGCGAATGTATTTCCTTTGGATTCCCTCGAACCAAACCCAAGAATCACAAGAGTCCGAGGGAATCCAAGAATCCGAGAAATCAACGATTCATTCGATGCTCCCGGGTTCTTTGAATTCCTTGGATTCCTTGAATTCCTTGGGATCCCTGCATTCACGTACACTCTTAAACCCTGGACTCAAAACGGGCGATGCCGTATCATTGCGACTTGGCGAGCGCACCGTACTCAGCGACGGGCCTCGGGCCCTGTGCAATATAACCCTCGAACCATGTCAGGTCCGGAAGGAAGCAGCATTAAGAGGCCAGTTATATGTGCCGCAGGTCTCCCGGGGCCCGACCCTTCTTGCTATGCAATACCAGGTACTGGCACGCAAATGGCGGCCGCAAAACTTTCATGAGCTGGTCGGGCAAGAACATATTTCTCGTACTCTGCTGAATGCCTTGCGCAGCGGTCGAGTCGCCCACGCCTTTCTTTTCTCGGGCCCTCGAGGAAGCGGAAAAACAACCACGGCCCGAGTTCTGGCCAAAGCCCTGAATTGTCATGCCGGTCAGCCCGGCCAGCCGTGCGGGAAGTGCCCCGCCTGCGTTGAGATAGCCGAGGGCAATTCCATGGATGTCCTCGAGATCGACGCGGCATCGAACCGGGGCATCGACGAGATTCGCGAACTGAGGGAGAAGGTTCGCTACAGTCCCGCGCGCGACAAGCACAAGATCTTTATCATCGACGAAGTGCACATGCTGACGGCGGAAGCCTTTAACGCCCTGTTGAAGACTCTGGAAGAGCCACCGCCGCGGGTCATTTTCATCCTGGCTACGACGGAGTACCACAAGATACCGGCAACCATTCTCTCACGGTGCCAGCAACACAACTTCAAACTCATACCTTATTCGCTGGTACTCCACCGCTTGAGCGAGGTCGCCGGTGCTGAGAACATCCGGATCAGCACGCGGGCGCTGGAACAGATTGCCTACTCGAGCGGCGGCAGTCTTCGGGACGCCATGTCTGCTCTCGATCAGGTCATTGCCTTCAGCGGCGAGGATGTGAGGGATGAAGACGTCACGATGCTTCTGGGGCTGGTCGAGCCCGCTATCTTAAAACAAGCGGTCACCGCCGTTGCCCGCCACGATACCGACAGGATTCTCGATGTGGTGCGCAGCCTGGTGGAAGCCGGTCAGGACTTGCAAAATTTCACCCGCAGGCTGCTCGGGCATTTTCGCAACCTCATGATTCTGAAGTCCGGTGTGACGGATCTGCCGGCGCTTGGGATCCCCGAAAGCCTCGCTCCCGAACTGCGAGAGCAGTCGGAGCTCTTTTCACGCGAGGATTTGCTGCGCCTGTTCGATGCCCTCCTGCAAACCGAAACCGATCTCAAGTACGCGACTCAGATTCGCTTCCAGCTGGAAATGGGCCTGATCAAGCTGGCCGAGATCTCGCGGCTGCGCCCGTTTGAAGACCTTGTTGCGGATTTCACAGCCCTGGTAAAGAGCGAAGCGCCCTCGTCCGGAGCCGCGCCGGATCGCGCATTCTCCGCCGCGACTTCGCCCCCATCCGGTGTTGAGGAGCCATCGGGACCGACGCGCAAAATCACGATGCCGCCGAAGCCTGCCGTGACGTCGCCTCCACCCGATAGCGTCCCGGCGCCCCCGGCTCAGGGCGCTCCCGAAGCCCATCCTGCCGGTCCGGGATCTCGTGAGCTCCTGGAACGCATCGCGGGGGCTTTGAAGAAGGAATCCCTGGCGCCCATTCTGTGCGAGGTGCCCAAGGCGGAACCCCATGGCGACACCCTGGAGCTCGACCTCGGATCCCTCAGTGAGTTTCACCGGCGCCAGATCAAGGAGAATATCGGCCTTATTGCCGAAGCGGCCTCCACAGTTTTAGGCAGAAACGTCAAGGTGACGATTGGCAAGGAACCTGCGGCGCCGGCTCGGGAAGGGAATCCATCGGTCGCCCGAGCCGATCCAGGAGTCAAGACAGACATTCTGGAGAGGGCCAAACGGGAGCCGGTCATACAGTCTTTTCTGGACACCTTTCCGGGGCCCATCAAGGCGGAGGATCTCGATTAGGTGCGTTGACGCAGAGATTCTCTTTCTTTGCGCCTTCGCGTCTTTGTGGTGAAAGCAGCATGCGCTCATTCACCGCTAAGACGCAAAGACGCGAAGAGTCGCGAGGTCCTCACAGAACCTTGGGCGCGCCGGAATGAGCGACTACGCGGAACCCATTTCAAGGCTTATCGAGGAGCTGCGCAAACTTCCCGGTATCGGACAGAAGAGCGCGCAGCGGCTCGCCTACAGCATCCTGCGCCGGTCCCGGGAAGACGCCGAGCGGCTGAGCCGCGCGATTCTGGATGTGAAGGAAAAGATCCGTTACTGCTCGCGTTGCAACAACCTTTCAGACCAGGATCCCTGTCATTTCTGCGTCAATCCGAATCGATCTCCGGAAACCATCTGCGTCGTGGAAGAGCCAAACAACATTCTTTCTATCGAGAAGACCCGGGAATATCACGGGCAGTTTCACGTCCTGCACGGCGCCCTTTCTCCCATCAACGGCATCGGTCCCGACGAGCTCCGGCTTAAGAACCTTCTGGCGCGCCTGAAGGAAGGCAACGTGAAGGAGATCATCATCGCTACGAATCCGAACGTGGAAGGTGAAGCTACGGCCATCTACCTGGCAAAACTGATCAAACCTCTTGGCGTGAAGGTCACGAGAATTGCGCTGGGGCTGCCGGTGGGCAGCGACCTGGAATTTGCGGACGAAGTGACCATGTGCAGGGCCATGGAAGGACGGCGCGAGCTCTGATCAGTGGAGTGGTCAGTGGCCAGTGGTTAGTGGTCAGCTAAGCATCTGACCACCGGCCACTGACCACCGGCCACCGATCAGTTGCCGCCTTGGATCCAGACGGCGCCGTCTTCGTAGAACTCCTTCTTCCAGATTGGAACAATTTTCTTCAGGGTGTCGATTGCAAATCGGCAGGCCTCAAAAGCAGGGCCCCGGTGCGCGGCGGTGACTACGATTGCGATGCTGCATTCACTGTGTTCGAGCCGTCCCAGCCGGTGGAGAATTCCGATGCCGTGGATGTCAAATCGCTCTCTTGCCATCGTTCCCACCTCTTCCAACTTCTTGAGAGCCATTGTCTCGTAGGCATGATATTCGAGATAGAGAACTCTCTTTCCGCGCGAGTTGTTGCGGACCACCCCTTCAAACACTGCCACCGCGCCGTCTTCCGAGCCTACGAGACTGCGTGTCAGCGCCTGAATATCGATTGGCTCTCGCACCAGAACGAACATCGTTCTCCACCACGGAGGCAACCCATTCCTCCGTCATCTTCGCGTCTTTGCGTCTTGGCGGTGATGGCGGCGTGCCTAACCTCCGCTGACGGGCGGGAAGAAGGCGACCTCATCGCCGTCATGGACCGGCGAATCCGGCTGGACGAACTCCGAGTTTACCGCGTACAGGAGCGAGGCGCGATGCTCCTCGAGCCGGGGAAAATCTCGCGCGAACTTCGTGTAGATGGATGCGACGCTCGTATGAGCGCGCGAATCGACCTCCGTCTCGCGCATGCCTGTGAGGTCGGCAAGCGAAGCGAAAAAAAGGACCTTGATGCTCATCAGTAGAGATTGACGAACAGCGCGCAGATCTCGTCGATGGTTTTTCGGATCCGCCCTACGGAAGCGCGGAAGTTATTGGCAAAGATGCTGAAGACCAGATTGCGGCCGGAGCGGGTCGTCATGTACCCGGAGAGCGAGGCCACCCCGTTCAGCGTTCCGGTTTTGGCGTGGATAGTGCCTCTCAGGGGCTCCGAGGCCAGGCGATGTTTCAGAGTCCCGTCCGTGCCGCTCACGGAAAGAGTGCTCAGGAACAGATCGAAATATGGGCGTGTCGAAAGGAACAGGAGGAGCGAGGTCTGAAAACGTGGTGTAACGATGTTGTCTCGAGAGAGGCCGCTACCGTCGTTCAGGCGCACGTGACTGCTTTCGATTCCGGCTTCGACCAGGAAATCCCGGACCACCTTGAGCCCGGCTTCATCCGTTCCGGCTCCAGCGAATTCAGCGCCCAGAGTACGGAGGAGCATTTCGGCATGAAGGTTATTGCTCCGCTTGTTGATAATTTCCAGGGCCTTTACGAGCGGGGGTGACTGGTGCTCCGCGAGCAGGGTCCACCGGCGCTTCGCCTCCTGCGGCATGTCCCCGTATTGAAGGACGCGCACGGTTCCGTCCACCCCGATACCGTTTCTCACCAACTCGTCCTTAAACAGAGTTGCGACGGCCTCGGCCGGTTTTTCGAGAATGACACTCTGCCAGTATCCCCTGTGGCTGATGGGAAGCACCCCGGAAACTACGACGGTCCGGGTTCCTGGAATTGAGCGGGCATACAAAGTGCGCCTGGCTTTCCGGCTCCCCGTGACTCCAAGATTGCGGACGTGAAAATACGAGGTCTGCGGCTCGATGCTGACGGAAATTCTTTGATTAGGTTGCGTCGGGCGGGCGCTCAGCCAGAGCACATTGTCATTGATGCTCAGGGCGCTTATGGGCGCGCCGTAGACAGACTTGAGGTCCTGTGTTGTCCATCCGTTGCTGTGAGTATTAAAGTCGAAGTAGCTGTTATCTCCGACGACATCACCCGTGATCCTTCGTATTCCGAGAGCCCGTACCTTCTCCGCCAGTTCCTCCAGCGTGGGCTTTGGAAGGAGATCGCCTACCGGATCCATGAGATTGGGATCGCCACGCCCTACCAGAATCAGATTCCCTGCAAGCGTTCCATCCGGTTTGATTTCTCCGTCCGCATAAGCGCCCGTGCGAAACTTGAAGTCCGATCCCAGCTTCTCCAGGGCCGTGGCTGTGGTGATGACTTTCACGACGGAGGCAGGCTTGAAGGTTTTGTCCGGATTCAGGGAAAGAACGACCTGATTGTCCGTGGGGTCCACGATCTCGATTCCCCAGTCGGCGGATCGTATGCCTGGGCGCTTCAGGAACTGGGCAATCTTCCCCTGGATGATCTCGAGGGAACTCGCCCTGACCTCGAAGGAAATCGAGGAAAATGCAATAAGTGCTAATATACTCAATAAGATTGCGGCTCTCGGCCTGGGCAGCATGACTTTGTTCATCCTTACTAATTCGTCAAAATGTCCCTTTAAGTTCAGCTTTTTCTTTGTTTTGTGGGCCGAGCCCGGAATTCTGAGCCGGCCGCCAACCGACGCTTTCGTAACATAGCACACCGCAATCTGTTTGCAATAGCCGTCTTTACGGGCAAAAGGGACAAAGGGGCGGAGGGGTGGAGGGGATGGCTTTGCGAAAGGCTTAGGGCCCAGGGCAGGTATTGTCGAGTCATCGACTTCAGTTTCCC
This sequence comes from Acidobacteriota bacterium, assembly GCA_003225335.1. Classification (GTDB taxonomy): domain Bacteria; phylum Acidobacteriota; class UBA6911; order UBA6911; family UBA6911; genus Gp18-AA60. Next base: position 14,176 of record QHZE01000099.1, read on the forward strand.
TGATCCTAGCCGGACGATGGCGGCCATCCTGTCGGGACAGACCCGGCGAATCTCCCGGGTAGCGCGTCCATTCAGGAGGCTTTTTGCCCTTGACCCCAATAGTTGGCGAGCGAAGCGAGCTAAGTACATGATTTCATAAATACGGTAACGTATTCGGCCCCAGCGGGGGCGAAAGGAAATTAGCCTGGGGGGTGGGCGAAGCGAACCCCCGGGTAGAAAAGGAACAACGATACGCACCCCGGCAGGGGTTGCAGGAGCTCCCCGCGCCCCTGTGGGCTGCGGCCCGCAGGCTCGCTGGCTTTGTTGCTCGCTCCTCACATACCGCCCCGGGTATAGCTCGTCGCTCGCGCCTCGCCAGCGGGCCTGGGGGCCTGCAGCAAAATGTGAAGTTATTTCTGCGCGAGCCCTAAGTTCATTTGGGTGGCAACTCCACCAATAGCGAGTCGTTTAGCGGAGTGGTCCCGATCACCGCCCCGACGGCGATCAACGTCTTTCCCTCGACCTTGTTGACGGGTTCGAGTGTGTCTGGGTTTGCGATGACCGAATATTCGAGTCTGGCCAAGGGCTCCGTCTCCATTACTTGCGTAACCTCCTTGAGAATCTTCTTGGACTGGACTTCGCCGGCCGCAATTGCGTCTCCTGCCGCCTTGAGACTGCGATGGATAACTGCCGCTGCCGTCATTTGTTCCTGGGTGAGGAAGTAGTTTCGGGCCGCGTAGGCCAGGCCGGAAGCGTCGCGCACCACAGGTGTGACCACGACTTCCGTATCTATGTTCAGGTCCCTCATCATCTTTCGAAGGACAGACCCCTGAAGGCCGTCCTTTTGGCCGAGGAATATGAACGCAGGTTTCACGATGTGGATCATCTTGGTAACGCTCGTGGTCATTCCTCGGAAATAGGTGGTTCGATAGAGGCCCGGCACTTTTTCTCCGTAGTTTTCGACGCAGACATAGGTGGAAAAACCCGCCGGATACATCTCTTCTTCCGGCGGCGTAAATATGTAATCCACATTTTCATGGCGTAAGAGGTCCACATCCTTGGTTATGTCCCGCGGATAACTCTGGTACTCCTCCTCGGTCATGAACTGGAGGCGATCTACGAAGATCGAGACCACCACCAGATCTGTCATCTTCCGCGCCGTTTGAATGAGGCTGAGGTGGCCGGGATGAATGGCTCCCATGGTGGACACCAGACCTACTTTCATCTCATTGCTGAGGGCTTTCATGCAGATGGAGGACATGCGCTGGACGCGATTCACGATTTCCATGCTGCGGCATGATAACGGAATCATGCTCCAGTGACAACCTCGTCAGACCACAGACCTCAGGGGTCAGACCTCAGACCTCGGACCGAAATGCGGATCCGAAGGGCAGTCACGGTCTGCAAGGATTGAGGGCAAGGATGCTCGCTGGATCTCGCGGTTACTGAACTACCTGCTCAAGTCTGAAGTCTGAGGTCTGACCCCTGAGGTCTGAAGTCTGGGTAGAGGCGGACGGCTGAGCTATCTCTGCAGGTTTCGAACAAAGCCTGGACTGTCTGCTTCAGAAGGGGATGCAGGACTTGGGGGGCAATTTCCGAAAGAGGCTTCAGCACAAATCTCCGGTCCTGCATTCGAGGGTGCGGGATGACCAGGCTCTCTTCTGCTATCACCCGATCACCGTATAACAGAATGTCGATATCCACGGTTCTCGGGCCTCCGGGAAAACTTCTCCTGCGCCCTAGCTCGCTTTCAACGTGGCGGCACCGGTCAAGGAGCTCGTGCGGAGAAAGAAGGGTAGACGCCTCCACGGCGATGTTCAGAAACCAGGGCTGGTCCCGGTATCCAACGGGCTCTGTTTCATAGCACGAAGAGACCCTGCGAGGCTCGATGTGTTCGCTTGCCAGGGCGGACAAAGCCTGCCTGAGGTTTTGTTCACGGTCCCCCAGGTTGGATCCCAGGGACAGAAATGCCCTCTGTGCCTCGATCATGAAGAAACGGGGAATTCAGAATTTCCTGATTCTAAGAAGCCTTCATTCTGGATTCTGACTCCTGGATTCTGGATTCCGTGTCAATCAAAACAGACTCTCAGGCCGCCGCACGTTTCCGAAGCTGCCGATACCTTTGAGCGTGAATGAGAAGCTGAAACGGGTCTCCGTGCGCAAGCCAAGATCGAATTGCTGAAACTCCATAGCCAGGCCGCAGCAATCCCACGCATAATTCAGGCGCGATTGGCTGTTGAGCAATTGGGCCGTCAGGATGTTGTAGCTGAGTGTGATGCTTGCGGAGAGACCGCGCGACGGTGAGCCGTAGCCGGCCTGTCCCTGGATGTGATGGCTCTCAAATGAGCCCGGTTCGAGCGCGAGGGTCTTGAAATACGTGCCCGCCACGAACAGCTTTTTCCGCTGCCAGACAGTTGAGAGGCTGGCGTCTCGCAACCGTTGCAGTTTTGTGTCGAAGTCTGCTCGCGCATCATAAGAGACCCCGGCGGCGGGAGAAAGTCGAAACACCATGCTGGCCGGGGCGAGCATCCGCTGTATGCCTGTCAGGGAGAATCCGGTCAGCGTATTGAGCGGGTAAAACATGTTGGGCTGGCCCGGTCGGAATGCTCCTCCAAAATCCGGATCGAAATAGTATTTCTGGCTGAGTGTCAGACTCAACAACTCGAATTGCTGCCGGATTCCCGGGCTGGTCTCTCGGCTGCGGTAGATTCGATTCACGATCCCGTATTCGACCTCGTTCGTGTCCGCCACCGCGTCATTTTCGTCGAATCGGATGACTTGGCTGAGATCTTCCACGCCCCATATCCGCCGGTAAGTGATCACAGGTTCCATCACGTGCTTGAGTGTCCCAAGCCGCGAGGAATGGAAGGTCTTTTCGAGTGTGGGTGTTTTTATATCGAGCTCGAAAATGCCGTACTCGCGATGCAGGCTGCGGGGAACAATCTCAGGGTCAGGCTCCTGCTGAACCCTCGCGCTGTAATAGGTCTGTCGAAATCCTATCGAAGGCGCCAGGGAGAATCCTGCAAGGCTCGGGAGGCGCACGGAGATACGCGGAAACAGATCGAGGCGCTGAACGATCTTCGGGCTTTCGAGAACGCTATCGACCCGCGAGAATCCTTCCGCGGCCATCCGAAACGACAATCGAAATGGAGTTTTCCCTAAAGGTTGACCCAGATTCAGCAACTCCAGCGAGGGAGAAGTCCGAATGACCAGCGAGCGTTCTGGAGCTGGAAAGTGGACCTCCTCGCGCTGGAAGGCGAAGTTGGTGGAATAGCTACTCTCGTTTCGAGTCATGAAGAGGATCGAGTGTTCCTGGCGTACTGTTGCGGCGCGAAACGAATCCGAGAAAGCCTGGCGAAACTGGAAGTTCGTCGTCACGTTGACGTTTGCGACGACGCGCACGTTATCGGTGAGAGAAGTCAGGCCGTCCACCACCAGGTGACCACCTCCCTGACCGAGACGATCGTGAATACCATAGGCAAGCACGTAGAGACGTGTCTGAGGGTTGGGACGCGCGCGGAAGATTGCTCCAAATGCCGGCCCGCGCTTCGTGAAATAATCGCTGTAAAAGGTCACATCGGCACTGGGACCCAGTGTCTGAAAATAGCCGAGGCTCACGACTCGGCCCTTCGATGTGGAAGTTCCGGTGTGGAAGGGCAGAAATCCGCTGCTCCGCTTCTTTCTTTCCAGAGGAACAACGACATACGGAAAGTAGAAGACCGGAATCGACTTGACCTTGAACACCGTGTGACTCAATCGCGCGGTACTGTCCACACGAATCGCAGCCCGGTGCATTTTGAAGGACCATTTCGGGACGGCTTCCGGGCAGGCAGTGATGAGACCTTCTTCCACGCGATAGGTGTCGCTCCCTGTTTTGACGACCGTGCGGCCGCGGACCATGAACTCCTGGTCCGTGAAGCCGGATGCATCATAAAAGGTACCGGTCTGGTTGCTGAAATTGAATTCGGCCCGGGAACAGATCAGCCACTGCTGTTTCTGGCTAAAGCGGGTCGTCCCGCGCGTCAGCCCCTCGCGGGTGGCTTCGTCGTATTCCAGGTCTTCGGCCGTAATGTGAACGTCCTGATAGGTGATCTCCACATGCCCCCGCGCGCGATAGCGCGTCTTGGTGAGCCGCTCCTGAAAATCAGATACGAGCAGAACCGTCCCGTCGCGGTAAGGAATTTCCGTTCGCACTCGATCCTGCTCGGGCCCCGCAGCGTAGATGCGGGACGTCCTGATAGGTGATCTCCACATGCCCCCGCGCGCGATAGCGCGTCTTGGTGAGCCGCTCCTGAAAATCAGATACGAGCAGAACCGTCCCGTCGCGGTAAGGAATTTCCGTTCGCACTCGATCCTGCTCGGGCCCCGCAGCGTAGATGCGGGCTCCGCCAGCAAAAACAGCGGCGATAACCATCCACCTTGCGCGCATAGCTGGGTCTCGACGAACACAAGGGTAGCATTACCTCTGAGGCTCGTGTAAGCCCAGACTTCGAGGGGCAAAGGGGCAAAGGGGCCGAGGGAAGGGCAGAGGAGCAGACGAGCGCGGAGGGGCAGAGGAGCGGAGGAGCACCGCGGAACGCCCCGATTCTCTCAGCCCCTCTGCTCCCCTGCACCTCTGCCCCCTGCTCTTCTTCAGCGGTGGGAACGTCGCTGGAGCAGGACTCTGAGAACGACTAACAGTCCGACGGTGATGAGTGCGAGCGGACCGAAGTGGCGGGTGGGCAGAATGTCCAGGTTTCGCAAAAGAAACACGAGACCCAGCCCCAGGAGAATGAGCCCGGACTCCAGACCGCCTTTCGATGCTCTCTCGCCCATGGAGTAGCATTTTACAACCATTCATCCAAGGCCGCAGGCGACTATGGTTGTGTCCGAAGAAAATCGAACGCGCCGTAGGGGCGGCCCCAGTGCCGGATTCGAACCCGCTTTCTACCACGGAGACACGGAGAGCACAGAGGTTTCACGGAGATGTCTTGTTTCCTCAGTGACTCCGTGTCCTCAGTGTCTCCGTGGTGAAAGAGAACGTGTGGATCTTCACTTGGAAGCTGCCCGCTTCGACTGAGAAGCTATGCGCACGGATTCGCTCCGAGTTCAAGCTTTAGCTTGCGGCCCGAAGGCTCAACTCCATACACCGAGGGATTGCGTATAATTGCTTTTTCTGCTGTGCGAGAATCCCATGGTGACTGCGAACGGGTCTTACGAGTTTTTCGACCACGCGGCGGACGTCGGGATTCGCATCCTCGCGCGGTCCCTCGAAGGATTGTTTGCAACCGCCGCGCGCGCTTTGATGGATTGGATCGGTTCGGCGCCTGAAGGGAGACCCGTATCCGGGCTGGAAGTGCGGGTACAGGCCGAGGATATCGAAGATCTCCTGGTGCGGTGGCTTCAGGAACTGATCTATCAGTTTCAATGCCGGCATACGTACATAACGGAAGTGTCAAATGTGCGCCTGGTCGGCCACGAACTGAAAGCCACGCTCGCCGGAATTATCTGGGATGAGAATGCGCGTCAGGAGTACCGGGAGGTCAAAGCGGTTACGTACCATCAGCTCTCCGTGCGCCAGGATCAAGGCTTCTGGGAAGCACGTGTAATCCTCGACGTGTGAGACGAATGACGACGAAGGGAGTTCTATGGAATTAGTAAAAATCCATGATTACCTGTGGGAGATTCCCAAGACCGGGCAGATGCGCGTTCCTGGACGCATCTACGCGACGCGCGATCTCCTCGCGGACCCGAAGAGCGATCAAAGCATTCAGCAGGTTTGCAACGTGGCCCACTTGCCGGGCATTCTCAAGTACTCGATTGCAATGCCGGACATTCACTGGGGCTACGGCTTTCCCATTGGCGGTGTCGCAGCGACCCGGCTTGAGGACGGAGTCATCTCGCCTGGCGGCGTGGGATACGACATCAATTGAGGGGTGCGCCTCGTCGGGACCAGTTTGGTCTACAACGCGGTTAAAGATCAGGTTCCGGATGTCGTCTCCCGCCTCTATCACCACGTCCCTGCGGGAGTGGGATCTTCCGGGGCGATCAAGCGGCTTTCTTCGGGGGACCTGCGGCAAATCCTGTCCAAAGGTTCACGCTGGGCGATCGAGCATGGATTCGGCAAGCAGGAAGACGTGGACTTTACCGAAGAGGGCGGCTGCCTCGCAGGCGCGGATCCGGATCAGGTGAGCGAGCGGGCCAAAGAACGCGGTTCGCCGCAGTTGGGCACGCTGGGGAGCGGGAATCACTTCCTCGAAATGGACGTCGTGGACGAGATCCTTTTGCCGGAAGTGGCGGAGACTTTCGGTCTCCGGCAAGGAAACCTTTGCGTTTTCATACACTCGGGTTCTCGAGGTCTGGGGTA
>QHZE01000564.1 GCA_003225335.1 Acidobacteriota bacterium
GATAGAAACGATTGAATTCCGGCACGAACAGCGCGGTGCGCGCCCCCGCCGCAGTCGGAATGCCGGCAAGGGGTTGATACTGGTCGGCGCCTTTTTGTTGAACAATGTTCAAGACGCCCTCCCCGCAGGCTACATAGACAAGCTTGCGGGCAGGATCATAGAAGATATCATCCGTATCGTTGCAAATCCCCAAATCAGCCGCCAACTTGCCGGTGGTCGTATCGTAGACCAGCAACCGGGGCGGCTTGCGGCAGCCCACGAACAGGCGGCGGCCGGGCTCGTCCAGCGCCATCGGGAAGTTCGAACGGGCGCGCTCAACCGCCCAGGTGGAAAGCAGGGCGTTCTTGCGCCTGTCCACTACAGCGATGTGCCCGGCTGCCGGGACATTCACGAAAATACGCGACCCCGATTTCTCCAACTGGAACGACTCAGGATGGCCGGCCAGCTTGATATCGCCGAGACGCCTGCCGTCCGTTGCATTAAGGATGCCGAGCGCACCGCTGCCGTATCCGACATAAATGAGTTTGGCAGCGGGATCGTAACGCACATTGTCGGCGTCCTCGGCAAAGTTAACGTTCTGGACGCGGTGGAAAGAGTCGCCATCCAGCATGTCGCACGAGCCATCCTTTCCGTTGGCAACGAAAATCCGGTTGTTATCGGGGACGAAGCTGATCCCCTGCGGCTCATGAAAACCGGGGATGCTCCTGACACGGACGCCCTTGTTCAGATCAACGACCTCCACTGTATTGTTGCCGAGAGCGGCGACGAACAACCGCCGGCGTTGCACATCGACTGCGAGGTGGTCAATGCGCTCTTCCACGCCCGGCAGCGGGATCGCCTGCACCACGCTCAGGCCGGCCGCGCCAGGCTCCGGAGCTTTCACTGCCGGAGTCTGTTTCTCGAGGACTGGTTCATCAACAGACTGGTCCGGCTCGACGTGGTTCTCGCGCGTCGCCAGCGCAGGAAGCGCAATGAGAGCAACCAAGCAAAACTTCGCAACGATTTTGCTTCGGAAATCCAACATTAGTTCTTCCTCACTCTAGGCTCTGGTAGACACAAAGTTCACAAATCGGTCAAGTTTTGTATCATGGCCGGGACGGCCATGCCACGAAGCTATCGTGGCACGGGCGTCTCGCCCGTGAATGACTGGTCAGTGTAAGGCTCACTCGCTATTTATGGTGAGCGAGCCTCATACCGCCAAGTGTGTGAAAAATTGTAGCGCCGGCGTCTCGCCGGCCTATAAATCCTTGCATTTCAGTGCGCCTCTGCCCCGCCGAGCGGGGCGCTGCGTTTTTTCACAGCTTTTCACATCCCACGGGCGGGACGCCCGTGCCACGAGCCCGCTGCAAATTTGACCGAATTGGACCGAGAAGCTACGACCCCACCCGGACGTATTTATCTGCGCAGCCGCCGTGCGACGAAAGTCGATCCGATGGGCGCGCACGAATGTGAACAGGGGTGGACTGTTTCATTGCCTCGAGAAGGAGTATTCGCCTGACGGGTCGCGCTCCTTTAGAGCCTTTACCTGGCCGTTTTCCATCACGAACTCATAGATGGTGTCGGAGAACTGCGGGGTCCTGAACTGGAGACCTTTAACTGGCGAGAGCTTGAGCGGAGGTGCGCCGGGGAATACGAGGGAAAGGCCGGCCCCCGGCTGGTAAAGCACCTGGAACTTGACGCGAGCTGGCGTCAGGTAAACTCCCGCGAGCTTCTCTAGAAGCTTCGGATCCAGGGTCTCGGGTCTCCGCGTGAAAACGGCTTCGGCCTCATCCAGCGAAATGACTGCGTTATCAATGTCCCCCTGGGGGTTGGTCCGGAAATTTACCGAGAACTTGCCGTACTGGTCGTCTTCGGGCGTATCGAACCGGTCGTAGTGGAAATGGCTCATTGGAAACCGGAACTCGTGAAAACCGAACTGAAGCTGGTTATCCTTAAGCCCGATTTTGAGAATTCCGTAGGCCGGATTTTCATACTCGGCAGCGTAGTCGGTCAACGCGTGGGATGGCTTTGTGTTCGGAACGCGGTCCGCACCAGCCTTCGCCCGTGCTTCCGTGCCGGCCTTCTTGTTTGCGAGCCGCTGCTCCAGTCGACGCTGACTCCAGGGCGTCTGATCCATGCCCAGCAGCCGCTCGTACACGTCGTAGCTGACGACGTTATACAGGGGAGCGCTGTGATCGCCAATCACAAAGACGATCACGCCGATCCTGTCGTTGGGCATGAATGAAACCTGCGAGTGGAACCCGGGAAGGTCGCCGCCGTGAAAGGTGAGCAGGCGTCCCCGGTAAGAGGCGGTCTGTCGACCCATGCCGTATGCCGGATTCAGTATTTCCCAGTACCCTAGTGATTCCCCAAGAGTGTTTGGCAGCCCTATGGCGGGTTGCAACGTGGCTTTCAGCACGTCTGCCGGCACCACCTGCTTCCCGTTGTACTTCCCGTCATTCATCAGGGCGATGAGCCAGTGCGACATCTCCTCAATATTCGAGATAAGCGCGCCCGCAGGCGCGACGCCCTCGGTGTCCTCGTAATAGGGGATCTTGTACAACTCGAACGAGTCGCGCTTTTCTTTGAAAGGCACGCCGTGGTCCGGATGCTTCACCATCTCCGAGATCGTATAGGTGGTGGAGTTCATGTCGAGGGGCCTCAAAATCCTCTCCCGTACAAACTCCTCCCACGTCTTTCCGGACTTCAATTCGATGATGTACCCAACTGCGGAGAACATCAGGTTGTTGTAGAGGAAGGTTTCGCGCATCGGCTGCTGCGGCTCAAGGTATTTCAGCTTTTCAAACAAGTCCTTTCTCTTGAAGTCCGACTTGAACCAGATCAGGTCGTGCCTGGTCACCCCTGTCCGGTGCGACAGCATGTCGCGCAGAGTGACGTTGTTGTTCAGTTGGTCGTTGTAGAACTGGATCGTCGGGACGGACTCGCGCACGGGCTTGTCCCAACTGAGCTTTCCTTCCTCAACCAGCATCCCGGCTGCCACGGCCGTGAACAGCTTCGAGTTCGAAGCAATCTGACAGAGCGTCGTTGGGGTGAAGGGCAGCTTCTTCTGATAGTCCCGGTAGCCGTATCCCTTCGCGAAGACGAGCTGGTCACGGACAACGATGCCCACGCCGATCCCCGGCGTGTTCCAATCCTTCAGGACTTGCGCAATGTAAGAGTCGAAGCCTTGCAACTTCTTCCCGAGCTCGGGTTCTTGGGCACGAGCAGCAAGCCCAAGGATCACCAGCACGAGAGTCAGAGTGAACACGCGAAACGAGTAAACGGCTCGGTTGGACCAAAGTTTGCCCTCGAACAACATGGGACCAGAATCTCCTCTCTGGATTTTTGAAGCGGACATGCCTGGCATTGTATAGCGTCTTGGCCGATTCGCAACGGTTTCAACCAGGTTTATGATAGCCTGCGACGTCAACGCGAACCGCCCCAGCCATGGAAGTAGCTCTTTGGAGTGCGGCAGCTTGCTGCCGCTTCGGCGCGGTTCGCGCGCCTTCCCTCTCCCAGGGGGAGAGGGATTAATTGATTTCCTGCTACCCACATCGTTGCGGCAAGCGGCGGCATGTTAAGCTGAACGTCGGTTTTAAATTTAAAGAATGTGAGGGTTTGAGTGATCAGCGATCTGAAGCGAATACGAAACATCGGAATCAGCGCGCACATCGATTCCGGTAAGACGACACTGACGGAGCGAATTCTGTTCTACACGAAGCGGATCCGGGTGATCCACGACGTCAAGGGAAAGGACGGCGTCGGGGCGAAGATGGACTCCATGGCACGAGCGAGCGGTTCTCGGCCTGCGCGGGCGGCGTCGTGTCCGACCACCCGACTCCCTCCGTCGGCACCTCCAGGGGACGCGATGCGTTGCAGAACTTCCCTGCGCCAACGAAGACGTACGCGAAAGCACTGCGTGTCGTCTCGACCGGGAGCGTCTTTCGCTTTCCCGGCGGAATCGACACATCGAGGTAAATCGGTTCGATCGCCACCTCGTCCACCGGGCCGGTGATTCCCCAAAAACTTCCACAGACGACGCGAGCCTGGGTCCCGTCGTCGTCCGTAGCGATGGGGATATCGACCGCCTTCACGTCCTGGTAACGCGGCGCCGTCATCTTAAGCGCTGCGGGAAGGTTCGCCCACAACTGGAACCCGTGCATTCGGCCGTCGGGATCCCCCTTTGGCATCTCCTGGTGCATGATCCCGCTCCCTGCCGTCATCCACTGGACATCTCCGGCGGCGATGGTGCCCATGTTGCCTATGCTGTCGCGGTGCTCGACCGTTCCCGCCAAGACATACGTGATCGTCTCGATCCCCCGGTGGGGGTGCCACGGAAAGCCAGGGAGGTAATCCTCCGGCCGGTCATTGCGGAAATCGTCGAGGAGAAGGAACGGGTCGAACTCGGATGTGTTGCCGAAACCGAACGCGCGTCGCAGGTGTACGCCCGCTCCTTCGACGGTCGGCTTGGCCTTGCTGAGGCGCTTGATCGGCCGGATGGACATTTGAACCTCCTTTGTCTGGGGGTGCAATTAGAAGTGGGAGTCACTTTCTGCCGCGGGATGCGCGCAAAAGACGGATAAAATAACGAGTCCGATATGGAGTCCGGCAACTTGTCGCCGCCTTCGTTCTGACGCCCGAGCCATAACGGCGACAAGTCGCCGCACTCCAAAAGAGCTCTGATTGTTCGTCGCAGTTGACCAAAGCGGCACCTGAGGCGACTCCCACTTCTAATTGCACCCATTGTCTGGTGTCCCCTTCCGTGGCGAAATGCGCATGGGGTACGATGCTGCGATAGTATGCTGCCCCAAGCAGAGCGTCAAGTCGGCGAGATCCCTTGGGTGCAATTGGAAGTGGGAGTCAATTCATTCGTGTTTTCCTTACAAGATTTTTGCGGCTCCTCTTTGGAGTGCGCCCCGCTTTGCGGGACGCTTTAAGGGCGATGGAACATTCCATCCGCACCAAAGCGGCAGCAAGCTGCCGCAGGTGTTCTTCAGCAGCAGGCTCTTAAAGGCGTCTACGGAATAGGTGAACGGATCGACCGCGGCAATGGCGCGCGTCCAGTTCGGAAAGGCTTGCGGCGGATAGACGGCACCGCTCGGGAAAAACAGCAGCGTGTTCAAGACGCCGAAGATCGCCCGAGGCATGAGCGGA
>QHZE01000100.1 GCA_003225335.1 Acidobacteriota bacterium
CCTCGACACAATGGGAGCGACAATACTCTTCCAGGCCGAGCGCGATCTGTTGCGAGGCGGAGGGGTTGTAAAAATTTGCCGTGCCGACCTGGACGGCTCGAGCGCCTGCAAGGAGGAATTCCAGAGCGTCCTCCGTAGTGGCGATCCCCCCGACGCCGATGACGGGAATCTTGACAGCCTGGCAGGCTTCCCAGACCATGCGCACTGCCAAGGGCTTGATCGCCGGCCCTGACAGACCGCCTGTGACGTAACGGAGTCTCGGGCGCAGCTTTTCGACGTCGATGGCCATGCCGACAAAGGTATTGACGACCGAAACCGCCTCGGCGCCGGCTTCCTCGCAGGCGCGGGCAAATTCGCCTATGTCCGTGACATTGGGCGAGAGTTTGACCCACAGGGGCAGGCGCTTGGACGCCTTCCGGGTCTGAGCGGTCACCTTGTAGGTGTCCCGCGGATCTTTATTAAAATGGAATCCTCCTTTTTTCACGTTAGGACAGGAAATGTTCAATTCCAGCGCGGCAATACCGGGGCAGTCGTTGAGAAAGCGGGTAACTTCAAGGTAATCCTTCAGGGTGAATCCCACCACGTTGACAACCACGTTCGTCTCGTAATTGCGCAAGATCGGGAGTTTCTTCGTGACGAATTCGATCGCGCCAATGTTCTGCCATCCGATGGCGTTGAGCATGCCGGAAGAGGTTTCGTAGATTCGCGGAGGCGGGTTCCCTTTGATGGGTTCCATGGAAATGCCCTTCACGACAACTCCGCCGATCGCGTTGAGGTCCATCAGATGAGAGAACTCGACTCCGTAGGCGAAGGTGCCGCTGGCGGTCATCACCGGGTTCTTGAACCGGACTTCGCCAATGGCCACGGACATTTGGACCGGCTTAACAGTCGTCGTGCCACTCACGTTTTCGCACACGGATTTTCACGGGTTCGACGGATTGACACGGCCGTCAAATGACAAATGACCAATGAGAAATGACCAATGACAAATAGAAGTCAGAAGTCCGGACAACGAACTACCATTTGTCATTTTTCATTTGCCATTGGTCATTGGTCATTTTTTCCTGAGGTCATAGGGGAGGCGTGTTCCAATCCACGATTCCGCTGGGCATAACAGGGCCCTCCAGGCACACTCGAAGGTATTGATCTTCTCCCCGTTGGTCCCAGGCATGGACTACACAACCCATACAGGCTCCCAGGGAACATCCCATGCGCGCTTCGAGGCTCACTTCGCAAGGCACTCCGTGACGGACGGAGACCTCGTGACAGGCCTTCATCATACTCCAGGGTCCGCAGGCATAGATGTGCACGCCCACCCGGGAGCGTGCCTTTATCAAGCGTTCAAGGGGGAGAGTCACCAAGCCGCGCTCTCCGTACGAGCCGTCTTCTGTGGTGTAGAAGGTCTCGATTCCGAGCTGCTCAAAATGCTCGCGCAGAACGAGGTCGGCCAGATGACGGCCGCCGTAGAACAGGAGCGGCGTGATTTGGAGCGAAATCAATTCGCGTGCAAGAAGGAGTAAAGCGGCAATTCCGACGCCGCCGGCCACAAGACACGCGGTATGTTTTCGGTCTTGCATGCTCCCGGGAATCCGGAAAGGCACTCCTTGAGGACCGAGGACGTGGACTTCGTCGCCGGGTCTCGCTTCCGCAAGCCGCCGGGTTCCCGCTCCCACGTTTTTCACGAGAATGTCCAATCCCGCGGGCTTCCCCGTCCTGGGATTATTCCGGATGTCAAAAACACTGAAAGGGCGTCGAAGGAGCGGAAGGTCCTGGACATCGCCGGAGCACTTCACCATGACAAACTGACCCGGCCGTGTGAGTCGCGCCTGCTCCGGCGAGATCAGAGTCAGGAGATAATTGCGGGCCCCGAGGTCCCGTATCTCCTTGACTTTGAGCTTTTTATCTAACATCTGAACTCAGTATAGGAGCTTCACGACGGTTTGCAACGGAATTTTCCGTGTGGTATGATCGCCGCGTTTTTTTTCAGGGCGCAATGAGCACCGGGGCGGGAGCCGTTTCCGGTCCCTAGCAATACCCGCCTCGGGAATGTAAACTCGACGCGCGGGAGTATCCATTACTGCGGATTCCTGCACATCTGAAAACCTGCATGACGAAAAAGGTCGAAGGCAAGCTTCAGATGGACGCCAAGGAGATGGACCTGGCGTTGTCCCGAATCGCAGCCGAGATCGTGGAGAAACTCAGCCCATATGGAGAATTCGCCATTATCGGCATCCGGCGCCGTGGTGTGCATCTCGGACGGCGCCTCTGCGAAAAGGTTGAGGCGATCCTCAAGAGTCCCGTTCTCAATGGAATCCTCGACATAACGTTGTACCGTGACGATCTCACGACAATCGGAAATCACCCCCTGCTGCGCGAAACCTCCATCGAATTCGACATCAATAACCTGAGCCTGGTCCTGGTGGATGACGTCCTCTATACCGGCCGCACCGTGCGCGCAGCGCTCGACGGCCTGGTCGATCTTGGCCGCCCGAGGCGGGTGCAGCTTGCCGTGCTGATCGACCGGGGACACAGGGAGCTTCCGATCCAGGCAGACTATGTGGGCAAGCATGTCCAGACGGCGGAGGATGAGATTGTGGAGGTTCGCATGACAGAGGAAGACGGTGAAGAGCGCGTTGTACTGCTCAAGAAGCCCGTCTGAATTGCGGATTGCGGATTGCGGATTGAAATTGCCAATCGGCAATCCGCAATTCCCATGGCGTCTCTCAGTCACAAAGACCTCCTGGGCATAGGGCCGCCTTCCGCCGGAGATATCCAGCTCGTCCCGAATATATCGGGTGCTTTCAATCCGCAATCTGCAATCCGAAATTCGCATGGCATCTCTTACTCACAAGGACCTCCTGGGTATAGCGCAGCTTTCCGTCGAGGATATCCAGCTCATCCTGGACACAGCGGATGCTTTGAAGCAAGTGGCGGATCGACCGGTCAAGAAAGTTCCCACGCTGCGCGGCAAGACCGTCATCAACCTCTTCTTCGAGCCGTCCACTCGAACGCGCGCTTCTTTCGAGCTGGCGGAGAAGAGACTGAGCGCCGACACCCTGAACTTCGCCGCATCCACCAGCAGCGTGTCGAAAGGCGAGACGTTGCTTGACACGGCGCGCAACCTGGAGTCCATGGCGCCTGACATCATCGTCATCCGGCATTCGTCCGCCGGAGCGCCGCATCTTCTGAGCAAAGAATGCCGCTCTTCGATTGTCAACGCCGGCGACGGTATGCACGAGCATCCTACGCAGGCCCTCGTCGATGCTTTGACGGTCCGCGAGGTGAAAGGACATATCGAGGGGCTCAAAATCGCAATCATCGGCGACATTGCCCACGGCCGTGTTGCTCGCTCCGATACAATGCTCTTTCACAAACTGGGAGCCGACGTTTGGGCTTGCGGTCCCGCGACCCTAATTCCCTGGGAGTTTCATCAACTGGGCGCGCGAATCACCGGACACATCGAAGAAGCCCTGGATTCCGCCGATGTCGTGATGATGCTGCGCCTTCAGCAGGAGCGGCAGACGGAGGCGTTTGTTCCTTCCACACGCGAGTATTTCAATTTTTATGGGCTCACGCGAGAGCGCATGCGCCTCGCCAAGAAGGACACTATTGTGATGCACCCAGGCCCGATGAACCGCGGGGTCGAAATCGATTCCGACGTTGCGGACGCCTCGTACTCCGTCATCTTGAATCAGGTGGCGAATGGCGTGGCACTTCGTATGGCGGTGCTCTACCTTCTCTCGGGCCACGCGCCGCTCCGGCCCAGGAAGCCGTCTCGATAGGCTATGAACCTTATCTTCCGGCAGGGAACGGTGATCGATCCTTCGCAAGAATTGCATGCGGTAGTGGATCTGGGAATCGACGACGGCCGCGTGGCGGAGATTGCGCCGCGTATCCGCAAGAAAGCGCGCAAAGAAATAGATGCGCGCGGTCTGATTCTGGCCCCCGGGTTTATCGACATGCACGTGCACCTGCGCGAGCCGGGACGCGAAGACTCCGAAACGATAGAGACAGGCACCAACGCAGCGGCGCGAGGAGGATTTACGGGCGTCGCCTGCATGCCCAACACGCGCCCGGTCAACGATTCTGAGTCGGTCACCTCCTTTATTCTCGAGAGAGCCCGGGAGGTGTCCAAAATAGCCGTGTATCCTGTCGGCGCCATCACGAAAGGAAGCGAGGGAGAAACGCTCGCCGAGATTGGTGAGATGAAGCGGGCCGGCATCGTGGCAATCAGCGACGACGGCCGCCCCGTGCAGAACAACCAGGTGATGCGCCGCGCCATGGAATACTCCACTCTGTTCGACCTCCCCGTGATCGATCACTGCGAGGACAAGGATCTCAGCGCCGGCGGGTGCATGAACGAAGGCTATTACTCTACTCTGCTCGGTTTGAGAGGGATGAATCCTGCTGCCGAAGAGATTCACGTATACCGGGATGTCATGCTTGCTCGTCAAACCGGGGCTCGGGTCCATATCGCGCATCTTTCCACGCGTCAGGCGCTGGAGATAGTCAGGCGCGCAAAGAAAGAGAAAATCGCCGTCACCTGCGAAGTGACTCCGCATCATCTGTTGCTCACCCATGCGGAGGCCGTCTCGTACGATACCAATCTGAAGATGAATCCCCCGCTGCGCGCCCAGGAAGACGTCGACGCTCTTGTCCAGGGGCTCGCCTCGGGAGCTATTGACGCGATCGCAACCGATCATGCGCCGCACAACATCAACGACAAGATGCTGGAATTCGATCGCGCGCCTTTCGGGATCGTGGGGCTGGAAACGGCCGCCAGTCTGGTTCTGGATCGACTAGTGCGCACGGGGAAACTCTCCCTGGAGCGCATGATCGAGGCCTTTTCCTCCCGTCCCGCGCGCATTCTGAAACTGGATCGGGGGAGTCTCGCCCCGGGTTGCTGGGCGGACATCACCCTCATGGACCCGGAGCTGGATGTCGAGGTCCGCGGTTCGGAATTTTTTTCCCGCAGCCGAAATACCCCGTTTGCAGCGTGGAAATTGAAAGGCGGGCCGGTCATGACCGTGGTGAAAGGCAGAATTGTCTGGTCCAATGGGGTCAGGTCTTGAAAATTTAGTTTTGGCTACAAACCAATCAAGGGCGCGCATATTTTTCGAGGGCTTCACGACTTGACTTAAGCTGCTGGATGTTACGCAGGCGCTCCTCGTTACCGCGTTGCAGGATTTCGATCTTGGTCCGCTGTGCTTCCAACTCCATTCTGGCTTTCTTCACTTCGAGATAGCCGCCGCGGCCCCAAATACTTGAATAACCGAAGACTAGGACCGCGACAAGAACGCCCGCGTAATACAGTTCCTTACTCTGGGAGCGCTTCTTTCTGCGAGCCGCCATAGACCTGCCCGGTTGTTGGACTCGTTGACTTCGACAGTCAGCGGTCATTATACTGGCGCGGTTCCGGGTAAAGCAATTCGTTAATCCCTTCTTGATGTAACCCCTTGAGTTTCGGGAGCGACGGAAAGACTTGCCACGAATTTCAGGAATTAGGCGAATTTTTTCGCTCACCGGCGGTCTCACCGATGACCGGTGGCGAAGAAGCTGTTAGGAGGGGAACATTTGGGAGGAGCTCGTGCGCCAGCCTGCTTTTTCGTGTAATTCGTGAAATTCGTGGCAAGGTTTTTTTACTGCGTGCGATCGGGCGATGAAGGAAATAGTTGTTTTGACTACGGCGGACAGTGACGAGCTTGCCCGCAAAATAGCTTGGGCGCTGGTGGAGGCCGGTGAAGCCGCTTGCGTGAACATCATTCCCGGAATCCGTTCCATCTACCGCTGGCAAGACAAGGTCGTTGATGAAGGAGAGATTCTGCTGTTCATCAAGTCTTCGGAGGACCGGTTCGATGCCATACGGTCCCGGATTCGGTCTCTCCATCCTTACCAGGTACCGGAAGTCATTTCGATCCCCATAATCGCCGGGGATGCGGAGTATCTCCACTGGCTACAAGACCAGATCAAAGCAGAAGGCGGCAGGCAGTAGGCAGACGGCAGACTGGCGCCGCCCTGCAGACTGCCTTCTGATTCGAAGCCTCTATCGGTGTTTCCACTTCGGGCTACGCTTCTCCACAAAGGCATTGACACCTTCGACAGCGTCCTCGAGGTCCATGAGTTGGTTGAGGTAAAGCGATTGCAACTCGCGCAGATTGCCTTCCAGGGATCTCCTGCGAGCGTGACGCACCGATTCGATGGCCAGCGCCATCACCGATTTTGACAGTCCCCGGATCGTGTTGAGCAGCGACTCCACCTCGGCGTTGAGCTGCTCCTCCCGGACGGCTTTGTGGATCAGGCCGATCCTCTGTGCTTCCGTCGCAGGCACGAGTTTCCCCGTTAGTATCATTTCGAGAGCGAGGCGCCCTCCTATGAGACCGGGCAGCACAACAGGGGCCAGAGTCGGGATGCTCCCCACGTTGATTTCGGGTTGGCCAAATGTGGATTTCTCCGAAGCGAGAACGAAATCGCAAAGAGCCGCGATTTCGTTTCCGGCCCCGAGGGCCATGCCTTTCACGATGGCAATAGTCGGGCGTGGGAAAGCGTTCAGGGCCTTCACAAAATCATGGTACTCCTCCAGCTGAAGGAAAAGAGTCTCCTCCACATGCTCCCCCATATCCAATCCTGCGCAGAAAGTGGGAGTCTCTGAATCCAGGAGCAGTGCGCGGCAGGAAGGAGAATCGCCGAGGTTCAACACCCCTTCGTGCATCTGTCGCAGCATCTTGTAGCTGAGGAAATTCATGGGAGGGCGGCGGAGCGTGAGGCGCGCGAGATCCCCTGTAATGTTAAGAGATGCCAGTTCGTTAGTTGTCATAAACGTTCTTCAAGATCGACATGCTTCCCACTGATGGGTCAAACCTGGGGCCCGGCTCGGGCCTACTCTAGCACATTTTGTGAAATTCACGGCCTGCTTGAGAAACTACTTTCACGACAACTCGAATTCAGACAGTGACGCTGGCAGCGGCACGGGAAAACGTGATTTAAGACCGAAAAGGGCCGGCAGTACGCAGGAAATATTTGAAATTTGAGATTTCAAATGGCAGTCCCCGGGCCTTCGGCCATGACCAAACCGGACCCGACAAAAACTGTCGAGAAGAGGCCGCTACCGGCTGAATTGCAAGAAACTACTAGAACCACGGCCCTGGAGCTGCGAAATGTCCGTACCCGCACACTTGAGGAGAAACAGGATTCTGCTGGAGTGGATCTCCGTCCGGCAACCAGCTGCTGAGGTTTATTGGAAGGGACAACCCCTCGGCTCCTGGGAAAAAATCGAAGCGCGGTGGAGAATAACCGGCCAGAGAATCCGGTTCTCGTTTCGGCCGCAGGATCGTCAAAAAGTTGCCTGGATCTCTTCGATTCAAAGCTGTTCAGGGGGGATCCGGATTCTCCTGAAAGAGCACCACCGCCAGGTTGTGCCGGACGAGCTCGAGATTCGCTGGGGTGACGCGGATCAAGACCGAGTCCGAGAACCCTCAGACCTCTGGCCATGCACCCGGCGATGGATTCGGAGCGAAATGCCGGGGTGCGTGGTCCTCTCCGCGGAGCGGCGTTCCGATCGAGCCCGCACTCTTTCGAGGAGGTTCCTTCGGGTTCATGTCCGGGACCGGGGAGACGATCGTTTGATTATGGTCGCCGGCGCGGACGCGCCCGCGGAGCTTGAAGGGTCGATGCTCACGCAAGGGCTTCTCTGGTTTGACTGGCTCCGAAGGAGAAAGCGTCTGCCGGAGCCTGCCACCCTCTTCTTGCTGGCGCCGGGAGGTCGCGCAAATGTGCTCTATCACCGGTCCCGTTTCCTCAACGAGGAACGTGTCCGGTCTGTAATTTGGGAATACGAGGATCCATCCGATCAGCCCTGGCAACCGCGTCTGGCATCGGCTCCGCCCGCGCCTGAGGAGCACCGCGATTTCAAATGGCCGATTCTCGGCCCGTTTCGGTGGAGCGCGCCCCTGGCACGAGTGCTCGACCTGGCTCCGCAGTGGATTCGACGCCACCCACGATTCCAGGAGTATGACTCCCTTCGTATCCTGGGGTTGGAATTCGCCCGCGTTCTCGGAGTGCATCGAGACAGAATATGCTTCGGCGTAGGCGCCCAGGAAACTGAACTGAGCGAAGAGAACTTCGAGAATCTGCGCGCCCTCGTGAACCAGATACTCTTCTTCCGAAGACCTGACAGCCCGGATTCACATCATCCCTGCTACAGGCTGCAATCGGAGCGATGGTTGGAGTGCCTGATTCTGGAGGATGTGCCGAGGCTTTTTCCGGAGCTTGTTCCTGAAGCGGTTTACTCTCAGATACCCGTGTACCTCGGCAAAGAACCGGGCCGCGTGGACATATTGGGCGCCGATCGAGAAGGGACTCTGGTTGTCATGGAGCTGAAGGTTTCGGAGAATCCAGACCTCCCGCTGCAATGCCTGGATTATTGGGGAAGAGTGACAGATCACAATCTCAGAGGAGATTTTGAGCGCCGCGGGTACTTCGCCGGGATCCGGCTTAACCGCCGAAAGCCAAAGATCTACTTGGTCTCACCCGTCTTTTCGTTCCATGACTCCACCGAAAGGGTCCTGCGCTACCTTGAATCGGATCTCGAAGTTTGGAAAATCGCCATCAACGAGGATTGGCGCAACGGGGTTCGGATCTTGGCACGCAGCAGGGTGAAATGTGGGGAACTTCCTTGACGCAGGCAACAACGTGATGCGTCAGAAGGTGGGAAAAAATCCGTCCGCCGTAGGGGCAACCCTATGTGGTCGCCCGCCCGACCAATAATACCGCGGACTCTTCAGCCTTTAGCCTGCCGGGGCGCAGGCAGCCTGAACGCTGAGATCCATACCAAAATTATGAATAGGGAAGTGTTAGGCCGGCGGGTAACTCAGGGATTACGTAGCAGCTATTTTTCCTGTTTCTTCTCCGGCTCTTGTTTCTTCTCCGGCTCTTCCTCGCCCGCCCTCATCGCCGCTTTGAAATTCTTTATGCCCTCGCCCAGCCCTTTGCCCAACTGGGGGATCTTATTCGCGCCGAAGATCACGATGACGATCAATAGGATGACCATCAGCTCCTGAAAGCCTAAATGAGGCATGGTGAACCTCCGTTTGGATCGAATGCTCAGATCACAGACTACTTGAGGGTCACAATGAAGTCAACCGCCAGCCTTGCGCCTCTTGCCCTTGCCCAGCAGGAAGAGACCGGGCCCAGCAAGAACAACCCCGAGATTCGGCCACAGAGCCACGGATACACAGAAATAGGGTTTCTCGGTGTCTCCGTGTCTCTGTGGCTAAAGCGCTAAAGAACGACGCGTTCGTTGCCTACGCGACGCGTGAACTTCTCCCGGTCGAGATATTCAAGGAGCGGAATCGCGTGCTTTCGAGTGAGATCCAACAAATCCTTGAACTCAGCCACCCCGAATCGGGCCCCCTTCGGGTACTTGGAACGGATCTTGTGTTTGATTTCTTCCAGTGCGTCGTGGTGGTACGAAAGATCCTCGGATATTCTTATAAGGATCTTCTCCTTGAGCAGCCAGAAATAGATCTTGCGCACTTCTTCCGGTTCCGCGGTGACCGCGCTTGTGAGCTCGGAAAGAGGGGGCGGCTGGTAGCCTGAGCGCCGGTAGACCTCTTCAATCATTTGGCGCACTTCTTCTCCCTCGGGGGAAAGCTGTACCTCGCGTCCGTGGAGAGAAACTGTTTCCTCCTGCAAGTCGATCTTGCGCTTCGCCGCCAGGTCTTCCAGGCAGAAGCGGAACGCTTCCAGCGGCAGTTCGTCATAGACGCGTTTTCGAAGCTCCTCCCGGGAGATGCCTTTTTGCAGGGGATACTGCCCATGAAAATTCTTGATCTGCGCCAGCGTGTCCTGTTCGAGTTGCTCCACGGTTTCCGTGAGGAGGAGATACGGAACAGCTCCGGGAACGACAATAATTCTATGGGACGTCGCGAGGGCGGCGCATTCCTGGCTGAGCACGGTCTCCGACAGGCCCAGGAGGGAATTCAACTCCCTCAAGTCCATCGCCTTTTCTTCGTGAGCCGCAACCAGAATTGGAATCTTAAGGGAAAGGACGTGCCCTTGAAGAATCTGGAGCGCGGAAACAACCGACCTGTCTGTGAGCTTATGTTTTGCGGGATGCGGGTTCAAGACGCGGCCACCGCCAATGGTGACCGGGGGAGAGAACCGGCGAACGATGAAGGGATCGCCGTGCAGGCAGAATGTCGGATAGTCCAGCCGGAGTTGGGCATATGCACACCCACCCGGGGCCAACGCATCTTGCCCGAGGAGCGCCACGCGCGCCAGCACCTCTGTGGCCGCCTGGTGAAAGCGTACTTTAACGAGGTTTTTGAGTGGATGGGTTGCGGTAGCAAGGAGAGTGAGGCGCACATCGAGCATTTGAGTGGGACGGAAGAGCCGGGGAATGGTGAGCACAATCCCCCTTTCCACCTGCTCGACAGCGATACCCTGCAGGTTTACCGCCGTGCGCTGCCCCGCTATTGCCCGGTCGGTCAGGGTTCCATGCACCTGGATGCCTCTGACTTTTGTGACGAGAGATCCGGGGATCAGTTCGACTTCCTGGTCCTTTTCAATCTCTCCTGACATCAGGGTCCCGGTGACGACCGTTCCGAAACCGCGGATGGTGAACGCGCGGTCAATGGGCAGACGCAGTGGGTGATCTGTGGGTCGCTCGGGGCAGGCCAGGGCCAGCATGCGGATCTCCCCTTTGAGCGTGTCAATTCCCGCCCTGGTTCGGGAGCTAACTGGAATCATTGGAGCCCCATCGAGGAAAGATCCCTGAACCATTTCCCGGATCTCCTCTCGCACCACCTCGACAAGATCCGGATCGACGAGATCCGTTTTGGTGATGACTACCAGACCCGAAGGGATGCCCAGCAGCCTGCAGATATCGAAATGCTCCCGCGTCTGCGGCATGATGGACTCATCCGCGGCAACCACCAGCAAGACGAAGTCGATCCCCCCCACCCCCGCCAGCATGTTCTTGACGAATTTTTCATGCCCCGGGACATCCACAAAACCTACCTGCACGTCTCCCAGGTCGAGGTGGGCGAATCCAAGGTCGATGGTGATCCCTCGAAGCTTTTCTTCTTTGAGCCGGTCTGGATCGGTACCTGTGAGCGCCAGGACGAGTGCGCTCTTGCCGTGGTCGATATGCCCGGCGGTCCCCGCAATTACATGCCGCATATTGCGTTCAAAGGGGTCAAGGGGCAAAAGGGCAAAGGGTTAAGGAATCAAGGGCGTGGACGCATCCAACGGCAACGCCTGAGCCGGCTCGGCTTCCCTTTACCCTTTTCCCCTCTGTCCCTTGACCCCTGACGTTGATTAGGCTTGACTCGGAATTTCGCCGAAAGTACGCTTATTGGCCGTTCAAAAACTCAGGTCCGGCGATACGGCGACCTGAGGAACTCATGTTAGTGTAAGGAACGTTTGTTGGCCAGTCGAAACCCGGCTTTGGCTTGAGGGAAAATATGCTGGAGAGTTTGTCGAACAAGCTACAGAAGGTCCTTAGGGACCTGCGAGGCCAGGGCCGTGTCTCCGAACGCCATCTCGAGGAGACTACTCGGGAGATTCGCAATGCGCTGCTGGATGCCGACGTCCATCACAAGGTCGCGAAGGATTTCGTGGGACGAATACAACAGCGCTCTTTGGGACAGGAAGTCATGGATTCCCTGACCCCCACCCAGCAGGTAGTGAAAATTGTGCGCGACGAGCTGGTGGAGTTGCTGGGGGGCAACCAGGCAGAGTTGCAGTTTGACAAGCAGCCGCCGACCGTCTTTCTGATGGTTGGGCTCCAGGGTTCCGGAAAAACCACCACGTCGGCAAAGCTCAGTTACTGGCTCTCGAAAAACAACCACACCCCGTTGCTCCTTTCTGTGGACGTCTATCGTCCAGCGGCCGTGGAGCAGCTTCGAGTTCTCTGCGCCGACAACTCTTTGGGATACTTCGACGCCGCGGGAAATGCAGATCCGGTGGGGCGCTCGGAGCAGGGACTGCGTCATGCGCGCAACGGCGGGTACGACGTTGTAGTCATAGACACCGCCGGGCGGCTGCATATCGACGACGAGATGATGGTGGAGCTCGAACGGATCCGCAAGGCGGTTCCGCCTGCCGAGATTCTGCTGGTTGCGGACGCCATGACAGGTCAGGATGCTGTTCGCAGCGCCAAGGAGTTTCACGAGCGCCTGGGCCTGACCGGAGTCATTCTGACAAAGATGGACGGCGATGCGCGCGGAGGCGCTGCGCTCTCGATCAAATCGGTCACGGGCCAGGCGATCAAGTTTGTCGGAACCGGTGAGAAAGTAGACGCTCTGGAACCCTTCCATCCCGACCGCGTCGCGGGCCGGATCCTCGGGATGGGAGATGTGCTTTCTCTCATCGAAAAGGCCGAGCAGGCCGTTGATGAAGAGAAGGCCCTGGAATTGGCCGAGAAAATCCAGAAAGACGAATTCACGCTGGACGATTTCCGCGACCAGTTGCGCCAGCTGCGGAAGATGGGGCCGCTGGATCAGATCCTGGGAATGTTCCCCAACATGGGTCCGCTTCGCGGACTGAACAAAGTCCGCGTGGACGAGAAGGAACTGATCCATATTGAGGCGATCATCGACTCGATGACTCCCCAGGAACGCAGCCACCATCACATACTGAATGGGAGCAGGCGGAAGAGAATTGCCAGGGGGAGCGGCCGGCCCGTTCATGAGATCAATCGACTGCTCAAGCAGTATGTGGAGGCCAGGAAGATGATGAAGAGCTTGAGCCGGGGAATCATGCCTCGGATGATGCGCGGAATGCGGTTTCCTGGATAATTGACAGTGAACCCGGTGCAGCGCCGCCGCAACCAAAAAAAAATCTCACTACGAAGACACGAAGACGCGACGATCGCAAAAGGATTTCTTCGTGTCTTCGTGGTGAACAGGTTGTCTGTTACACTCTCACTTCTAATTGCACCCTTGTTTTTTAAGTTCCTTGTCAGATATCCGAATGTGAGTCATACTCTCCGTTGCACCTGAGGCGCGAAGAATCTCCGAAAACCAGCGCGGTCAGGCCCGGACCCGGGTCAGGCGTTTCGTGTAGTTCGTGGCCTGGCGTCGACACGTGTTGCATCGAGGCCGTTTATGTGCCAAGATGTGCGGTAATTAGGGCTTTCTTAACTTGGGAGGAATCTTGCTTAGGATTCGATTGACACGGATGGGTGCAAAGAAAAAGGCCTATTACCGAGTGGTAGTTGCGGAGCGGAGACAAGCGCGGGATGGAAGATTTGTTGAGATACTGGGTAATTACAACCCCAGAACAAACCCTCCATCCATCGAGCTGAACATGGAAAAGGTGCGTCATTGGCTGGAACATGGTGCACAGCCTTCGGAGACCGTGCGGTCGCTTCTTAAGAGGTCTTCCAAATCGGCGCCGGCGCCAGCCAGCTAATCCACAATTTCCCCTTCCGTACCGCAGCATCTTCCGGTATCTGGAAAAGCGGACATTGGGGCAGAAGGCATTCCGGAGAGGAGCGGTCATGAAGGAACTAGTAGAAATTATCGCCAAGGCCCTTGTAGACAACCCCGAACAGGTAGTCGTGACCGAAGTGGAAGGTGAGCAAACCACGGTGCTGGAGCTTCGAGTGGCACCTTCGGATCTGGGAAAGGTGATCGGCAAGCAGGGCCGGACGGCGCGGTGCATACGGACCCTCTTGGGCGCTGCGGGAATGAAATTGAAGAAACGCTTCGTCCTGGAAATCCTCGAATAGTGGAGTCCGGCAGCTTCATCGCGGTCGCCAGAATTGTCAAAACCCGCGGCGTTCGCGGCGAGGTCCTTGCTGAGATTCACAGCGACTTTCCTGCACGCTTTCAATACCTGAGTGAAGTCTGGCTGGAATGGCCCGATCGGGGCAGACTCCTCGTGACATTGGAACACTCCTGGCAACACAAGGGGCGTCAAGTGCTGAAGGTGTCTGGCGTAGACTCGGTCGAACAGGCGGAAAAGCTGGTAGGAGCCTGGGTCCAGGTGGAGTCCAAGCACGCCGTGGCTCTTCCGGAAGGAGCGTATTTCGATCACGATCTCATCGGATGCCTGCTTCGAACGCCGGGCGGCCAGCCCGTGGGGATCGTGAAAGACATCATGCGCATTGCCGGCAACCATCAACTCGTAGTGGAAGGACAGCACGGAAACTACCTGGTCCCCGCCAGCGCCGGCATCTGCAAGGAAGTTTCGATCGAGCGCAAGGAGATCGTCGTAGATCTGCCGGAAGGTTTGATAGACCTGAACCCATGAGATTTGATATCATCACGATTTTCCCGGAGCTTGTCACAGGGGTCTCGGACCATGGCATCTTGCGTCGCGCGCAGCAGGCGGGGCTGGTGCAAATCCGAGTCGCCAACCTCCGTGACTTCGCGCCGGATAGGCATCGCTCGGTAGATGACCGGCCGTACGGAGGCGGGGAGGGCATGGTGCTGATGCCCGGGCCGCTGTTTGCCGCCATAGAGTTTTGCCGGGGGGAGCCGCAGTCGCCGGGTAGCCGCGTGGTTTTGCTGACCCCGCAGGGTAAAACCTGGACACAGGAAATGGCGGCTGAATTTGCCAGAGTTTCGCATGTTGTGCTTGTTTGTGGCCGATATGAAGGTGTGGACCAGCGCGTGACCGACACGATGGTGGACCTTGAGGTTTCCATTGGAGACTTTGTTCTAACCGGTGGCGAGATTCCCGCATTGGTGATTCTGGACACAGTGGTAAGGTTAATTCCAGGGGCGTTAGGAAGTCTGGAGTCCAGTCGAAACGAGAGTTTCTCCTCTGGTTTGCTCGACTATCCGCAGTACACCCGTCCCGCTGAATTTCGCGGCTTAAGAGTCCCGGATGTGCTTCTTTCCGGCGACCATGCGGTGATCCAACGCTGGCGCAAGGAGCGCGCCTTGGAGAAGACTCTGAAAAACCGGCCGGAGTTGGTGGCCGGCCCCGTCTGTCGAAAATAAGGAGTTCGTCAATGAATCTTCTGCAGTCCGTCCAGAACACCCAGCTGCGAACGGACCTTCCCCCCTTTCGCCCGGGGGATACGGTTCGCGTTTATGTAAAGATAAAAGAGGGCGATAAGTATCGTATACAAGTCTTCGAGGGAGTAGTGGTAGCGCTGAAGAGAAACCAGGCTTCTTCCACTTTCACGGTTCGAAAGGTCTCCTTTGGATACGGTGTCGAGCGAATCTTTCCCTTGCACTCGCCGATCATTGAGAAGCTGGAAATCGTCAAGAGCGGGAAGGTGCGCCGTGCTCGCCTGTACTACCTCAGGGAAAGGCGAGGCAAATCAGCGCGCCTGAAGGAAGTCGGCAGGGATACACGTGAAGTCGATAGCAATCAGAGTGAGAGCTCGTCGTGAGGAATATCCTCGGAGTATCGTCACCGTGTTGTCGCCAGTCCGGGCCGGTCTGCTCCATCGTCAGACTTTGGGCCTCAATTTGTAGCAATGGGGGCTGATCATGGCGGGTGACGACAAGGCCAGGTTCCTTCGTGACGCGGAGAAATTGGTCACTCACGGGAAGGTTCCGCAGGCCATCAACGAATACCTGAAAATTCTCAAGGCCGATCCCAACGACGTACTCACCCTCAATACGGTTGGAGACCTCTACCTCCGCTTGGGAAAAGTGCCGGAGGCCACGAAATACTTTTCCCAGGTGGCCGACACCTACACGCGAAACAATTTCCTTCTGAAGGCCATCGCGGTCTACAAGAAGATTCTCAGAGCGGACGCTGGAAACCTGCCAATCAATCAAACGCTGGCGGAACTTCTCGCCAGACAGGGACTTCACGTAGACGCGCGCAATCAGTACCTTCGGCTGGCGGAGGTCTACTCCAATGAGGGCAAGAAGCGCGAGTCCGTGCAGGCTTACGAGAAAGCGGCGGAACTGGATCCGGCAAACTCCGACGTCCAGTTAAAGCTAGCGCAAATATACCTGTCCGAGGGCAATAAGGAACGTGCCCGCGGTTTCTTTACAGGAGCTGCCCGGGCCCAAGCCAAGGCGGGCAAGCATAAGGACGCGGTCAGCTCGTACCAGCAGGCAATGCAGCTGGATCCGCTGGACGCCGCCGCCCTCAAAGGGTTTCTCGACGCCAGCGACCGCCTGGGGGATGTAACGCCCGTCCTGGAGCAGCTGAAGAAATCTCTGAAGATCGCTCCTGACAATGTGGCGCTGCTCGAGCTCTTGGCCCAGGCTTACATTGCTTCAGGAGATCTTGAAGGCGCGTTGAAAGCCTTTCAGACCGTTGTCTCCCAGGACGAAAGCCGCTTCCCCCTGATTTTCACGGTGAGCAGCGCCTACGTAGCCGCCGGAGACTATGACCGCGCCTGCCTCTGCCTGGATAGTCTGATACCGCTCCTCATCACGCGACGCGAAACCGAACGGGCCGTCGAAGCGTACAACGAAGTCCTCAAGGCCAATCCGGACCATCTGCTCGCACTGACCAAGCTGGCAGAGATCTTCTCGGCCACGAACGATCGGCTTCGACACCTTGGAACCCTGGAGAAACAGGTCGATGCGTACCGGAGGTTGAACAGGCCCGCCGAGGCGCTCGAGAAGGTCGGGGCCATGCTGCTATTGAGCCCCGAAAACGAAAAGTTTTTGAGACTGCACGAGCAGGTTTTCACTGAGGCGCATCCGGGATTACCCTACGTGCCTCCCGAGTCGGCCCACGAAAGCCAGCCTGGGTATGCTCCCACCGAAGAAGTCAGGCCTGACGTCAGCGGAGAGATCGCCAGTGTTCTGGAAATCGATCTGCTCATCAGTTACGGTATGAAGGACAAGGCCCTCGGACTTCTCCTTGCCATGGAAGCCCGAGATCCCATGGAAAGGGAGATTCGAATACGCTTGCTTTCGGTCTATCGAGACTCCGGCCAAGCGATCAAAGCCGCAGAACAATGTCTTGCCTTGGCCGCCATTTACAAGATCCTGCACAATGAAGAGGAAGCGGCAAAGTACATGACTGAGGCCCGCAGGTTTGCTCCCGAGATCGTGGGACCAAAGCTGGATCTGGCGGCATTCGCCGCGCAAAGGGGAATTCCCTTGGACCCCGCGCGCTCGGTAGCCGGATCGCAGGCGGATGAGTCCATGGAATTGGATCTGTCCGGAGATCTCTCGGAGATTTTCTTCAAGGATAGCCAAGCTCCTGCGGCCACTGATGAGAGCAACGGCATCGAACCCGAGACCTCACCCATTGTTGAGGAGTACTCACCCGAAGCCGCCCCTCGTCCGACGGATTCCATTCAGGAGCAGTTGCAGGAAGTGGATTTCTACATCCGCCTTGGTTTTCACGACGAAGCGCGGGCGAAGCTGCAAGAATTGGCCAGTGATTTTCCCAACCATCCCGAATTGCTTCAGCGCAGCCGGCAACTCGGAGAAGAGTCCGGGCAGGAAGCGGAGATGCCAATTCCGATGGGTCCCCCGGGTCCGGAGGACAATGGAACCGGCAAGAACAAGATCAAGGCGCAGAGTGACCTCTTCCAGGATCTCGATGTCGATTTCGCTGCCGATCCGTTTGTCGTGGACGGTTTCGAGTCCCGGGGCACGGGCGCCGACGCGGGATCTTCCGAAGATTATCTGACGGGGTCGAGGGCAGCACCGGAAGACCTTCGCGCTAAAGCGCCGGGCGGGGCAGCTCCAGCAGAAGAAAAAGTCAACGAGATGTTCGCCGATATCCTTCAGGAAGTGGATGCATCCGCCGGGGAGTATTTTGAGATGCACTTCAATCTCGGGATTGCCTATCGGGAGATGGAACTGATCGACGACGCAATCAAAGAGTTCGAGACGGCCTTCAAATCCCTCAACCCATCTGGTTCCGCGAAGGAAATGGTTCGGTGCTGCGGCATGTTAAGCACGTGTTTCCTCGAGAAGGGAATGCCTCGCTCGACCGTACGCTGGTGCCAGACGGGCCTTCAATTGCCAGGCATCTCTGCGCATGAGGCAATGGCATTGCGTTATGATATGGGCACGGCATACGCGCAGATCGGAGAACCTGAGCGCGCCCTGGAGTGCTTCGGCGCGATCTTCAGGACCGATCCCAGTTATCGAGATGTCGCGCAGAGAATCGATGAACTCTCAGAACGGTCCTGACAGGCATGTGCTCAATGAGCTTGCCTCGGCCGGGCGAGCCGAGCGAGGAACGCCGGGAAAGGCTGCGCCCCCGGAAAGGCGTTACCTGGATCTGGCGCCTCGTGTACATAGTCTATTGCCTGGAAGTGGGCGGCTTTCTCCTGGTCCTTCCATGGTTCGGCATCTGGGACAATAACTATCTCCTGTACCGCTACTCGCTCATCCGGCCGATAGTGCACAACGCCTTTCTCAAAGGCGCCGTGGTCGGGCTCGGAATTGTCAATATTCTGATCGGAATTCAGGAAATTGCCAGCTTCAAAAAGAGCAGCAAGAGCTATTTTCCAAAATGATCGCCCGCTCCTCTACTACATCACCGATCGAAGCCAGTTGAGCGGAAAGTCGCTTACAACGATTGTACGGCGGATTGTTTCTGCCGGGGTGGACTTCGTTCAAATCCGCGAAAAGGACCTTCCCGACAGGCAAGTCTTCGAGATGACTCGCAAGATAGTGCGGCTGGCCGCAAACAGAAACTGCTTCGTGCTGGTCAATGGCAGGGCAGACATTGCCCTGGCTGCCGGGGCTCATGGCGTGCACCTGCCGTCGCGGGGTATGTCTCCCTCCGATCTGGCTTGGCTGCCACAGGGATTTCTGGTAGGTGTTTCGGTTCACTCCCTCGCGGAGGCACGGCTGGCCGAAAAGCACGGAGCGGATTATGTGTTGATGGGCCCCATATTTCCTACACCTTCCAAGCTTCTTTTCGGTCCGCCTCTGGGATTGGATTACCTGAGCCGCGCCTGCCTCTCGGTTTCCATACCGGTTCTTGCACTGGGGGGAATTCACGCCCGCCAGATCCCTCTCGTTCTAAGCGCCGGCGCCTCCGGGATTGCGGGGATCTCTCTGTTTCAGAAGGACCTGCTTTGTTCATCGAAGCCCCGAAGAGAATTGGCCCGCATCCTTCGCGAAATCCCTTCAAAGAGGAATCCACAATCCAGAATCCAGAATCCAGAAGTCAGAAAAAAGCGCGCCGTTTTGCGAGATTCCGGATTCTGAATTCTGGATTCCCGCATCCCTTTGCGTCTTTGTGGCTTTTTACTTAGTCTTGGTCTTGGATTTCCCCGGGAAGCGGGCTAAACCGGTTTCGGCTCCTTCTCGAGCCCCTCCGGTTATTTCAATTCCGCGGCTGACGAGGTTCCAGGCTTCCTCATTTTTTTTCTCCTCCGCCAGTCTTTTGAGGACCTGAAGGTCTTTGGAAGCTTTTTCTGTCGTGTCTTTCAGGTTTTTCAATGCCTTGGAGAGTTTCTCCCGATCCGATGCGGGATTCTGAAACGAGTCGTCCACATTGAACATGACGCTGCGCACGATCCGGCAGTATCCTTCGAGCATCTCTTCAATGCTGAAGAACTCCAGCGGATCTCCCGGATTGGACTCCTGGCCGCGAAACCTCTCCTCGACTGTCTTCAGCCGCAAGGCTGCGGCGTCGAGGTAAAGCTTGACCCTTTTGTCCAGTTCCTGGGCTTCCTGAATCTTTTCGATCTCCTTTGGCGTCAAGAACTCCTTTGCCGGCAAAAGCGGCATGCCAATGCACGAGATTCCACAGGCCAGTACTGACAGGCAGATTCTCTGCACCACGGCTTTCATTTATGGGCAGCTCAGCTTCCGAAAAGAATGTCGACGAACTTCTTACGCACGTGGTCGAGGCGCGTCAACCAGGATTCAAAATCCTCCTGCTGATCGGCGGGGACCTGAAGCTTGCGCTCCTTGAGGTCGCCTATTGCCTTCCGCAAATGAATTTCGAACCGGATGAGATTTTTTGATTTCTTCTTGCGGCTGATGTTTTGCTCGATGTCCTGCTGCGCTTCGGACAGAAGATCCAGCCAGGAGCTCATCTCGGCGCCCACATCCTCGAACTGCTGCCGAAGGATCAGGTTGCGAATCGACCCGTAAATTCTTGAAGAGGCGGCCTCGTAAACGCGAATGCGATCCTCTACATTGGGTTCTCTCTCGAGTTGGTTCTTCTCGGCAGCTGTCAAAGGTTCGCTGACCCGCGCCTTTGAGTTCGAGGGCATTTCCTGGCTGACGACGGCGAGGATCAACGTCCACGCAAGAAGCATAAAGACCTACATCTTCGGAGGGACCTCGCAGCCGAGCAGGTCCAGCGCCTTCTGCAGTTGCCTGCGTACGAGATCGGCAACCAGAAGGAGGTGCTGTTTCCTCAGGGGGTCCGCTTCGGAAAGAATGTGGTATTTGTGATAAAACAGATTGAACCTTTGAGCCAGATGGAAGGCGTACTTTGCCAGCTGCGCGAGCTCCATCGTTTGCGTCACCTGACGGGCCACTTCGGGAAGCCGGGCGGCCTGGTACACCAGCTCCCAGATGTCGTCATGGGATTCAAGAAAATCCTGAAGCGCCGCGGCGTCCCGCTTTACGCTCTTCTCGTCCGTTCCTTCCGCTTCCGCCAGCTTTCGGAAGATGCTGTTGGCTCGAACGGCGGCATATTGCACGTAAGGTCCCGTTTCGCCGTCGAAGCTCAGGGCTTCCTTAAAGTCAAATGCGATTACCGTGTTGCGAGCAAAGCGGAGAAGAAAATACCGCAGCGCGCCGACTGCTATGATTGAAGCAACCGATCCGGCTTGTTCCTTGGGCAGATTATGACGGGATTGCACTTCTGCCAGCGCCTTGTCCAGCAGCGCATCCAGAAGATCGTCTGCCTTGACGCCCAGTCCCTTGCGCCCGGACACTTCGACGTAGGGACGCTTCCTGTCTTCGTCGGATAGCTCGAAACCAAGCTCCTCGCAGCACGCGGGACTGAGGGCGACGATCTCGTAAGAAAAATGGACGGAGTTTCTGGCTTGCTCCTCATACCCCAGAGCGCGCAGCCCTTGGAGCACGATGTTCTGCAGATAGGACTGCCGCGTGTCGATGACGTTGTAAACGCGCCGCGCACGGCCGAAAGCGGGGGGCTCGGCGCCAGGCACGTCTTCCGCGGAAGTGGTCCACAGGGTGTGACCACCCTCCGAGGCGAGAGGACGATAATAAAAATCAAGCCCGAGAAGTCCGAATTTCCACAGCTGGTAGGCAATGTCCTTGCCAACGTACGTGACGGTCCCGTCGGAGCGGACAATGATCTTTTCATCTTCCTCGGTTTCTCCACCGCCCGCCTCGGAAACCGTGTCGTCACTGGCTCTCATCACCCAGCAGCCGCGATTCTTCCCCTCCTCTGCAAAGTAAATGGCCCCCTTCCCTTTGAGCATATGCCGCATGGCGACGTGCTCCGCCAGCTCTGAGGTGGCATTATTTCCGGCCTCGATCGCCTGCAGAGTGAGGCTGCGCCATTTGAGATTGTCTTGCGACTGCTTGTAGAACTCGGCGACGCGGGCGTATACATCCCAGCAGTAGTAGTCGAATTTTCCGTCCTGGTCGATAACATCGGCCAGGGATTTCCCCTCCATACGCTCCAGGCCTACGACCACGTCGGCAACCTGGACGCCGGTGTTATCGAGGTAGTTCTGCACTTCGACAGTATGGCCCAGGAAGCGCAGACAGCGAGCGAAAGAGTCGCCCAGCGCGGCATTGCGCAGGTGGCCGATGTGCGCCGCTTTATTAGGATTGATATTGGTGTGTTCGACAATGATTTTGCCGTCGAGATCAGGTTCTTCCGTCCTGCCGTAACGCTTGGCGTCGATACTCTCCGCTAAGCGCAGAGCCAGGAAGGCCCGGTCGAGGTACAGATTGAGATACCCCCCTCCCGCGACTTCCGCTTTCCATACGCCGGGAACTTTGCGGGCCGCCACGGCCAGTTCCTGGGCGATGTCTCGGGGCGATCGCTTGATCCGGCGCGCGAGATCGAAGGCCACCGGCAGGGCCAGCTCCCCAAGCTCTATCCGCGGCGGCGTTGAGAAGTTAAGGCGCTCGTATTCTACGTGATATTGATCCCGGATGGTTTGAAGCAGAACCCTTTCAACGTCTCGCGATACGGTCGAGAGCATAAATCCTCGGCACCTTTTTACCACAAAGACGCGAAGGCGCGAAGAATCGACAGGATAACAGGATTGACAAGATGGACAGGATAACAAGATGGACGGGATAACAGGATAAGGGAGAAATCTCAGGACCTTTGCCGGATCAAATAAATGGACACAATTAGAAGAAGTGAGAGTCAATTCACGCTGCCGTGAACTCCTCAGAAGCAGTGGAGAATTTAATTCGTGTTAATTCGTGGAATTCGTGGCCAATAAAAGCGACCACGAATTCCACGAATTTCACCAAAACGATCACTGCCCTTTGGATGCCATCGGTTTGAAATACAATTTTTAGCGGGCTCTCCGGCCGCGCTGCTTGACTCCCACCCCGAATAAATCCTCTGCCAGAAAGAATCCAGTTCATCCTGTTATCCTGTCCGAAAAATCCTGTCATCCTATCCTGCTATCCTGTCGGAGCCTTGACTTCACGGCCCCGCCAAACCTAGACTGCTTGAATATGCGCATCGTCTACCTGGAGCCGTTTTCGGGAATCAGCGGCGACATGATGCTGGGCGCTCTGTTGGACCTCGGGCTCGATTTTGAGCAGCTCGAAGGGCAGCTTCGACTGCTGGAATTCGGCGGGTTTGATATTTCGAGGCAGAAGTGCTCCAGGGCGGGAATCCAGGCTACTCGATTTGTAGTGACCGTTCCAGAAAGCGATTCATTAACCCACGGCGCGGGGCATGAGCACCGGAGCTTTCGCCAGATCCGCGAAATCATATCAAGCAGCGGTCTCTCGGCCTGGGTGAAGGAAAAATCCATTGAAGCTTTTTGCAGATTGGCTGAGGCCGAGGGTAAAATCCACGATAAGCCAACGGACGAAGTTCACTTCCATGAGGTTGGAGCTGTGGATTCCATCATTGACATCGTCGGGACGATGATCTGCATGGAGCGTCTGGCGCCTGCCACAGTCCTATCCTCCCCGGTGAACCTCGGGCAGGGGACGGTCGAATGCCGGCACGGGACATATCCTGTACCCGGTCCCGCTACTCAAGAACTTCTTAAAGACGTGCCCACCTATTCGAATTCCGTCGCGGGAGAGCTTACGACGCCAACGGGGGCCGCGCTTCTCGCGACCCTCGTGGACCGGTACGGCCCTCGGCCCCTGATGAAGATCCAATCTACAGGGTACGGAGCGGGCGCCCGGGATTTCAAGGCGAGCGCCAACGTGCTGCGAGTGACGATAGGCGAAGAGGTCGAGACGCGGGAAGAAGCTGAGGAGGCCGTGCGACTGATAGCGCTGAAGCCCGGCGAGGAAGAGGTTCTCGTCATCGAGTCGGCGATCGACGATATGAATCCGCAGATCTTCGGATACTTCCAGGAGAGGGCATTGAAGGAGGGAGCTCTGGACGTGTACGTGACGCCCGTTCAGATGAAGAAGAACCGTCCAGGCTTTCAGCTTACAGTCGTTTGCGCTCCATCAAGTCTGGATTCGCTCGCGCGGTTGATATTTGCTGAAACCACGACGATCGGCATAAGATTCAGCCTCGCGCAACGCAGAACGCTCCGGCGCGAATACCGCCAGGTGCAGACCGAATACGGAACGGTTACTGTCAAGATTTCCTCCCTCGACGGCCAGCGGATGAATTTTGTCCCCGAATACGAGGACTGCCGGCGGCTGGCTGAAGAAAGGGGAGTCGCCCTGAAGGAAGTTCAAGCAGCCGCGACCCGGGCTTATCTTGAGGTCGCCGGCTAAGCGTAATTACCTTAATAGATTCCTTAGCGTATTTGCGTCTTAGCGGTGAATGCCATCCTGATAGAATAGAAAGGTCAAAATGTCGCAAGAAAACTCCAATCCGCCGGCAAACAGCGGTGTGCCTTCCCAGGACGTTGAGGGTTCCAGGATAAGCATAGAAGACTTTTCCAGGATTCAGATGCGCGTGGGTCAGATAGTCGAAGCCGAAAAAGTTGCCGGCTCACGGAAGCTCATGAAGCTCAGGGTGGATATCGGAGACGAGGTTCGCCAGGTGGTTGCCGGGATAGCAGAAGCTTATGATGGCGCCACCCTGCTCAACCGCAAGGTCGTCGTCGTGGTCAACCTGAAACCGGCGAGACTCATGGGAGTTGAGTCGAATGGAATGATAGTGGCCGCGTCGGTGGATGGAAGGCCGGTTCTTGCGACCTTTACCGAAGAAGTGCCCAACGGCTCTCTTCTTAAATAGCTTTTCCATTCTGATCTCCTTTCATGATCGCCGACTCCCACGCCCACCTGGACATGCCTCAGTTTGACGCCGACCGGCCTGAGGTGATCCAACGCGCGCGCGAAGCGGGTGTGGAACTTCTGTTGACGATCGGGAGCGCGAATCCGCAGGAATCATCGGTCGAGAAAGCTCTGGCCCTGGCGCTGGAACATGATTTCATCTACGCAGCCATAGGCGTGCATCCTCACGATGCGCGGCTGGTAGAAGAGGCGTACTGGAAAAAGATGGAGTCCTGGGCCGAGCATCCGAAGGTGGTCCTTTGGGGAGAGATAGGCCTGGATTACTATTACGACAATTCCCCTCGCGACGCACAACGGGAGGTGTTCCGCCGGCAGTTGCGCTTGGCGCAAGAGCGGGGGTTGCCGGTGTCCATCCATTGCCGGGATGCCTGGGCAGACTTGTTGGACATCCTCCGCCAGGAGTGGCGGAAGAGTGAGCTCGGAGGGATACTGCACAGTTTTACGGGCGCGCCGGAGCACGCGAGCGAATGCGCCGCTCAGGGATTTCTGATCTCCTTCTCCGGCATCGTGACCTTCAAGAGTGCGGACCGGTTGCGGGACGCGGCTCGTGGTGTTCCCCTCGACCTTATTCTGGTGGAGACCGATGCGCCATTTCTGGCCCCAATGCCACATCGCGGAAAGCGGAATGAGCCGGCGTTTGTAGTCGATGTCGCCCGCGGTCTGGCGTCCACTCTGGGCGTGCCTTTCGAGGAGCTCGCGCGCCAAACGACCTCCAATTTACGTCGCCTTTTGAGGTTCGAAAACGGTGACCTGTGATAAGATGCCGCTTCTCGGGGAGCCACGCGTCAGGACACGTTTGATTGACATAGTCTTAGAGAGTGCGATTTGAATCCGCAAGAAATCTTCAAACTGGTCGAGGAAGGACTCGCGGAGGTCGAACGCGAGCTGGAGCGGCACTCGCACTCGAACGTTCAGCTCGTCGACCGCATCTCCCGCTACATACAGGACAGCGGCGGAAAGCGCATCCGGCCTGCCCTGCTTCTGCTTACCTCGCAGATGTGCGGTTATCAGGGACCGGTCGTCTATCGGCTGGGGGCCGTAGTGGAAATGATTCATGCCGCCACCTTGGTTCACGACGATATCATCGATGACGCGAAAGTAAGGCGGGGCCGCCCCTCCGTGAATGCGCAGTGGGGGAACGAGATCACCGTCCTGATGGGGGACTGGCTCTACATGACCGCGTTTCATCTTGCCCTGAGAGAGCGGCACTTCAAGATCCTTGACATCCTGACGGAAGTGACGCGCAAGATGATCGAGGGCGAGCTGATTCAACAGGACCTTAATGGGAGTATGGACGTGACGGAGGAGCAGCATCTGGACATCTCGATGCGAAAAACCGCCTTTCTCTTTTCCGCGTGCGCGCAGATCGGGGGGATCCTCAGCTCGGTCAGCGAGCAACACCAGGAGTATCTTGACCGCTACGGCCTAAACATCGGAATTGCCTTTCAGATGGTGGATGACGTGCTGGATTTCACGTCGACGGAGAGCACGCTGGGCAAGCCCGTGGTGAGCGACCTGAAGGAAGGGAAGCTCACCCTTCCTCTCATTTACCTTATGCAGGAAGGGGAACCCCAACATCGAGAGTTGGTAAGAACCGTGCTGCGCGAGAATGGCTTTGGCAGCGTAAACAAGGAGGCCATCGTGGACCTGGTCCGCAAATACAAAACCGTGGATCGGGTTATGGATAAGGCGCACCAATATGCGCGTGAGGCCAAGCAATACCTGCTCCACTTTCCAGAGTCCCGGGCGCGCGAGGCGCTGACAACGATCCCCGACTACATCGTGGAAAGAGACCGCTGAAAGCAGCAGTGAGCGGTAGGTTCGCTGTTTTCTGCCTTCCGTCTCCGTACCCACCGCCCATTGCCGGCGGCAAGCTGTCTGGAATGGTCCGCCGAGCAATGCAACTGCCGACCGTGGTTCAAAGCCTACAATCCGCCACTACATCGTAGAAAGGGACCGCTGACGCGGCAGTCGGCTGCCCACTGCAGACTGCCTACTGTAGTTTCAGGGCCGCTTGGCGGGTGGTGCGGCGGGAATGTCTTCCACGAAGAGCTTTCTGCGTGGCGCGGGATTCGCTTCGTGGCCGTCTCCGAGGGTTAGCTGGTCGCTGGGTTCACCAGTCGCGAACTTCTCCACGGGTTTGTCTTTCAACACCTCGCGCATGTACTGGATCCATATAGGGAGGGCAACTCTGGCTCCAGCTTCCTTGTCTCCCAGGCTTTTTTTAGTGTCAAAGCCGACCCAGACAGCCGTGGTCAGCGAAGGGGTGAATCCTACGAACCAGGCATCCGTGAAGTCGTTGGTAGTGCCCGTCTTTCCTCCAATCGGCCGCCCGAGCGATCTGGCAGCGGTGGCGGTTCCGTTCTGTACCACGTTCTGCAACATTTCCAGCATCTGCTCGGCGATTTCCGGTTCCAAAACCTTCCGGATTTTCGGTACCGTCTCTTCTTGCTTCACGCGGTCGTAGTCCTCCACGCGCCGAATGAAATAAGGTTTGGCCTGCTGGCCCAGCATGGGGAACACGGTGAAGGCCGAGGTCATCTCGAGAGGGGTCGCTTCGCAAGCGCCGATCGCCAGCGGAAGATACGCCTCCATGGGGCCCGTGAGCCCGAAGCGGCGCGCCATGATCACCACGTTCTTGATTCCAATCGAGGAGGCGACCTTGACCGTGGGAACGTTTCTGGACTCGGTCAAAGCCTCGCGGATCGTGATAGGTCCCTTGAACTTGCCGTCATAGTTCGCCGGGCTCCAGACTCTTCCCAGAGCATCGGTGAAACTGACAGGCGTATCGTCGACGGGGCTGTCGGGGCTCATGCCATTTTCGAGCGCGGCGGAATAGACAAAGGGCTTGAACGTGGACCCGGCCTGGCGGAGCGCCTGCGTAGCTCGGTTGAATTCGCTGGCTTCAAAGTCGTATCCGCCCACCATCGCCTTGATTTCACCCGTGGAATTCTGGATCGTGATGAGAGCTCCCTGCACCTGCGGAGTCTGGTCCAGAAGCGCGGATGCAGTTTTCCCGTTCGCATCGAGTGAGACGATCTGCAGCTTCACCAGGTCTCCCGCCTTCAGGATCGCGGCGGGCGACTTTGCCTTGGTCCAGACGATCTCTTTCGCCCCCAACGCGGCCGTGTATTTGCCCACCCGAACGGTGGCTTCCGATTTTCCGGCATTCACCACAAGCCCGGTGACAATGTCTCCTGGGCGGAGCATATTCCGCCAGTCCGGGTGGGTGTAGGTTTCCAGGCTCGCGGGCGGTTGCCGGAGGATGTTGTCGATGGGTCCCCGCCACCCATGCCGCTTGTCGTAATCCCGGAGGCCATCGCGCAGAGCCTTGTTCGCAGCCTCCTGCATGCCGATGTTGAGCGTGCTGTACACGCGCAAGCCCCTGCGCCAGATGACATCCGTCGAATACTTGTCGGCCAGCGACTGTCGGACCCACTCGACGAAATAGGGGGCCAGGTCCTCTCGCCGCCGTGGTTTCAGTGTGATCGGTTTCGCCTTGGCCTCGGCCGCCAGTTTGGCCGAGATCATCCC
This sequence comes from Acidobacteriota bacterium, assembly GCA_003225335.1. Taxonomy (GTDB): domain Bacteria; phylum Acidobacteriota; class UBA6911; order UBA6911; family UBA6911; genus Gp18-AA60. The sequence goes on from QHZE01000100.1 coordinate 27,831, forward strand.
TTCCGCTACCATCCGCTCGAGAATGTAATTGCGCCGCGCGAGCGCCGCGTCAGGATGGAAGATTGGCGAGTACATCCGGTGGTTTCGCGGAAGGCTGGCCAAAAGCGCGCATTCTTCCAGCGCAAGATCCTTGAGCTGCTTTCCGAAATAAAAATCGGCGGCGGCGGCGACACCGTAAATCCCAAGCCCGAGGTAGTGCTGGTTGCAGTAGAGAGTGAGGATCTGTCTCTTGGAGTAGCGCCGCTCGATTTTCCATGCCAGGAGGATCTCCTTTATCTTGCGATCGAAGGCCTTCTCCGGGCTGAGAAGCAGCAGCCGCGCCAGTTGCTGCGTGATCGTGCTTGCGCCTTCCGCCTTGCGCATGGCAACGATGTCCTTGTAGGCGGCGCGCAGCATCGCGTAGTAATTGATTCCGGAGTGGTGGAAAAACTGGTTGTCTTCGGCGGCCAGGAGAGCATTCAAATAATAAGGGGGGATGTCTTCCCACGAAATGATGATGCGCCGCTCTACCGCGAACTCGCCGATGACTTTATTGTCATCGGAATAAATATCGGTGATGACGTCGGGTCTGTAGTCCTCCAGGCTTTGGATCCTTGGTAGGCTGTAGTTGTATCCCACCAGGATACCCGCCACAACACCCACGAACGCGAAGCAGAGAAGGGAAAAACCGTAGAGAACCAGCAGCCAGGCGGGAAGTTTGTCTGTCTTTTTCCTTGGAAGAAACGCTGCGCCGGGCGCCATGGCCGGAAAATTATACCACGTGTCTCCGGCGTTCCTCAGGAACCAATCGCGGATGGGTGCAATTAGGAGTGGAAGTCAATTCACTCTGCAGTGAACTCCTCAAGCTGTGGAGAATCTAATTCGTGTTAATTCGTGGCGGCTTTATTTGTTGGCCACGAATTCCACGAATTTCAAAACGATCACTGCCATTCGGATGGGTTTGAAATACAATTTTTCACAGTCTCTCCGGCCGCGCCGCTTGACTCCCACTTCCAAGTAACCCTCGGCTTCGAAGGGGACGGGAAGCGCCCTTAATGATGTTGATTTTGTTTTTTTGGTGGTCATTGATCGGAAAGAGACGATTTTGCCGGAACAGGGTTAGATTTTGGACAGAAGTATCCCGTTCCAGCAAACTGGAGGATCTGCGGAGGTGACGCAGTAATGGGGCCTCGTTGAATAATTAAGCTTTTGCAGGGACCAGAAGCAGTCCCAGGCTCGCTGCTTTTTTTGTCAGGCTGTTGATTTGGCGCTTCCGGTACTGAGCTTCGTAATGGTTGGCACCCAGATCAACGAATTCCCTCTGGTACTTGAGCATGTAATAGATAATGCGCGCGATTTTGTGAGCAGTTGCAATGATGGCTTTGGGCGCTCCCAAACGGGCACGCTGCCGGCGATAATAGGCTCCCAGCCAGCTATCACTGTGGGTAAGCGCCTGCGCCGCCAGGCGGAGGGCTGTATTGGCTCGATTCTTGGTCTTTTTGGCCCGGCTTCTGAGGACTTTGCCTCCGGAAATATCGTTGTGGGGAGCCAGGCACATCCACGAGGTAAAATGGCCGCATGTTCTCCATGGCTCCATATCTACGCCTGTTTCCGAAAGCACCACCTGGATGGTAGCGGCGTTACAGCCGTCAATGGCGGTTAAATCAACGCCAGCCATTTCATAAAGGCGACTGCGGAGATCAAATGTCGGGGCATTCTTTCTGGGTTTTTTCTGTTGTTTTTTGGAAGGAGGGAGCGGCTTGCGCTGAAGATCAACTCTAGAAGGGAGCGCTCGGTACTTTTGCTCAATCTCCCGATCACACTGCTGGATCATCGTAGTATGGTAATCGTACAGCTCTAGGGATTGTCGTAATGGGAACAGATGTTCCTCTTGATAGTTGCCCTTGAGCGATTCACGAATGACCTGTGCGCTACTTTTGCAACTGGGATCGCGGTAACTGGCTAAAGTGTCCAGGTTCCTTTCGCCAGCCACAAGCGCTCGCAGGATCCGCATTCCTGTCACGCCGGTGATATCGGACAGGACATTGTCGAGTTGCAGATTCATCAGGTGCAGCGCCTTTTGCATATGCTGGATATGGACTGCACGAGCCACGATGAGCCGGTCGCGGTGGCGCACCAGACTTCGCAATGCCACAATGTCTTTAGGCGGACGGAAAGAGGCCGTCAGGAGCCCATAGCTATGCAGCTGTTGAATCCATTGGCAGTCCAGAATGTCGCTCTTGCGACCCGGCATATTTTTGGCTTCTCGGGCATTGACCAACTTGACCTCGAAGCCAGCTTCCTCCAAGACTTCATACAGAGGAATCCAATAGATACCGGTGGATTCCATCGCTACGCTCGTCACACGACACCGTTTGAGCCACGCTGCAATCTCATGCAGGTCGGATGTAAAGGTTTGGAAAACGCGGACCGGTCTGGGGTCGCGATCCTCCGGAACACAAACATAAAGCTCCGAGGCGCCGACATCCACGCCCGCAGCATTCGGATTAATTTGTTTCAGACTTTCCAGTTTGGGAACCTGAAGCACTTTCTTCTTGCGTTTCATTTTCATGGGTCCTCCTCGATAGGAACAACTCAGGATTGTGAACGTTCAGACCCGATTGCAAGGCAAGTCGAGTAATCTTCCGAACGGGGTCTAAAAAGCAGCCACCAATGAAAGGATCACCAGCAATCGGAACCAGGCTTTTAAACGGGCTTGAACTGAAGCACCAAAGTAGGTTCGGTCTTGACTGTCTGAACGATCACAGCATAGCCGAGGATCTGTCACGGTTACTTGTAGAAAGAACTTCCCGAGGAGTTGAGGCTTTTAATTGTACCCGCTTCTGCCTGCCGGCTTCCCGCGTAGGGGAAATTACTAGAAATTACTAAGAAATTACTATCAGATCGATTGCGTGGACTATCCGTCCTGATAGCGCTTCGCGACTGGTTGGCCAGGGCGACAGGCCGGCCGGGAAAGGCATCACTGAAATCATTATCAATAGGAATCGATAGTTCCCCGTATGCTGCCTGTCTGTGCGC